>JASJEH010000025.1 GCA_030064755.1 Methyloceanibacter sp. | reverse complement strand
GACGAAATCGATTGGATCTGTGTCAGTCCGAAGCCCGGCGCGCCGCTTCAGCAGCGGTTTGGCGATGAGCTGAAGTTGGTTTACCCGCAGGCGGAGATCGCGCCCGAGGACGTGCTCGGGCTCGCGTTCACACATTTCCTGCTGCAGCCACTCGATGATCGCGCGGGCGGAACGAAAAACCTGCAAGCGGCGATCGATTATTGCCTGAAGAACCCGAGATGGCGCTTGAGTCTGCAAACCCACAAAATCCTGGGATTGCCATAAGGCCCGTTCACGCGTTGACGCAGGCGTTTACAGCCCCTGGTCGGCAGCGCAAAAATCCCCTAAACAGCGCACATGCGAATTTATAAGGAATTCACATTCGAGGCGGCCCATTTCCTGCCGTCGGCCCCTCCTGGCCATCCCAATGCCCGTGTCCATGGGCACTCTTTTCGCGCGCGCATCACTGTGGACGGCCAGCCCGATGAGGATACGGGCATCATTATCCACTTTGGTGAGCTGGAAGCGGCGATCCGGGATGCGCGGGACGCGTTGGACCATCGTATGTTGAACGAGGTCGATGGTCTATCCGCGCCGACCTTGGAGCGGATCGCCATGTGGCTCTGGGACCGGCTCCATAACCGTCTGCCGGGCCTTGTCGAGATCGTGGTCGCGCGGGACTCCTGCAACGAGGGGTGCATCTATCACGGACCGCCGATGCGGCTCGCCGCCGAGTAGAACAATGGCTAAACGGCCAGCGAATAAATCCTCAAAAAGCCCAGCCAAGAAAATGGCTGAAGTGGTGAAGAACGCTTCCAAGAAGGACGCGTCAAAGAACAAAGGGCTTAAGCAGCTTGGCAAGGCGACGCCCCTCCCCGCGTCACCAGATGAGGCCATCCTTGAACGGGTTCCGAATCCTCATCCAGACACGCCCTATGTGGCGCGCTTCACCGCGCCAGAATTTACGTGCTTGTGTCCCGTCACAGGCCAGCCGGACTTTGCGCACTTCGTCCTCGACTATGCGCCGGTCAGTTGGCTGGTCGAATCTAAGTCGTTCAAGCTCTTCCTGGGCAGTTTCCGGAACACAGCAGCCTTCCACGAGGACACGACGCTGAAAATTGGCAAGACGATCGCCGATCTGCTCAAGCCGTCTTGGCTTCGGATTGGAGGCTATTGGTTCCCGCGCGGCGGCATCCCCATCGACGTGTTCTGGCAGTACGGCACCGAGCCTGAAGGCATCTGGATCCCCGACCAGGGTGTCGCGCCCTATCGTGGCCGCGGCTGACAGCGGGGAAGGCTTCGTACCAATGGTCGATCTCATCATCACCAACGGCGATAGCGCCGGCGAACTCTTGCGCAGAACGTTTCAAGGCACGGAGGTTCTGCCGTGGCGGGATATCCTTCACGAAGGTCCCGTTCCGCTCACCGAAACGCCTGAGGAGCTGGCGGATGTGCGTGTCGCGTATCTTGCTTCGGTGGGCGCGGGTGATGAGGAAGCACTGAAGCTTGATTTCTCCGCTCGCTTCCGTGGCCTTTCAATCAATGACAATTTTGATCGCGTGTTTCTGTGGTTCGAGCACGATCTTTACGATCAGCTTCAACTCTTGGAGATCCTTGATTGGTTTGCGGCTCATCCGCGTGAGCCAGAGACGTTCGTTTTGGTCCAAGCCGACGAGTACATCGGCCGGCAGGAACCGGAGACGATCTCTGAGCAAGCAGCGGCGGCGCAGCCGGTCACCGACGGGCAGCTCGATCTGGCCGTTCGGGCTTGGGCCGCTTTCCGCCAGCCTACGCCTGAGGCCTGGGCCCATCTTCTGAATGAGGACCTCTCGGCGCTCCCCTTCCTTCGGGGTGCTGTACTGCGGATGCTCGAGGAGCTCCCGGGACCCGATGGCTTAACGCGCACCGAGCGTCAAATCCTGACCTGTCTAAACACCGGTTCGGACCTCACGTCGGTCGCCCTGTTCGGTGCTGTGCAGAAGATGGAGGACGCCGAGTTCATGGGCGATTGGAGTTTCTGGCGCGTTCTCGATGGACTGGCGCTCGGCCCTTCACCGTTGATTGCAGGTCTCGAGGGGGCGCCGTTTCAAGTCGAAGACAAGGCGCGCGTGGAAGCCTACGTGAAGAGTCAGCCCGCCCTCACGACGCTTGGCAAAGAGGTTGTCGAAGACAAAGCCGATTGGGCCGAGCACCACGCTATTGACCGGTGGTGGGGTGGTACGCATCTCACGAATGCCAGGCTCTGGCGCTGGGATCCGGAAACGGAGCATCTGATCGCGCCCTTTTAGGCGCGCGCTTGGTTCCTCAGCGCGTCAGGTCAGAGACTTCAGGTCAGGGATTTGGCCAAGCGGTCGAAGCTCACGAGTTCCTTGAGCAAGTCTTCGAGCTCCCGAAGCGGCACCATATTCGGGCCGTCCGAGGGCGCCGCATCGGGGTCCTGGTGGGTTTCGATAAAGACGCCGGCAACGCCGACGGCTACCGCGGCCCGAGCCAGGACTGGCACGAAGCGGCGCTCGCCGCCGCTGGTTCCGCCCTGCCCGCCGGGCTGCTGAACCGAATGTGTCGCGTCGAAAATGACCGGCGCACCAGTCTCTGCCAGGATCGGCAAAGCCCTCATGTCCGAGACCAGCGTGTTGTAGCCGAAGGATACGCCCCGTTCTGTCACGAGAACACTGGGGTTTCCGGCCCCGACCACCTTCGCCACCACGTGCCGCATGTCCCAGGGCGCCAAGAACTGCCCCTTCTTTACGTTGACCGCCTTGCCCGTCTTGGCAGCGGCGACCAGCAAATCGGTCTGGCGGCACAGAAACGCCGGGATCTGCAGAACGTCCACCGCCTCAGCCGCGACGGCGCATTGGTCCGGCTCATGAACGTCTGTGACGACCGGTAAGCCTAGTGTCTCGCGAATTTCCGAGAAGATGGGCAGAGCTTCTTTCAAGCCGGGTCCCCGAGCGCTTGAAAGGCTTGTGCGGTTGGCCTTGTCGAAAGACGATTTATAGACGAGCCCGATCCCGAGCCGGTCGGCGATTTCCTTCAGCGCCGCCGCCGTTTCGAGCGCGTGTGCCCGGCTCTCCAGGGCGCAAGGCCCTGCAATGATCGCAAGCGGCTTTGCGTTGCCAAATGTCACGTCGCCGATGGCGACGCTAGCGGCTGGTGCAGGCGTCAGTGCTTCATTCATCCGGTTCTTCTTGGGCGCGAACCACGCATGCGTCAACCGTCAGAACAGTCTTTGCTGTGGTCGCAAGAGAGCTATTCAGGTTCGTGGCGCGTCCATTTCTGGCGGCTTTCTGGGTATTGGCTAACGCAGGAGGGAAACGCAGGAAGCCAGGGCTCCCGGCGCTTCGTCCAAAGTTCGTACGTTGGCGTGAAAGCTCCAATCTCATCGAAGGAGCCGGGATAAACGTAGAACTCGTCCTCACGGAAATAGGTCGAGTAGATGGGTGCGCCGCATTTGCTGCAGGAATAGCGCCGGACCTTCTCGCTGCTTGCAAACGCGATGACATCGCCTGACACGGTGACGGCTTCTGGCGGAAACACGGCGTAGAAGCTATAAGGTGCGCCATGGGCCTTGCGGCATGCGGTGCAATGGCACACGCCAACCCGGTACGGCTCACCGCGTGTTTCGACCGTAACCTGTCCGCAGGCACAAGACCCTTTGAGCCGCTTTTCCGCCACGCGATCCCCCCGTGCTCAGACCAGGCGGCTCTGCTCTACAGCCGCCGCAATAAAGGACTTGAAGAGCGGGTGCGGCTCGAAGGGCCGTGACTTCAGCTCGGGGTGGAACTGGACGCCGACGAACCAGGGATGGTCGGGTATTTCCACGATCTCGGGCAAAAGGCCATCCGGCGACAAGCCTGAGAAGCGCAGACCCGCCTTCTCCAACCGGTGGCGGTAGCGCATGTTCACTTCGTAACGGTGCCGATGCCGTTCCGAAATCTCCGTGGCACCGTAGATTGCGGCGACCTTACTGTCAGGCGCGAGTGTAGCGTCATAGGCGCCAAGCCGCATTGTGCCGCCTAGATCGCCGTTCTGCTCACGGCGCTCCAGTTCGTCGCCTTTCATCCACTCGGTCATGAGGCCGATCAACGGCTCGTCGGTCGGTCCGAACTCCGTAGAGCTTGCGTTCTCGATGCCGGCTTCGTGGCGTGCGACTTCCAGCACGGCCATCTGCATGCCGAAACAGATACCGAAATACGGGAAGTTCCGTTCGCGGGCGTAGCGGGCGGCAAGGATCTTTCCTTCCGCGCCGCGTTCTCCGAATCCGCCGGGCACAAGAATGCCGTTGACGTTTTCGAGGTAGGCTGCCGCGTCCTCGCTCTCGAAGACCTCCGACTCGATCCATTCGAGATTGACCTTCACCTTGTTGGCGATCCCGCCATGGGTGAGTGCCTCATTCAGGGACTTATAGGCGTCCTTCAGGCCCGTATACTTGCCGACGATCGCGATGGTCACCTCGCCATCGGGCTCGGCAATCGTGGCCGAAATGTCGTTCCACATCGACAAATCCGGCGCCGGCGCGTCCGTGATGCCGAAGGCAGCCAGGAGCTCGCTGTCGAGCCCTTCGTAATGATAGGCGAGCGGTACGTCGTAGATGCTCGATACGTCCAGAGCCTGAATCACGGACTCAGGACGCACATTACAGAACAGCGCGATCTTGCGGCGCTCATCCGGGGGCAACGGCCTATCCGCCCGGCACAACAAGACGTCTGGCTGAATGCCGATGGACCGCAATTCCTTAACGGAGTGCTGGGTGGGCTTTGTTTTGAGTTCGCCGGCGCTCGGAATGAATGGCAACAGCGTGAGATGAACGTACGCGCTCATCCCCCTTGGCAAGTCGTTGCCGAGTTGGCGAATGGCCTCGAAGAATGGCAGGCCTTCGATATCACCCACAGTGCCGCCGATCTCACAGAGGACGAAGTCTACGTCTTCGTTGCCGGTGACAATGAAATTCTTGATGGCGTCGGTCACATGCGGAATGACCTGAACCGTTGCGCCGAGGTAGTCGCCCCGTCGCTCCTTGGCGATGATCTCCTGGTAAATCCGCCCTGTGGTGATGTTGTCGGCCTGCCTCGCCGGCCGGCCAGTGAAGCGCTCATAGTGACCTAGGTCCAGATCCGTCTCGGCGCCGTCGTCGGTGACGAAGACTTCGCCGTGCTGATAGGGGCTCATGGTTCCCGGATCGACGTTCAAATAGGGGTCGAGCTTGCAGAGGCGCACGCGAAAGCCGCGCGCCTGTAAGAGCGCTCCAAGCGCTGCCGAAGCGAGTCCCTTGCCGAGTGAGGAAACCACGCCGCCGGTAATGAAAACGTACCGCGCCATGGGCCTCGACCCTACACCGAGTCCTTACTCATGCGCAGCCCAAACCTCGCTTGCGAGACGTCTTGGCGCAGAATTTCCTGTGCGCAACTCCAGAGCCTTTCATGGCTAGATTGGATCAATTCTGTTGCGCATCTGATGGATGGGCTGTGGTGAAACAAACCGAAGTGCGACGCCCCCGCATCGGGCAAGGTCTGTTTCGCCACGGACCGCCGTCAGGGCGGAATCCCTTCGGGACCGGGTGTTTTGGGTCCATTATCGTCGGAAAGATTCTTGACCGTATCGCCGGATACGCTTTCAAATTTTTCCTCGATCCTGCACCCAAAACGCCTCGGCAGAATGGGTCAAGCTAATCATGGAAGGCTCTAGGGTCGGTTAGTTCGATTGCGGGACCTGCGGTCCGGACGGCGCTGCAGGGGCCGCAGGCGCAGCCGGTTCGCCCTGTCCAGGTATCGCAAGCGGCGTTAGACCGCCCTCGCCGCCCGTCGTCGGCACAACCGAGGGACCAGACGCCGTATTGCTGCTGGCGAGGATTGACAGGGTCAAGCTCGTGGCGAAGAAGCACGCGGCAAGAATGGCCGTGGTCCGTGTGAGGGCATCGCCGGCGCTGCGGCCGGTCATAAAGCCAGCGCCGCCTCCGCCGCCGCCGCCACCAATGCCGAGCGCGCCGCCCTCGGAACGCTGGAGCAGGATGACGCCCACGAGGGCAATCGCGATCATCACATGGATTAGAAGAATTACGGTGCTCATAGTATCGCCTTGTTAGTCGAAGGCGCTGTCTTATCCGAATCCGCTAGGGCTTGGCTAGCCCCTGCCGAATGGCGGCCTCGTCTTTGGCGATTGCCTCCCGGATTGCGTCGACCCCGGCGGCAGCGCTCTCGGCTGCCGGGTCCGCGCCGGAAACCGCGTCGGCGCCATCATCTATGTCGCCTTCTCCCTCTCCTTCGGAGACCCCGATTGCCGAAAGGACCGCATCACCCGCCTCTCTCGAGGGATTGCGTAACGGCATGAGTGAAGTGGCATCCAACCCGGCTACAACAAAGGTCGGGACGGCGGGCTTGCGGTCAGGCAGTGAGGGCGGCAGCGGCTTCGGAATCCGGACGCCATTGGTTCTGCAACGGAATGCGACCTTCTCTTCCACCGAAAGGTACTCCCGAACCCGCTCGATCATCTCGTGGTTGTGAAGGTTGTCTTTCACCCAGTCCGGCCCCAGTCTCAGCGCGGCTTTGACCGTTGGCGTTAGAAGTGTTTTCTGCTGGGATTTGAGTGCCTTACACTCTTCCGCTTCCAAGGGTTCGGCATGCGCCATCCCATAAGGCACAATGATTGCGACAACGAGCAGCGTAACTGCCATTGGATGCAGCTTCGTCATCGGCTTCCCAGGCAAAACCGGCTTCCCAGGCAAATCTTGGCCCCCCTGCCGTAATCATCTTGGCAGAATGCAGAACCATAGCTGATTTGCAAGCGCCGACCCAGGCTTTTCGCGCTGCGTGTCAGATCCCGCTTCCCGCGTATACAGACATTATCTCGTAAAAATCCTTGGCCTTCAGGCTTGCCCCGCCGACAAGCGCGCCATTTACGTCCGGAACGAAAAGCAAATCGGCGGCGTTGGAGGGCTTCACAGACCCGCCGTAAAGCAGCCTCATGGCGCCGGCCTCCGAATCGCCCAGCATTTGGCCGAGGACCGTGCGAATAAGCCCATGGACTTGCGCGACCTCGGGAGGCGTCGGCGTGAGCCCCGTACCGATCGCCCAGACCGGCTCATAGGCCACGATTGTGGTGCCCGCGCGAGCGCCCTCCGGTACCGAGCCTTCAAGTTGGCTGCGGAGGACATCCAGGGTGTGCCCCTCCCGGTATTGCTCCTCGGTCTCGCCGATGCAGATGATTGCCGTCAGGCCAGCACGGTAGGCTGCAAGCGCTTTAGCATGAACCTCCGCGTCCGTTTCACCGTGATCGTGGCGCCGTTCGGAATGGCCGACAATCACAGCGGTCGCACCCGCATCAGCCAGCATTTCGGCTGAGATGTCGCCTGTATGGGCGCCAGAGGGGTGTGGGCTACAGTCTTGAGCACCGAGAAGGATACCCGAGCCTGACAGGACCTCATGAGCGCGGGTCAGCAGCGTAGCCGGCGGGCACATCATGGCATCGGCCTCCGGAACGGGCGAGGCAGCGAGATGGTCTCGAAGCGCGGCGAGCTCTGAGAGTGAGCCGCCCAGGCCATTCATCTTCCAGTTCCCGGCGACAAGCGGCTTAATCCTGGTCACTCTTCCCCCAATTCGCGCGATTACCATATCGTAATGGCGCCATTTTCCTTTGCGTGTGCGTGTTGCCGCACCCGCGCTGTCTACCTATGATGCGCGCCGCGCGAAGCGGTTATCGGACGCGGATGCGCATTTGGCAAATCATCAATAAGAAGGTTTTCGAGGCGTGGCACTCGACACATTGCGCAAAGGCGCAGCAAAAACATTCGGTCTAATTCTCGTGGCCCTTTTGGTGGTGAGCTTCGCCGTCTGGGGTATTGCGGATATCTTCACCGGCTATGGCCGTCAGACACTGATCCAAGTCGGCGATACAGAGATCTCTCCGCAGGACTATCAGCGCGTCCAGCAAGAAGTCCTTCGCACGATGAGCCAAGACGCGGGCCGCGCTCTTAGCCTGCAAGAGGCACGCGCCGCCGGTCTTGACCAACGTGTGTTGGAGCGGCTTGTTGGCGGCGCGGCGGTCGATGCCCACGCGAACAAACTTGGTCTCAGCATTAGCGACGAAGCCCTCCTCGCGCAGATTACTCAGGATCCGTCCTTCCAGGACAGCGCAGGCAATTTCAGCGCACTCGCGTTTCAGTCTGCCTTGCGCAATATCGGCATGAGTGAAGCGGCCTATCTGCAGACGCTTCGGGAGCAGACACTACGGCGCCAGTTGCTCGTGACAGTCGGTGAAGTTGCGAGCAGTCCCAAAGTTGTCGTCGATGCTCTGAACCGCTTCAACGAAGAGAGGCGCGTTCTGAAGTATGTGCTCGTTCCCAAGACCGCGGCGGAGACCGTTGGGGACCCGACCGAGGAGGACCTCAAGGCCTATTACGAGAACCAAAGACAGGCCTTTACGCAGCCGGAATACCGGAAGGTCGGCCTCATCGCCGTTACGCCCGAAACGGTTCGGGATGAACTAGACATCAGTGAGGCCGATATCGAGGCCACGTACGAGATAAAGCGGGACACGCTCGGTGAAGCAGAAAAGCGGCGTGTGCAGCAGATCGCGCTCCCGAACGTGGAGGCAGCTGAGGGAATCGCCGCGACGATCGCATCGGGCACAGATTTCGTCGAGGCGGCGAAAGAACTAGGTTTGACCGAATCCGATATCGACCTTGGCGTGGTGGCCAAGAAGGATCTCGCCGATTCCATTGTTGCCGAGGAGGCTTTCAAGCTCGAAAAGGACGAGGTCAGTAAGCCGATAACAGGTAAGCTTGGCGGCGTCGTTCTGGTGCGGGTAACGGAGATCGCGCCGGGCAAGATTCCCACCTATGAAGAGGCAAAGGCCAACATTGAGAACGACATGGTCAAAGAACGTGCTTCCGGCGCGATCTTTGACGTGCACGACAAGGTCGAGGACGAGCTTGCGTCGGGCTCGACCCTCGAGGAAACCGCGGCCAAGCTGAAGCTTGAGTATGTCGTTGTCGATCAGGTCGACCGCGCTGGTCGCAAGCCAGATGGTTCGCAGTTCGAAGCGCCCGCCCAAAAAGAACTCTTGAACGGCGTGTTCGCCACCGACGCAGGGATCGAGAACGATCCGATCGATGCACGAGACGACGGTGTGGTGTGGTACGAGGTTCTGGGTATTACACCAGAGACACTCACGCCCTTCGACAAGGTCCGTTCGGAGGCCGAGAAAGGATGGCGGGGAGAAGCGACCCGAAACAAGGTCAAGGCGTTTACGCAGAAGCTCATCAGTGAGCTGAATAGCGGCGCAAAGTCGCTTGAGGATGTTGCCAAGGAGCTCGGCCAGGATGTGCTGCCGACGTCGGCATTGAAGCGCGACGACATCACGGTCAACGTCCTTCCCCCGGCGGTGCAGCAGGCATTCACCCTCCCCAAGGGTGGGTTCGGTTCGGCTGCATCCGGCGTCGATGAAGGCCGCATCGTGTTTCAGGTGGAGGACATCGTCGAGCCCCCAGAGGTCGATTCGCGGGCGCTCAGCCAGTTGAATAGGCAGATTGGACTCCTCTACAGCGAGGACATTATCGCCGAGTATTTCAGCGAGCTGGAGCAGACATACGGCGTGGAGATCAACCGGCCGGCTTTGGCGCGCTTGACGGGCAGCGGCGAGGAGCCATGAGTTCGGCGCCAGCTTCGGTAAGTCCCTCCCCGCCGGATCTCGGTTCGGCGCCCATGGAGCCAGACTTTGCCGCTTTCGCGCGCCTCTACGACAAGGGCGAGCCGCAGGTGGTGTGGACGCGGCTTGTCGCCGATCTGGAAACGCCGGTCTCGGCGATGCTCAAGATCGCCGATGAACGGCCCAACAGCTTCCTGTTCGAGTCCGTCGAGGGCGGCTCTAACCGTGGCCGCTATTCGATCATCGGTTGCGAGCCGGATCTGATTTGGCGGGCGAGCGGGAACCTTGCGGAGGTCAATCGGAGCCCGCAATCCGATCCGGACGGTTTTGCGCCCCTCAAGCAGGACACCCTTCAGAGTCTGCGGGCTTTGTTGGCCGAGTCCAAGATCACCCTTCCCGAGGCGCTGCCCCCAATGGCGGCGGGCATATTCGGCTTCATGGGCTACAATACAGTGCGCTTGATTGAGAGCCTGCCTGATGGCCCTGCGGACGATCTCGGTCTACCCGACAGCATCCTCGTTCGGCCGACACTCATCGTCATCTTCGACAGCGTTAAGGACGAGCTTTGCGTCGTAACGCCGGTGCGGCCCACGCCTGACGTCAGCGCCAAAGCCGCTTATGTGCGCGCCGGTGAGCGCCTGAACGTCATTCTGGACCGGCTCGATCAGCCTCTGCCGCACAAGCCGGAGTCTGCGGACGGCGTACCGCATCCGGAACCGCAGGCCATGACGCCGCCGGACGCTTATATGGCCAAGGTGGCGCGCGCGAAGGAGTACATATCCGCAGGGGATATTTTCCAAGTGGTCCTGAGCCAACGATTTGAGGCGCCGTTCGCGCTTCCCTCGTTTTCGCTGTACCGAGCTCTGCGGCGGGTCAATCCCTCGCCCTTTCTGTACTACCTCAATTTCGGTGGGTTCGCGGTGGTCGGATCGAGCCCTGAGATCTTGGTGCGTGTACGGAACGGGGGTGTCACCATTCGGCCCATTGCGGGCACGCGTCCGCGCGGCCACACGCCAGAGGAAGACCAGGCACTGGCGCAAGAGCTGCTTGGCGACGCCAAGGAGTGCGCGGAGCATCTGATGCTGCTCGATCTCGGGCGCAACGATGTCGGCCGCGTCGCCGAGGTCGGCAGCGTCAAGGTTACGGACAGCTTCTTCCTGGAGTATTACAGCCAGGTCATGCACATCGTATCGAATGTTGCCGGGAAGCTGTCGTCCAAATACGATTCTGTTGATGCGCTGATGGCTGGTTTCCCTGCCGGTACCGTGTCGGGTGCGCCGAAAGTCCGCGCTATGGAGATCATCGACGAGCTCGAAGAGTCTGCGCGTGGTATCTACGCCGGCTGCGTCGGCTATTTTTCCGCCGACGGAGAGATGGATAGCTGTATCGTGCTGCGAACGTCCGTCGTGAAAGACGGCGTTATGTATGTCCAAGCGGGAGCCGGGATTGTCGCTGACTCCCTTCCGGAAAACGAGCAGATTGAATGCGTGAACAAGGCGGGCGCTCTCTTCAAAGCGGCGGACGAGGCCGTGCGGTTCGCCGCCCGGTCCCAGCGCGGCCAATAGGACGCTCGGGAGGTTTAGACCATGCTCACTCTTAGCCTCCTGCGTCACGCCAAATCGAGTTGGAAGAACCCCGCCCTACCCGATCGTGAGCGGCCGCTGAACACGCGCGGCATGGGCGATGCACCTGCCATGGGCCGGGCTATGTCGGAACGTGGGATCGACCCGGAACTGGTTTTGTGCTCGTCGGCGCAGCGCACGGTCGACACGCTCGCCCTCGTACTGCCCGAGTTAAAAATAGAGCCCAAGGTCGTCTACGCGGACGCGCTTTACCATGCGACTCCGGACGGCATGCTGGAGATGCTTCGCGATCTACAGCCCGGTGCGCGCAGCGTATTGCTGATTGGGCACAATCCGGAAATCCAGGCGTTGGCCCTTGGCCTTATTGGCGGTGGCCCGAAAGAACTCCGCGACCGGTTGAGTGAGAAGTATCCAACCGCGGGGCTCGCGGTGATCAACTTTACGGCCGGCCTCTGGTCGAGTGTTGATATGGGGAGTGGCAGCCTTTCGCTGTTCCTTGTCCCCCGGGATGTGCGCGGCGATGCCGTTCCCTAGAGCCATGAAGGGCTCTAACCGACCGCCGACCTTGACGGCGCATCGGCACAAGGCCTAACTCTGAGCCCATGCTGACCCTGATCGATAACTACGACAGCTTCACCTATAACCTCGTTCATTTCCTTGGGGAGTTGGGTGCTGAAACCCAGGTCTACCGGAACGACAAGGTGACCGTGGACGAGGTCCTCTCGGAAGGACCCGAGGCCATTGTGCTGTCGCCCGGACCGTGTGACCCGGATCGCGCGGGCATTTGCCTTGAGTTGGTTCGCCGCGCCGGGCCCGTCGTGCCGATCCTCGGTGTCTGTCTCGGTCATCAAACGATTGGCCAAGTCTACGGCGGCAAGGTTGTGCGTGCGCCCTATCTGATGCACGGCAAGCTCTCAAAGGTGCATCACACGGGCAAAGGCATCTTTGCCGGGCTGCCACAAGACTTCTCGGCCACGCGCTATCACTCGCTCATCGTTGACCGGGACACGTTGCCGGAGGAACTCGAAGTGACAGCCGAGACGTCGGACGGCATCATCATGGGCATGCAGCACGCTCGCCATCCCGTCCATGGCGTTCAGTTCCATCCCGAGAGCATCGCGTCCGAATACGGGCATCAGCTGCTCGCAAACTTCTTGGACTTGGCTCGCGTGGAACGGCGCAGCCGCGGCATGACAGAGAAAGATGCGGCCGGTGTCCACTAGCCCCTCGCCTGCGCCTGACACAGAAACCATGGATTTGCGGGAGGCCATCAAGGCTGTCGCCCAGGGCAAGACCCTTACTCAGCAGGAGTCGGCTGCCGCATTTGAGTCCATCATGGCGGGAGAAGCCAGCGAAGCGCAGATCGGCGCCTTGCTGATGGGTATGCATGTCCGCGGCGAAACAATCGACGAGATCGCCGGCGCAGCCGGTGTGCTTCGCAAGAAGGCGCTGTCGGTCAAGGCACCCGAGGGCGCCATCGACACGTGTGGTACGGGTGGCGATGCGAAGGGTACGCACAACATCTCGACCTGTTCCGCGTTCGTTGTGGCTGGTGCCGGCGTCCCCGTGGCCAAGCACGGCAACAAATCGATTTCCTCGCGTTCTGGTTCCGCGGACGTACTGGCGGCCCTCGGGGTCAATCTCGACTGCCCGCCCGAAACCATCGAGGCCTGCATCGCCGAGTGCGGCTTGGGCTTTATGTTCGCACCGGCTCATCACGCTGCCATGCGCCACGTGGCCAAGGTGCGTGGCGAACTCGGCGTACGGACGATCTTCAATCTACTCGGTCCCTTGGCCAACCCCGCGGCGACGAAGTACCAAGTTGTCGGCGTGTTCGACGCCAAGTGGGTGGAGCCGATCGCCCACGTACTTGGCCGTTTGGGCGTAGAGCGCGCATGGGTCGTGCATGGATTGGACGGCCTGGATGAGCTGACCACAACGCATGTCAGCGAGGTTGCGGTCCTTGATTCCGGCAAGGTCTCGACATTCCGCATTTCCCCGCGCAATGCCGGGTTACCCGATGCAAAGCCTGAGGACTTGGTCGGCGGCGATGCGGAAGAGAACGCAGCGCATATCCGGGCGATCTTGCAAGGCAATGCCGGACCGGTCAGAGACATTGTGCTGTTGAATGCGGCTGCCGCCTTGCTGGTCGCAGGAAAGGCCAACACGTTGCGCGACGGGGTCACCCTCGCTGCGGAGGCCATCGACAGTGGCAAGGCCTTCAAGGTTTTGGAAGCGCTCGTCGCGCGGACCAATGCTAACGTAGACGGATAGGGATATCCCATGGCGACCGTGCTCGACAAAATTCTGACCTATAAGCGCGAAGAGGTTGCGGCTGCGAAGAAAATGCGCTCCGAGCATGACCTGCGGGCACAGCTCAATCCCGCCGACAAGCCGCGCCCGTTTGCCGGCGCTCTGAAGGCGCGCATCGCGGCGGGTGGCTTCGGTCTCATCGCGGAGATCAAAAAGGCCAGCCCGTCCAAGGGACTCATCCGTGCCGATTTCGATCCCCCGACCCTTGCGGTCGCTTATGAGGCTGGCGGAGCCGCTTGCCTATCCGTGCTGACGGACGGTCCCTCGTTTCAGGGCAATCCGGAGTATCTCACGATGGCCCGCGCGGCCACCTCCCTACCCGCTTTGCGCAAGGATTTCATGGTCGAGCCTTATCAGGTGCTTGAAGCTCGCGTTCTCGGTGCGGACTGCATCCTTATCATCATGGCGGCGGTAGACGATGCCCTCGCGCATGACCTGGAAGACGCTGCGTACGATCTCGGTATGGATGTGCTCGCCGAGGTCCATGACGAGGTGGAACTCGAACGCGCGTTGACGCTCAAAACAGAACTGATCGGCATCAACAATCGCGATCTCAAGACGTTCGACACAACGCTTGAGACCACGGAACAGCTCGCGCCGCGCGTCACCGGCGATCGCGTGGTCGTTTCCGAAAGCGGTATTTTCCATCCTGCGGATGTCACGCGGCTGGGTAAGGCCGACGTCCGGGCGTTCTTGGTGGGCGAGAGCCTGATGCGTAAGTCCAACGTAGCCGCCGCGACTCGGGCCCTTCTGACGGGCGAGAACAGTGCCACTGAGGCCGCGCAATGAGTAACTCGCTGTCGCATCTCAATGCGCGGGGCGAGGCCAATATGGTCGACGTGTCGGAAAAGGCTGTGACGGCCCGCACGGCGGTGGCCGAGGGTTTCGTGACGATGGCGCCGGCGACGCTCGATATGATTCTCGATGGCACGGCGCCGAAGGGCGACGTGCTGGCCACGGCGCGGCTGGCCGGTATCATGGGCGCTAAGAAGACTTCGGATCTCATCCCCCTGTGTCACCCGCTTGCGCTTTCGAAGGTCACGGTCGACTTTGCACCCGATCGGGAGAACGCGCGTGTGCGTGTCGAAGCGACGGCGAAGGTAGACGGCAAGACCGGCGTGGAGATGGAAGCACTGACGGCGGTCACGGTCGCCTGCCTCACCCTCTACGACATGTGCAAGGCCGTGGACCGCGCCATGAGTTTCTCTGGCATTCGCCTGGTCGAGAAGACTGGCGGCCGGTCCGGTACGTTTCGCGCGCCCTAGGGAGCCATCCAAGAAGCCATGGCCCTCATGTCTGTCGAGGATGCGCTTGAGCGGGCCCTGCGGGGACTGACGCCGCTGGGCGTCGAGCGTGTGCGTATTGACCAAGCAGCGGGTCGCGTTCTGGCTGATGACCTTGCAGCGACACTGACCCAACCCCCGTTCGATTCGTCGGCAATGGATGGCTACGCGGTTCGGGCAGCCGATGTGGCCGTCCCGCCCGCGACGCTGGCGCTCGTCGGCAAGTCGGTGGCTGGCGCGCGCTACAGTGGTGTCGTCGAGCCGGGTCAAGCCGTTCGGATCTTCACGGGCGCGCCTGTTCCTGACGGCGCGGACACGATCGTAATCCAGGAAGACACGGAGACTTTGGGGGAGAGCGTTGTCGTCAAGCACGCTGTTTCCGGCCAGTACATCCGCCCTCGCGGCCAAGACTTCATGGAGGGAGATGTGCTGCTGACGGCGGGCACCCGCCTTGGCGCCCGCGCCGTTATGCTTGCCGCTGCCATGAATCACGCAGAGGTGCCGGTGCGAGTGAAGCCGCGTGTTGCGATCCTGTCGACCGGCGACGAGATTGTGCCGCCCGGGAGCACCTTGGGTCCCGATCAGATCGTGGCATCGGCCAGCTATGGCGTTGGCGCGCTCGTTGAGGCGTTTGGCGGCATGCCTGTCCAACTCGGAATCGCAGGAGACAACGAGGAGTCTCTTGCCCATGCAGTCGCAAGGAGCGCGGATGCAGATGTCCTCGTAACAATCGGGGGCGCCTCCGTCGGCGAACGCGATCTTGTCACGGGCGCCCTCGCCCGCGCAGGGTTGGAGCTGGACTTCGCACGGATCGCGATGCGGCCGGGCAAACCAACCTTCTCAGGACGGCTGGGCTCGACGCGGGTTCTGGGCCTTCCGGGCAATCCCGTTTCGGCGCTTGTTTGCGCCATCGTTTTTCTGGGTCCCATGGTGCGCGCGCTTCTTGGCGATTGCCGGAAGGACGCGCCGCAAGAGGCTATTCTTGGCGCACCACTCGCCAAGAACGGTCCCCGTCAGCACTATCAACGGGCGATCTCTACCTTCGCAGAAGACGGCACCCGCATTGTTTGCCCGTTGCCCTCGCAGGATTCGTCACTGATGGCCGCTTTGGCTCGCGCGGACTGCCTCGTTGTTCAAGCACCGCACGCCCCGGGACTTCCGGAAGGCGGACGGGTCGCCATTCTGCCGCTGCCAAGCTAGTTAACCCTGCGGCAACCCGAATCAAACGAACAAAAGGCGTCCAAAAGCGCCGCCCGCCCCTGCACTTGCGTGGTTGTGCTTGCGGAACACAAATAGAACATCTATATTGTTCACGATTTGTACAATACCGGCGAGGCCATATCCGATCGTGGCCTAAGCAAGTTTGGTTGACGCTCAGTTCGAGCCGTTCAAGAAGGGGGCCAGATGCTCACACCGAAGCAAAAAGAGCTTCTCATGTTTATTCATGAGCGGTTGAAGGAGTCAGGCGTTCCGCCTTCGTTCGATGAGATGAAGGAAGCTTTGGATCTTCGGTCCAAGTCTGGGATTCACCGGCTCATCACGGCGCTTGAGGAACGGGGCTTCGTCCGCCGGTTGCCCCACCGGGCGCGGGCCATGGAAATCATCAAGCTCCCCGAATCGGTGCCGCAGAGCGTTGCTGCGCGGGGGCGCGGGTTTTCGCCCAGTGTCATTGAAGGCAGCCTTGGTCAGGCGTCGTCGCCGGCAGCAGACGCTGCCTCTGGCGAACAGACCGTCGCCTTGCCGATTATGGGCCGGATCGCCGCAGGCGTTCCTGCTGAGGCCATTCAGACGAAGCTGGATACAATCGATGTGCCGCCGGAGCTTCTGGCCAAGGGCGAACACTACGCGCTCGAGGTCAAGGGCGACTCCATGATCGATGCGGGTATCTTGGAAGGCGACACGATCATTGTTCGAAAATGCGACGATGCCAGCAACGGAGAGATCGTGGTGGCGCTTGTGGATGAAGAAGAAGCGACGTTGAAACGTTTGCGACGGCGTGGGAACTCAATCGCCCTTGAAGCGGCCAACCCTGCTTATGAGACCCGCATATTTGGGCCGGACCGCGTGCGGGTCCAGGGTCGTCTCGTTGGGCTTATTCGCCGCTACTAGCGCCCATCGCCCGGTGTGGGGCTTTTGCCGCTAGAGCTACGATCCCCGCTCCCGCGCTGGCCGGATAGCGCGTCGTGGCCCGACCAAGGACGGCGTCCGCGGTGTTTGGCGACGGTCTCAGTGCGTATAGATAATCCGTCGACATAAAGCGCATGGGCGCCCGATGCGGACAACGCCTTGCCATCGACAATGACGCGCGGGGATTTGCAGGCTTTGCCCAGTCTGAAGGGCGCAATCACAATATCGGCAACACGGCAGTCTTCCGCGATCGCACCGGTCTCGCGGATCAGAGCCACAGTCTTGCCCTTGACTGTTCCCACGCATCCAAGCGGATCGCAGCGGAATGGGCTCTGCTCTGGCAAGCGCTTTGGGTCAGTGTCGTCCCCGTCAGCCAAGAGCCATTTTTCGACGCTGAAGGATGCTGCCGTGGCGGTTGGGAAAATGAGACCATCTTCGCCCCGTAAGGCTGCTGTCTTGCCGTCTCTATCAATCAGTATGTCAGGGTGGTTTCCCGAGGGCGCCAGAGCCAGGCCTAGGCCCGCGATGACAAGTCCTAGCGCCCGCAGGCGCGTCCGCCATAAGCACAGCCAAAGTCCCCCAAGCGCAATTAGCGCCAGTGACCAACCTGAAAGGTTCGGAAGAATTGTGACCGCGCCGGGCCAGGAAGACACCCATTCGGCCGTCCCAACCATAAGGCCAATCCCGTACCCCATGGCTTGGAGCGGTACGGCTTCGAGCCCGAATGGCATGCTAAGCAATGACAAGAGCGCCATCGGCATAATCAGTAAACTGATGAGCGGTGCGACGATCATATTGGCGGCGATACCGAAATGGGTCATGCGGTGGAAGTGGTAGGCGGCGAATGGTCCGACCGCCGTACCTGCGATGAGCGTTGTGAGTCCGGCCCCAACGACGAACATTCCAGCCCAGCGCAGACCGCGCCAAACAGGACCGGCCTTGGATGGCGGCGGGCGTTCGCGTGCAGACAAGTATTCGTAGACTGCGACTAGGCCTACCACGGCCGCGAACGACATTTGGAAACTGACGTCGAAGAGCGACTCGGGCGAGAACGCGAGGATCGCGAGCGCGGCTAAGGCGACATTGCGCATCGTGATGGCGGGCCGGTCGTGTAGAACCGCGATCATGACTACGCCCATCATCAGATAGGCGCGGATTGTCGGCACGGATGCCCCTGACAGGAGCAGATAGAACGTTGCTGCAAGCAGCGCGCATACGGCGGCCCATTTCTTGATGGGGAAGCGCAAGGCCAGGGCGGGCACAGCAGCCAAAAGCGCCCGGACCAACCAGAACACGCTGCCCGCCATGATCACCATGTGCAGCCCCGAAATTGCCAGGACATGGGACAGACCGGCATCGCGCATGGCCTCGGTGATGCTTCTTGGAATGCCGCTGCGTTCACCGGTGATTAGGGCGACAGCAATAGCTCCATTCTCGCCGGGGAGTTCTGCGCGCACGCGCGAGCCGACTGCGTCCCGAAGGCGATCGATATGGGCTTTCAAGCGCAAGCCCAAGGGCGCCGGCGGGGCCCCTTGGAGCGGGCCTATGCGGCCGGTAGCGTAGCCGAGCCCCCCAAGTTGTTTGAACCAGGCCCGGCGGCCAAAATCGAACGCCCCTGGGGCGACGGGCTCCGGCGGCGGCTTCAACGTCGCGCGCAACGTCACAGCTTCGCCGGGGACCGGCGTTACGTTCTTTCCCGATAGGGTCACGCGTATGCGCTTCGGCGTCTCTTCCGACGCGAGCCGGTCAATTGCAAGCACGCGCAACGTCAGCCGGTCTCGAGCATCCACGCGCCGCTCGAACTTCTCCACATAGCCCTGCACGGAGACGTGGCGGAGCTCCCCTTGTAGCACGGGTGCACGAACCAGTTCTGTGCGGAGCTTGGCGGCGCCAAAGCCTAAAGCGAGTGCGAGCAATGCGGCGCCGAAGGCGAGACCAAAAACGGTTCTGGGGACGAACATCAACAGGCCGAGCGCAATAACAGCAATCGCGGCAGCGACGTGGCCCCCCGGTTCGGACGGCAATGCGAAGTAGAGTGCGATGCCAAAGGCAAAAAAGACAGGCAGCCAGAGCAACCAGCGGTCTGTCTCGGCCTCAAGAGCATTCGCAAGTCCGCGCGCCAGCAAGGCCGACCATCTCGGTGGCCGGCCATGCAACGTCGGAGGCCAATTGCCGCCGACCTCACCTTCGCCATTGAGCGTGCCCGGCATAGCTCCCCCGCCCAGCCCTTAACCGTTGCGCCCCCTTATGCTACACCCACGCGCGAAAGCTTTCCTTCTTCAATTCGATCCTTCCTATCGGCCAGACTCTTGGGCCAAGACCTCATTCGATGACCAAGACCGTAATCACGCGATTTGCGCCCTCGCCGACAGGCTTCCTACACATTGGTGGCGCGCGCACCGCCCTCTTCAATTGGCTGTTCGCCAAAGCTCATGGCGGCAAAATGCTGCTTCGGATTGAGGACACGGACAGGGCGCGGTCCACGGACGCCGCCATCGCGGCCATTCTCGACGGCTTGCGCTGGCTGGAGCTCGATTGGGATGATGAGCCCGTCTATCAGTTCTCGCGCGCGGCGCGGCATCGCGAGATCGCCGAGCAGCTGCTGGCCGAGGGCAAGGCGTATCGCTGCTACGCGACACCTGAGGAGCTCCAGGCCATGCGCGAGAAGGCGCGCGCCGAAGGCGGGTCGCCCGGATATGACGGCACATGGCGGGATAGAGATCCAGCGCTGGCCCCCGACGGGGTTGCTCCGGCGATCCGATTCAAGGCTCCCAAAGATGGGGAGACGGTCATCGAGGACCGAGTCCAGGGCCAAGTGACGTTCGCGAACAAGGATCTGGACGATTTCGTAATCCTGCGGAGCGATGGCTCGCCGACCTACATGCTGTCTGTTGTGGTCGACGACCACGACATGGGAATCACTCATGTGGTGCGCGGCGATGACCATCTCACCAATGCCGCACGCCAAACACAGCTCTTTCAAGCCTTGAGCTGGCAGACACCGGTCTATGCGCATGTACCGCTTATACATGGCCCCGATGGCGCCAAGCTCTCCAAGCGTCATGGCGCGCTCGGTGTCGAGGCTTATCGGGAGATGGGCTATCTGCCGGTCGCCTTGCGCAACTATCTGGTGCGTCTCGGTTGGAGCCATGGCGATGCCGAGGTTATCTCCACGGACGAGATGATCTCTTGGTTCAATCTGGAGGCGATCGGACGCTCGCCCGCGCGATTCGATTTCGCGAAGCTGGAGAGCCTTAACGCCCACTACCTGCGCACGATGCCCGATGCTGAGATCGTGAGTCATTTGAAGGCGCTCGTGCCTCATCTTGCGGATGGCGATCAGCTTCAGCGGCGCATCGGCGAGGACGGTTGGGCGAAGCTCTCGCGCGCCATGCCTGGTCTGAAGGAGCGTGCCAAGACCCTCATCGATTTGCTAGAGAGCGCCGGGTATCTCTTCGAGACGCGACCCCTGCACCCAGACGAAAAAGCGGCCAAACTCCTGGATGGTGGAGGCCGAGAGACCCTGGCCGAACTGCTTCCAGCGTTGCGCTTGGTCGATCCGTGGTCCATTGAGGGAATCGAGGCCTGTATTCGTGCCTTCGCGGAGCGAACCGACCGGAAGCTTGGCAAAGTGGCTCAGCCGCTGCGCGCCGCACTGACCGGTCGGTCCACATCGCCCGGTATCTTTGATGTGCTTGAGGTTCTTGGGCGCGAAGAGGCCTTAGGTCGAATTGCCGACCAGACGAGCGGCGCGCAAAGTGCGTAACATTTAAGCAAAAAGTCGTGTTGCGCTGCAGTAGAATCGACGCGAAAATGCGGCAATGCAATAATTCCGGCGGCTGGCATTGGGCGCACGGCTTAGTCTTGATAGACCATCCGTGCGATGTGTCAGCTTTTCCTTTTTTGGTCCAGGAGGTCTTGAGATGAGTATCGCTGAAAAGCTTGGCTCGAACGACGTGGACGAAGCAACGGTCACGGTGCGCGACGGCGAGCACTCGATGCCGGTGCATTCCGGCACGATGGGGCCTGACGTGATCGACATCACATCGCTCTACGGGCGCACCGGCTGCTTCACCTATGACCCCGGGTTTACGTCCACCGCGAGTTGCGAATCCAAGATCACCTTCATCGACGGCGATGAGGGCATCCTGCTCTATCGAGGCTACCCGATCGACGAGCTAGCGGAGAATACGACCTTCCTGGAGACTGCTTATCTGCTGCTATACGGCGAGCTTCCCACCAAGGAACAGTATGACTCGTTCACCGTGCGCATCACACGTCATACGATGCTGCACGAGCAGATGAACCGGTTCTTCTCGGGCTTTCGCCGGGACGCGCATCCCATGGCAATCATGGTTGGTGTCGTCGGCGCGCTGTCGGCGTTCTATCACGACTCCATCGATATACGGGACCCATGGCAGCGGGAGATGGCTAGCATCCGCATGATTGCGAAGATGCCGACGATCGCCGCGATGGCCTACAAGTACTCGGTGGGACAGCCCTTCATCTATCCGAAGAACGATCTCGATTACTCGGCCAATTTCATGCGCATGTGCTTCGCGGTACCGTGCGAGGACTACCAGGTCGACCCTGTCTTGACCCGTGCCATGCGGCGCATTTTCATTTTGCATGCCGACCACGAGCAGAATGCGTCTACATCGACCGTACGGCTCGCTGGCTCGTCCGGCGCCAACCCGTTCGCGTGTATCTCAGCCGGTATCGCGTGTCTGTGGGGCCCCGCGCATGGTGGCGCCAACGAGGCGGCACTCATGATGCTACAGGAAATCGGGTCGGTCGACCGGATCCCAGAGTATGTGAAACGCGCAAAGGACAAGGATGACCCCTTCCGCTTGATGGGCTTTGGGCATCGCGTCTACAAGAACTACGATCCTCGCGCCAAGATCATGCAGAAGACCTGCCACGAGGTTCTCGGCGCCGTGGGTCATGAGGACGATCCGATCCTTAAAGTGGCCATGGAGCTTGAGAAAATCGCCCTATCGGATGAGTATTTTATCGAGAAGAAGCTCTATCCGAACATCGACTTCTATTCCGGCATTACGCTGAAGGCACTTGGTTTTCCGACGGAGATGTTCACAGTGCTATTTGCGCTCGCGCGGACAGTCGGCTGGATCGCGCAGTGGAAGGAAATGGTCGAGGACCCGTCGCAGCGCATTGGGCGTCCTCGTCAGCTTTATACCGGTGCCACGGAACGGGCATTCGTACCCATGAGTGATCGCTAAGGCGACGATCACCGATGTCGGACGCCTAGCCAATTATGCGTCCGGTCCGCTCCATGGAACTCCATAAAGGAAGAGCTTTCGTTCGTTTGCGATCTTGATCGTGCGGTTGTACTCGGCGATGAGCACGTGCTGGGCTGCTACAGCAACGCCAGCTAGACCCGCCTCCGCTGCCTTCACCATGGTCTCCGGGCCAATGGTGGGCATATCAACCCTTTCTTCCTGTCCCGGCTTCGGCGCTTTCACCAGCACACCCCTGCCCATCCCATGGCTGCGGCCACGCCGTTTGATCTCCGCGCAGCGTTCCAGCATCGCATCGGTTCCCTCTGCGGCCTCTACGGCGAGCACATAGCCGTTCGATACGACCGCCGCCTGACCAATGTCGAGCGTGCCCAGTGTTCGAACGACCTTGAACGCGAGAGCCATGTCCGCCTCGTCTTCGGCCGAAGGCGTTCGCCGAGTTAACGGCCCTTCCGGCACGAGGAGCTCGGGCAGAACGTCCCCTGCTCCGTGCACCCGATAGCCCTTCTGTTCGAAGAACCGCACGATCCGCGACAGGATGTGATCGTCCCCGCCTTTGCGCAGGCTAAGGAGAAACGGCAGGGTCTTGAGCGCCCCGACATCGATCCGAACGTTCTTGAGGCTGGGGCGGCTGACACCACCAATGATCACCAGATCGTTGCAACCGTTTTTCTCCAACGCCGAAAAAACTCTTCCGACCTCGCCCCATTTAATCCAGGTGTGTGGGAAGCGTTCAATGTCGGGCTCGGCTTCGCCTTGGATTCCGATGATATGGACGGGGACGCCATCTGCACTGGCGGCGTCTGCGATGAACGCAGGTAATGAACCTCGCCCGGCTATGATGCCAAGCGGTCCCGCGACCTTTGTGGTCTTTAGCGGGGTGGTCGGCTCACTGTCATCGGCTCGGCGTTGCGACATTGCTGGGGACGCAGAATTGGCGATCCGTATCGCTCTTGATGAAATCGATGATTTGACGCGCGAGTTCGTTTGAGGAGAACATCGCTTCAACATCCTCAAGCTGCTCTTTCATGGTGCCTTCGCTTGAGAACAACATCCGGTATGCCTTGCGCACCTCATGGATCTGCTCGCGCGGAAACCCGCGACGCCTCAGTCCGATAATGTTCAGGCCATTCAGATTAGCCCGGTTCCCTAGAGCCATGCCATAGGGAATGAGATCAGCTGCGACGCCAGACATGCCGCCTACGAAAGAGTAAGCGCCGATCCGAACGAACTGGTGAACAGCCGAGAGTCCGCCAATAATGGCGCCATCGCCAACGGAGACATGGCCGCCAAGGGCAACGCTATTAACGAGCGTTACATTGTCTCCGATCTGGCAGTCGTGCGCCACATGCGCGCCGATCATCAAGAAGCAGTTCGAGCCGACGCGTGTCGCCATATGGCCCGACGTGGTTCCTCTGTGAACAGTTACGTGTTCGCGCAAGACAGTATTCTCGCCGATCGTCACGGTACTCGGATCGTCTTTGTACTTCACGTCCTGGGGCTCAAGGCCAATCGATACGAACGGAAAGATCCTGCAGCCCGCGCCGATCGTTGTATGTCCGTCGACCACCACATGGGGCCGAAGAACCACATTGTCGCCGATCTCTACGTTTGGACCGACCACGCAAAAGGGCCCGATCTCCACATTCGATCCAAGCTTCGCCGCCGGATCGACATGCGCGGTCGCATGAACATTAGACATTGAACGTTTACTCTGCCTCGATCGAATCGACGATCACTGCACTGACTTCCGCCTCGGCTACGAGGTTGCCGTCGACGACGGCGCGCGCCTTGAACCGCCAAACTTTGCCGCGGCTGCGCATTTTCTCCACATGGTAATGAACGGTGTCCCCTGGGATGACCGGACGGCGGAAGCGCGCCTTGTCGATAGCCATAAAGTAAACGAGCGGCGGTTCCTCGAACTCATCGAGGAATCGCATGCACAGGGCGCCAGCTGTCTGTGCCATCCCCTCGATGAGAAGAACTCCTGGCATGACGGGGTTTCCAGGAAAGTGCCCTTGGAAATAGGGCTCGTTCGCCGTTACGTTCTTAATGCCGGTCGCGGCGCGATCCCCGTCCATGTCGACGATTCGGTCGACAAGCAGAAAGGGGTAGCGATGGGGCAGAAGCTTCATGATATCGGCAGCTTCCACCCGGTCGGGTCTCACAATTTCTCCGCTCTCGTTCATTCGGACCGGCTCCTTCGATGCGGATCAGCTATTCGCCGTCCCCGCCTTCTCCTTGATCAATCTTCACATCCTTACGTTCAGCAAGCTGACGCAAGAGGGTCAGCTCTCTGAACCATAGCCGTACCGGCTTTGCTGGCGTTCCGCCCCAGCGGGCGCCCGCTGGGACATCGCCCCGAACGTTGCTGCTTCCAGCGATTTGAGCCCCGGCGCCGATTTTCAGGTGGCCAACAACGCCGACCTGCCCGCCAAGAGCCACGAAATCACCGAGTTCGGAACTGCCCGAAATACCCGTTTGCGACACGATAATGCAATGCCTTCCGACGATGACGTTGTGCCCGATTTGGACGAGATTATCAATTTTCGTGCCTTCTCCTATAATCGTATCTCGGAGGGCTCCGCGGTCGACGGTCGAATTGGCCCCAATCTCCACGTCGTCCTGGATTACGACACGGCCGATTTGAGGGACCTTCATGTGGCCCTCGCGCCCCATCGCGAAACCGAAGCCATCTTGGCCAATCGCTACGCCAGCATGGATGACCACATTGTTCCCGATTAGGGCGTGGGTGACCGACGCGTTGGGTCCAACATAACTGTCCCGCCCGATATGGACGCGGTAGCCGACGACTGCACCCGCTGCGATTGTGCTGCCCTTGCCGACATGAACTTCGGGACCAACAATAGCTCCCGGCTCCACGGTGACGTTAGTCTCGAGAACGGCAGACGGGTGAACGCCCACGGCGCCTGTTGCATCCTCGGCTGGCCCGGCAGTCTTGGACCGGAGCGACTCTGGATAGAACAAGGCGATAGCGCTAGCGAATCCCCGATAAGGCTCGCGCATCGTCAGTGCGGCCGTCCCGCTCGGGAGCTTGCGCACAAATTTGGGGGCGACGATGCACGCTGCGGCGGTCGTCTTCTCAAGTGCGGTCAGGTATTTGGGATTGTCTACGAAAGACAGGTGCCCCGCCGCCGCGTCGTCCAGCGGCCGCACGTCAAGAATCTCAGCGCTGGGGTCAGCATTTGCGCCGAGCTCTGCGCCAACGGTCTCCGCGACGAGGCCCAAGGCGAACGGACCAGCGCGATCAAAAAATCCCGGATGCTCCATTGGGTCTCCTTACGAGCCGCTTCTAGAGCCTTTCATGGCTAGATTGGATCAATTCTGTTGCGCATCTGATGGATGGGCCGTGGTGAACCAGACCAAAGCGCGATGCACCCGCATCGGGCAAGGGCTGTTTCGCCACGGAGCGCCGTCAGGGTGCAATCCCTTCGGGACCGGGCGTTTTGGGTCCATGATCGTCGGAAAAATTCTCGACCGTATCGCGGGATATGCTCTCAAATTTTTCCTCGATCCTGAAGCCAAAACGCCTCGGCAGAATGGTTCAATCTAGCCAGGAAAGGCTCTAGGGACGTGACCGCAGCAATTCCCGACGGTGAAATCGTCTACGCGATCGGCGACATCCATGGGCGCGCCGATCTCCTGGCTCAGCTCCTCGCAGTGATAGAGAAAGACGCCCTGCAGAGCAGTGCTTCCGTCAAAACACTGATCTTTCTTGGCGACTATGTTGATCGGGGGCCGGATAGCCGCAGTGTGATCGAAACACTGAGAACAGGGCTGCCTCAAGGATTCACGGCTCGTTTTCTGAAGGGAAATCACGAGCAGTTCCTATTGGATTTCATCGATGACCCATCGTGGCTTGATGCATGGCGCCGGAATGGCGGCGAGCAGACCCTCGCATCGTACGGTGTCGATATTGATGACCTTGAACGCGGCCGTGCGCGGCCTGACGTATGGCGCGACGCCTTCCTGGAGGTGCTCCCAGAGGGCCATAAGCGGTTTCTCGAGAACCTGGATCTCGCCTACGTGGTCGGCGACTATGTCTTCGTGCACGCTGGGCTGCGCCCTGGTGTCCGTCTTCGTGACCAGGTGCCGGACGATCTCTTGTGGATTCGGCACGAGTTCCTGGACTCGGACGAGGCGTTCGAGAAGGTCGTGGTTCACGGGCACAGTCCGGGACGGGAACCGGTCGTGCGTCCCAACAGGATTGGGATCGATACGGGCGCGGTCTTTTCCGGTTGCTTGACGGCGGTCCGTCTTGAGGGCGGCAGGCGCGACTTTCTACACACGTCCCAAGGATAGCGGGGCAAGGATAGCGGGCGCTCCTGCGCGTGGATCAGCCGCGCTTCTCAGGGCTATCCGCGACCAGTCCACGTAGCCGGCTTGTTAGGCTGCCGCCGCCCGATTTTTGTGCCTGTCGTTTGGCGCGCCGCGCGGCAAATCTCTTAGACAAGCTTTGCGGCTGCTCTTCGACCTCGTCTTCCGCTTCATGCGCCTCGCCGTACTCTGCCTCGCCGCCGTCATCTTCGGTGCCGGCAGCGTCCTCTTGCTCCTCATCGCTCTGAGCAGCGTAGTGGCCTTGGATTTCGTAGGTCTCGTAGTTCTCTTCGACTTCGTACTCGTCTTCGCCATTGAAGGACTCAACGTCGTAGGCTTGATGCGCGGCCGCGTAAGTCTGCTCGTCCTGCCCAGGCTCTTCCGGATGAGCTTCCTCCGTGTGGTAGCCAGGCGCCGCATCGCCGGTCTCGACCTCATACTGGTCCGCTTCGGCGTACTGGCTAGGTTCGGCCGCGTAGGCTTCCTCGGCCGCATAGGGCTCCGCCGCGCTCTCTTCCTCGTGGCGTTGCGCGTGAGGGCTTTCTGCATAGGGCGTTTCGGCGAACTCGGGGGCCTGCTCCGCTGAGCCATTGCCGGCATAGGCAACGGCTTCCTGCATGTCGGCGGATTCGTGAGCTGACGCCAAATCTTGATCGGCCTCCGCCCTGGCTTCGGCTTCGTGATGAGTCAAGGCCGAGGCTGCGGCGGTGCTTTGCCAAGCCGGGGCTTGCTTGCGTGCCGCTTCGAGGATTTGTGAGGCGAGGTGACCCAGTTCGCGGCGCAGGAAGGCAATCTCCTCGCTGCTGGTCCGCACGCGTTCCAGTTCCTCCTGGGCCCGAGAGAGTTCCGCTGTGAGGCGCTGGTTCTCCGCGATCGCACGGGAATCGTTCTTTGCCGAGCCGCGGCCGCTGCCACTACCGCTCTCAAGCGATAGCCGGAGCTGGTCGATATCGGCGCGCTGATTATGGACTGTTGCCCGGGCAACCTTCAGCGCGTCGGACTGAGAGGCCACGGTTGTGCGGAGTTCTGCGTTCACCGTCTCCAAGTCGGTCAGGGCTTTTTTCGCCGCTTTAAGGCGGGCATCGAGATCGGGCAGGCGCCGCTTGATCGTCTGCTGAAGGACCCGATTGGCGTTCTCCGCTTCGTGGAGCTCTCCTTTCGAGGACTCGAGATTGCCGTTCAGCTTCTGAATTTCGACGCGGCGCTTGTTGGCTTCGATCAGTTCTCGTGCAGCTTTCTCTTTTGACTTCTCAAGCGCCACTTCGACTTTACGCAGCTGAATGGCGAAGTCGGCACGAATCTGGTCCTTGTCGGCCTGAATCTCCGCGAGTGTCATTGGCATTGTGGCTTCGAGCCGGCGCGTGGTGAGCTTCACGGCGCGGTTCCACAAGGGGGGCGCAAGCATGAGGCCGAGCAGGCATCCAAGAAAGAAGCCCAACGCCCCGAACATGAACCACTCGATCATCAAGGTCTTTTGTTCCTTGAAATTGGAGCCGCGCGCGGCTCCCCATGGGCATCGTCGATAACGCCCTATCTGCCCCTATTAGCCTCCGCAAGCGCCTCGGAACGGGCCTTGTGCGCATGGAACAAGAAATGCGCCCATGCCCAAGGCCTACGCGCCCCTTGTCCGAGACCCGGAAGACCCGCGCTACAGCTTCATTAACGCCAAATTAGAACGGATTCCAAGTCGGCAGGCGAGTATACTTCAAGTAGCCGACATTTGCGCCAAGTCTAAGGCCAACGCCCGAGCGTATGGGGGCGACCACAACGTCATCCCGGGCTAGATAGGTGACCCCGACGCCCCCCACGAGGTAGGCGGAGCCATCTATACCGGCGAATCGGTTGTAGATCTGGCTGGGATCACTGAGGTTGTATACCAAAACCATGGTCTTGGAGCCTTCGGCGCCGAAGTCGTAGCCCAAGGACGGGCCCTGCCAGAAGACTCGGTACTGGCCGCCATTCGACGTGTGGAGCGTCCCTTCGCCATAGCGGAGACCCGCGACAAACGCGCCCCCAGCTTCCTCGCCAACGATATAGCCGTTAGGCCGCCCCGATTTCTGGAAGGTGTATTCCACAGCACTGGCAAAGCCCGACGAGACCTTTCCGAAGAAGCGGTGTCCGGCACTCTTGATCTCTTCAGGTGAGAATCCGTCGGCGCCGTCCAATCTCTCGGACGCATAGCCCCTGGCCGCAACATAGGTTTGGCCGGATTGGGCGGTCGGCTGCGGGTAGGCCTGCTGAGGAACGGGCTGGCCCTGTGCGGCATTGGGGTCATAGCCTCCAACGGCGGGGGCGACACCGGCAGCGTTGGATCCAGGCTCCGGCACATATGCCCGCGTTTGCGGATAGGCCGTGTTTGGCTGCTGATAGGCGCTGTTCACGGGTGCGTTCGGGACCGGCATCGTGCCGGAGGATGCGCCATAGGGAGCAGTTTGAGCCCGTGAGTCAGCAATGTGGACGAAACTCATAAGGATCGCCGACAGCGCGGCGATAGCAAGGCTGGCAATATGCATGACAAAAGCCCTCGGACGCGAACACCGGCGAACATGGCCGGGCATTAAGGCACATGGCCTCTGCCGCGATTGTTGACCGAAAGCGTTACCAAACGGTGGAAGGCTTACTGAGGCGTTAAGACCGTGCGGCCCCAGGCGACGAAGTGCGCGTTCTTCAGCCCCGCATCCGTTTTGCCATAGGCAAACCGTGTGCCTTTTGTGTCCACGACATGGCCCCCGGCTGCCTCGAGCACGGCCTGACCGGCCGCCGTGTCCCATTCCATTGTGGGGGCGAGGCGGGGATAAAGGTCGGCGTTACCGCGGGCAATCTCCAGGAACTTGATTGAGGAGCCCGCGCCCGACCGTTCCGCAACCTGATACCCCTCCAGGAACTCCTCGGTCTTTCCGTCCAAATGAGACAGACTCACAAGAGCTGTAACAGCGTCTGGGTCTGCCGCCCGGGCGTGAAGCCTCTTGTGTTCAAGCGTATTCAGGTCGGCGCCGGTTGCGCTGGGCGCCATGGTGGCCTCGATTGCGACCCCGTCGGCGATCGTCACGGCAAGAAGCGCGCGCGCAGGCGCATATACGAGGCCGAAGCAGGGGAACCCATCGTCGATCAAGGCGACATTCACGGTGAAGTCCGAGCGCCGCTTGATGAATTCCTTCGTGCCGTCCAGCGGGTCTACCAGGAAGAAGGTGCGCCCCAAGGGCGCTTTTCGATCGGCCGCCGTCTCTTCGGACACGACCGGTATGGACGGCGCGAACTCGCGGAGCGCAGCCTCAAGAATCTCGTTGGCATCGCGATCCGCCTGCGTCACTGGGGAGCTATCGTCCTTGTACTCAACTTCGCGTGCGCCATCGCAATGCCGCATGATCGCAGCTCCGGCTCTGGCGGCCGCATCGGTCAGAGCTTGGGCGGCCGTCCGAAGGTCGAAAACGGTTGCCGGCTCATCGAGTGCCGCTGTTGTGTGTTTTGGTGCTGACAAGGCAAGATGCTCCAGAGGGCTGTGATTCGTTACGCGTTTAGCGCGTCCCGATGATTGCGCCCTTCCTGTAACAGAATTTCGTACCTAAGCCATGATAACTCCGCAGGCGTCTGCGGACACGACAAGGAGAAAGCCATGTCGGAGCCGATCGCGCTCGGCGATCTCGACCTTGCGGCGCTGGTTTCCAGCCGTATTTGTCACGACATTATCAACCCGGTTTCCGCCATTTCCAACGGTTTAGAGATGTTGGCCGAAGAGTCGGACGGCGAGATGCGGGCCGCCGCGATGGACCTGATCCTCAAGAGCGCAACCCAGGCTTCCGCCAAGCTTCAGTTTGCCCGTATCGCGTTCGGGGCGGCGGGATCGGCCGGCGCCGAAGTCGATACCCGCGACGCGGAAAAGGTGGCGCAGGCATTTGTTAAGACCAGTGAAAAGCATGATCTAGTCTGGGAGGGCCCAGCGCTGATTCTGCCAAAGAACAAAGTCAAGCTGATGCTCAATCTCGTCGGGCTCGGCGTTGTGGCACTGCCGCGTGGTGGCACCGTTCGGGCGGTTATCTCAGGCGACGGCGCAGATGTGTCGTTCGCTGTCACGGCGCGGGGCAAGGCGGCGCGTCTCAGTGAACAGGTCCAGGCCTTGTTGGCGGGCGACGCCGCAGGCGAGGTCGATGCCCACACGATTCAGCCCTATTACGCCTCACGCGTAGCGCAAGCATCAGGGATGACCGTGACGGTAAGCTCTGGAGAGGACGAGGTCGCGCTCCTCGCACGATAGCAGGGCAACGGTCTTGCGGCCGCCCTAGGGGCCCGTCTTGGCCCAAATGGGACCCAACGGGCCGTCAACGGACCGTAAACCAGAAATCGCGGACAATCAGGCCGTCAGTTTCTGCAATGGTTGTGCGGCGCGAGTCCCAGTCGATTCGCGCTGGGGTGTGTCATGGACGATCTCCTGGGCGAGTTTCTGGTTGAGACGGGAGAACAGCTCGATGAGCTAGACGCCAACCTTGTGCGCTTCGAGCAGTGTCCAAACGATGCGGAGATGCTCAAAACGATCTTCCGCGTCACCCATTCGATAAAGGGGACGTGCGGCTTCTTCGATTTGCCGAGACTGGCGAAGCTGGCGCACGCAGCCGAGGCGCTTATGTGCCGCTATCGGGACGGGGTGCCGGTGTCGGCAGCTGGCGTCACGGTTATCCTGGCTAGCCTGCAGCGGTTCAAAGATATCCTTGCGGTACTTGCCCAGGATGGGGTCGAGCCGGACGGGAACGACGACGATTTGATCCAAGCTCTTGATGATCTGGCCGGAGGTCGGGCGGCCCTTCGCGCTCGCGGTGCAACCAAAGAACACATGGAGAGTGACCCCGACGACCTA
>JASJEH010000083.1 GCA_030064755.1 Methyloceanibacter sp. | reverse complement strand
GATGGCCCAAAGCGCACCGTCGGCCAGCTGGGGGCCCCTAGTCCCCAGCTGGTCCCCGCATGCTGGATAGATGATTGGTGCCGCGCCAAAGGCTCGTTTCAGAAGTCGACCGTCACCGGCAAGCGCATGCTCCGAATTGCAAGAAGAAGCACAACAAATTGAAGAGAGACAAAAGGGACTCAATCGATGAATGCGATCCTTACAGCCAACATAATCGGACTCTGCATCCTGGCTTCTTTGTCTGTGCTGGCGGTCGGTGCCCAGGGCGGGAATGACGGGGTGGAATCACGCGACTCCGTTGGGGCTCCAGCACAGACCCCGATGGCGCATGACCACCATGCGGTTCTGTCACTGCCACCAGGCTCATCCGCGCCGACGCTGAGTGTCCGAGTCGAACCTGATCCGAAGAGCGGTTGGAACTTGCAGATCAGCACCGCCAATTTTAGGTTTTCGCCCGAGAACGCCAGCCACCCGCATCAGCCGGGCGAAGGTCACGCACACTTGTACGTGAACGGCAAGAAGCGAGCGCGCTTGTACGGGCATTGGTTCCACATTGACCGGCTTCCGAAAGGGGATGTGGAGCTAAGCGTAACGCTAAACAGCAATGACCATCGCACTCTAGCAGTAGGAATGGACCAATTGAGGGTCGTCAGAACAATTACGGTCAATTGAGCATTGGTGGCCCCTAGAGTAAGGACCAACGATATCCGCTTTGGGTCACCAAGCGGCATTATCGACAGGATAAGGCATGTCGACTTTGCATCCGTAGGCCGACGTCCTCGGCTGCGCGCGTGAGGTCAGCGAGGTACTGTTTGCCGAGATCAGAGCGTCAGCTTGGCGTGCGCCGAGGATGCGCCTGCGCGACATATTTGGCCCGTCGGCTGAGGCAGGCTATTTGGCAAAGGCAGGCGACTTGCTTCGCAACTGATGCCGACACCGTGCTAATCTTGAGCCCGGCTTGGGGCTCTCCAGCGCTGTGTCGTTGCTGAGAACGCCCAGTCCTTCAGCAGTTTACAATGCGCATCGTGCTAGAGATGTTCGTATCGGTTTCGAGATGCTTCGTGGCGTTGGGCTTTGCGCTTCTCCTCGCTGCAATGGGCGCGGGCGCTGCCAGTCAAGGAAGCGGTAGCAAAGCAGCCCAGGTCATACGGGTTGTTGGTGCTATCGGTCCGGCTACGGCCGATTATGTGTCACGCAGCTTGGAAACCTCCGCCGAGCGGGGCGCGCCTGTCGCTATACTCGCGATCGATACGCCCGGTGGACTGGACGCGTCGATGCGCGACATCAACCGTGCGATTCTGGCCTCAGAAGTGCCCGTCATCGCTTACGTTCATCCAAGCGGTGCCCGCGCCGCGAGCGCCGGAACCTACATACTTTACGCAAGCCACATTGCAGCGATGACGCCCGGTACAAACCTGGGTGCTGCAACGCCTGTATCAATTGGCGGCGGATCGCCCTTTGGCGGCGACGACAGCGACAAGGAAAAGGACGCAGGCAGTGAGAAGAAGCAAGAAGAAGACAAAGACCAGGTTTCCAAGGATATCGTGCCCGATCCCATGAAGGCAAAGGCAGTGAACGACGCCGTTGCCTACATTCGGTCGCTCGCTGAGTTGAGAGGCCGGAATGCCGACTGGGCCGAGAAGGCCGTTCGTCAAGCAGAAAGCCTGTCGGCAAGCGATGCACTCAAGAAGAACGTTGTTGATATCGTCGCCACCAACTTTGATGACCTTCTCGCTCAGGCCGATGGCCGCAAGGTCGCAGTCGATACGAAAGAAGTCACGTTGAGCACGAAGAGTTTGCAGCTCGAACATATCGAGCCGGATTGGCGTACGCGCCTGCTAGCCGCAATCACGAATCCGAACGTCGCGTTGATACTCATGATCATCGGCGTGTACGGGCTGATCTTCGAATTCATGAACCCCGGCGCTCTGGTTCCAGGGATCATCGGAGCTATCTGCCTGCTCCTTGGCCTCTACGCTCTTGCGCTCTTGCCTGTGAACTATGCTGGCATCGGACTTGTGACCCTTGGCGTAGCCCTCATGGTGGCAGAGGCGTTCGCCCCCTCGTTCGGCGCTCTTGGTATCGGTGGGGCGGCCGCCTTCGTAATTGGCGCTGCCATCATGATTGATACCGAGATGCCAGAATACCAGATCTCCTGGGCCTTGATTGGCGTTCTGGCCGTGACGAGCCTCGTTGCTGCCCTCGTCATCACGCGACTTGCTATCTCGTCCTATCGACGCCGCGTCGCAACGGGCATTGAAGAAATGACCGGCGCGCATGGAGAGGTGACGGATTGGTACGGCAGACGCGGTTATGTCATCGCCCACGGTGAACGCTGGAAGGCGATCTCTGAAGCCCCTCTCAGTAGGGGTCAGCCAGTCCGTGTGACTGGCGTTGAGGGTTTAGTGCTGAGGGTTGAGCCAATAGCCATGGGCAAAAGCTAAAGGAGCTCCGATATGTTTATCGATCTATCCTTCTATGCCGCCATCACCATTCTGGTGCTGGTCTTCCTTGCCGCGGCAATCAAGATCCTGCGAGAGTATGAACGCGGCGTGATTTTTACGTTGGGCAGATTCACCGGCGTGAAGGGCCCGGGACTCATCATCATCATCCCATTCATTCAGCAGATGGTGCGGGTCGATTTGCGGACGCGCGTCCTAGATGTCCCAACCCAGGATGTAATCTCGCACGACAACGTCTCGGTACAAGTCAATGCGGTGATCTATTTTCGAGTCATCGATCCGGAGCGCGCCACGATCCAGGTCGAGGACTTCTTGCAGGCTACAAGCCAGCTGGCGCAGACGACGTTACGCTCGGTTCTAGGCAAACACGATCTCGACGAGATGCTCTCCGAGCGCGACAAGCTCAATAACGACATCCAGGAGATCCTAGACACGCAGACGGATGCCTGGGGCATCAAAGTGGCGAACGTTGAGATCAAGCACGTCGACATTGACCAGACGATGGTTCGTGCCATCGCGCGGCAGGCTGAAGCAGAGCGAGAACGGCGCGCCAAAATCATCAATGCCGAGGGCGAGCACCAGGCGGCGCAGAAGCTACTCGACGCCGCAGAGATCCTTGCCAAATGTCCTGAAGCGATGCAGCTGCGCTATCTCGGTACGCTTGGGGTCATTGCCGGGGAAAAGAACTCGACAATTGTGTTCCCTTTCCCTGTCGAAGCATGGAAGTTCCTCGCCGGCTTTGAGGAGCACAAGTAAAGCCACTCTGCACACTGTCCGCGGCCAATAACGGCGGGGACGTCGGTGATCGAGGCGCGCCCGGACGTCGGGAGTCAAAGGCGAGTGGTGCGCCGACATTCGGCGGCGGGTTCCGTCTCCTTATCGGCTCCTTCGAGGCTTGAAGCGCGAATGCTTGACGGGAATCAAGGCGCGCAAGCCCCTTCTAGAAGATAACCCTGCCAAGTAGAGCGACGAGTCACGAGAACTCTTTGTCAAAGGCCGTACCATGAGCGATCGGCGAGACTTCGTCCTTCCGCTCTCCGTCCTTCGCCGCAGCGATGTCGCGCATGTCGGTGGCAAGAACGCCTCCCTCGGTGAGATGATCGGCGCGCTGGAGGGGGCGGGCATCAACGTGCCCGGAGGATTCGCGACAACCGCCGCCGCCTATTGGTATTTCATCGACTCCAACAGTTTGCAGCCACGTATCGCTAGCGCCATTGCCACGCTCGATGAGAAGCTTGGCAATCTTGCCGATGTTGGCAGGTCAATTCGCGATCTCGTTCTCGAAGCGCCATTCCCGCCGGACCTCAAGGTTGCGATCTTGGAGGCCTACCGGGAAATGAACGCAGACGGCGAGAGTTCGGTCGCGGTCCGGTCCAGCGCCACCGCTGAAGACTTGCCCGAGGCGAGCTTCGCCGGACAGCTGGAGACCTATCTCAATGTCCAAGGCGAGCAAGCGCTCTTCGACGCCTGCAAGAAGTGCTTCGCGTCTCTTTTCACGGACCGCGCCATCGCATATCGCGAGACCCACGGCTTCGATCACATGACTGTCGCACTCTCCGTTGGGGTGCAAACCATGGTGCGCTCCGACCTCGCGTGTTCCGGCGTGATGTTCTCGATTGATACTGAGACTGGTTTTCCGCGTTCGGTTCTTATAACCGGCGCCTGGGGCCTTGGTGAGACGGTAGTGCAAGGCATGGTCGACCCGGACGAGCTCCAGCTGTTCAAGCCGTTGCTTGATCAGCCTCCGCTCGTACCCATCATCGAGAAATCGCTCGGCGCTAAGCGCCGCAAGATGATCTACGGCGCAGAGGGCGCGACCATCCTTACCGACACCACCGAAGACGAGCGCAGACGCTTCGTGCTCACCGACGAGGAAGCGTTGACGCTCGCGCGTTGGGCCGTTCTGATCGAGCAGCACTACGAGCGCCCCATGGATATGGAGTGGGCTAAGGATGGGGAGACCGGTCGTCTCTACATTGTGCAGGCGCGTCCCGAGACCGTGCAGTCCCGGCGTGAGTCTGGAGAGCTCAAAACTTACAAGCTGAACAAGAAGGGCAAGCGACTTGTTTCGGGGCTGGCCGTTGGTGATGCAATTGGCACCGGCAAGGTCTGTCACCTCGACAGCCCCGAAGAGATCGAGCGATTCAAACCGGGCGCGGTTTTGGTAACAAAGATAACCGACCCCGACTGGGTCCCAATAATGAAACGCGCGTCTGCAATTGTGACTGATCATGGCGGACGAACCAGCCACGCCGCCATTGTGAGCCGCGAGCTCGGCCTTCCCGCGATCGTCGGCGCCAACGGCGCTACCGAGGCGCTAACCGATGGCCAAGACGTCACGGTGTCCTGCGCCGAAGGTGACGAAGGGCACGTTTATGACGGCATCGCCGATATCGACGTAACCGAGATTGAGATCGGCAAGATCCCGAAGACGCGCACACGGGCGATGCTCAACATCGCCAACCCGTCAGCGGCGTTTCGCTGGTGGCGCTTGCCCGCCGGTGGCATTGGCTTGGCACGTATGGAGTTCATCATCTCGAATCACATCAAAGTGCATCCCATGGCCTTGGTCCGTTTCGAGGATGTAGCCGACGAAGCCGATCGCGCTGAGATCGAACGGCTTACGGCTGGTTACGAAACCAAGTCGGAATACTTCGTGGAAAAACTCTCTCGTGGGATTGCACGCATCGCGGCAGCCTACTGGCCAGACCCAGTCGTCGTCCGGATGAGCGACTTCAAGACGAACGAGTACGCCAAGCTACTCGGTGGCGCGGCATTCGAGCCCAAGGAGGAAAACCCGATGATCGGCTGGCGGGGCGCCAGCCGCTACTATCATCCCGGGTATCGTGATGGCTTCGGGCTGGAGTGCCAGGCCATCGCCCGGGCGCGCGAAGAGATCGGCCTTTCCAATATCATCATGATGATTCCGTTTTGCCGCACGCCCGAAGAGGCTGATCGCGTCATCGAGGAGATGGGGAAGCATGGACTGAGACGAGGGCACTCTGGGCTCAAAGTCTATGTAATGGCGGAGATTCCCTCTAACGTCGTCCTCGCTGAGGCGTTCGCGCAGCGCTTCGATGGCTTCTCTATTGGCTCCAACGACCTGACGCAGCTCGTGCTAGGGATCGACCGGGACAGCGAACGATTGAGTGACCTGTTCAATGAGCGCCATCCAGCAGTCAAAGACACGATAGCCAGGCTCTTGGCGTCATCAAAAAAGACCGGGAGCCACACTGGGATCTGTGGCCAAGCCCCCAGCGACCATCCCGAGTTCGCGCGATTTCTCGTCGAACACGGTATCGACTCAATCTCCGTAACACCCGACAGCTTCTTGCGCGTTAAAGCGCAGATCGCGCTTGCGGAGGCTGCTATCGCAGAGAAGGCGTGAACCATAGTCGTTTCTGGCTTTCTGGAGATAACCAATGGCGGCACTCTTCGATTATCTGTCATATCAGTCGGAGCTGGCGTCCAATCGGGTTCTACCGGTCAGATAACCGTCAGTGGTGCTGGCCCATCTGTAAGCGCACCAACCACATCAAATCCATTTGGGCGACTTCGGCACGGGCACGATGATTGTCTCTAATGGCGGACAAGCATCGGCGGCTAACTTCATTTTTGTCGCTACCTGAGTCGTCTGCTTAGGGCTGCAGCGGACACAGGAAAGAACGCGCTTGAGGGACGGCCGCCTCGCAACAATGAGCCGACTTGTTTCGATTTCTGGGACGCAGCCCGAGTCAGCCACTTCTTGAGGCTAAGAAATGCTTCGTGTCCTCCCATGCCCCATGCTCGAATAGATCGACATGTCTCCCACTTGGAAAGATCTTGATCCTCTTTGGTTCGTTCGCTGCCCGAAAAAGCCGCTTACCCATTTCTACAGAGATCACGCCGTCCCGCTGACCGTGAAGAACTAGAACTGGGGTCCTCACATTTCGAATGTTCTCTTCGTTGTTGTATGTGTCTGCGATGAGCAGATTAAGTGGCAGCCAAAAGTAGGTTCCTTTTGCAACATCGATGACCGAAGTGAGCGGGGACTCCAGCACGATCGCGGCAAGCAATCTCTTTGTCGCGAGGGCTATTGCTTGGCCTGAGCCCAAAGATTCGCCATACGCGACTATTGAATCCGCCGGCACACCAAGGCTGACCAGGTAGTCGTACGCCGTAATTGCATCGGCAGTGTTCTTTTTCTCAGTTGGCTTGCCCCCTGACCCGCCATAGCCGCGGTTGTTTAAATAGAGTAAGCCGAAACCATCTTGCGCTATGGCAGCAATACGGGGAGCCCTATTCGCAGCGTTGGAGGCATTCCCATGGAAATACAGAATAGTTGGCTTGCCCTTTTGTGCAGGCGCATACCATCCAACTAAGGCCACCCTGTCAGCTGTGACGAGTTCAACCTCTTTCACGCCTGTGAGGCCGATTTGGGCCGGCACAACGCGAGCGGGGTCGGGGAAGTATATGAAAGCGCGATTGGCAAAGTAGACCACCGCGCAAATCAGGGCATAGATGGCGACACCCCATGCGATGAGTTCCATAGTTTTTCTGCCTTTAGTCATGGCATTTGAAGCTCGAGATCGCTCCCTATTGCAGCCTTTGAACGAGGCCTGCATTCTATTTCGTGAAAGAGAAGTCAGCTCAAACTCCCAGGCTAGCTTATCCACACAGCGGTCGCGAAGAGGCGAGGCTTCACTGCTTATGCACGCGCGGGAGAGAAGCCCACGACCTCACTCTTGTCACGCCCTCTGAGAAGTTCTGCTTTGTGCCGAATTGCTCACGTTGGTAGGTGCGTGGAGTTCATATCGGACACGACCATTCACGGCAGGCATTGCTCTCGACTACACGGGCAAGGTTGTGATCTTCGATGGGAGATCATTCGATATTCAGCCGAGCTAGACCCATTGGGATCTGGCAGAATAGTGTAATCATGGCCGCTTCCTTTGCCCGTATTGCTTTCGCATGCGGTGTGGCGTGTGACCCGGTCCACAGAAGGCCCACTTGAGATGTGAGGATTCTGGAGAATGGGCAAAAGTATTGAGATGATGTCGCGTTGGGCATGGCTCACCATCTGCGCCGTCCTGCTCTTCTGGGCTCTCGCTCTAGGTCATTTACTACTCGATACGCAGGAACGACTGAGTGCGGCACAAAGTGAACTCGCCATCGCTAAGGAGCATGAAAGTCAGACAGCTGCGCAGATTGTCCAACTCAGGGATGTGGTCGCCGACCTCAAATCGCGACTTTCTGACTTAGACAACCATGCAGATCTAACGACGGTGCAAATGGCGGAGCTCGAGAACGTGATCGCCAGTCTCAAATCTGAACTTGCAGAGGCCAAGAAGCTCCAAGGGAGGTTGGATGAGGTAACCGCGCAATCTGTTCAGCTAGACGAGGCACTCAAAACCGCCAACACGCGACTTGAGCAAAAGCAAATGCACGTCGAATCGCTGGAAGACGAACTTGAACAAGCAAAGACCTCAGAGATTTGGAAACTCTTGAGTGAGCGAACAGTGGCGCTCGACACCGCGACCGCTTATCGACAAGCCCTCGAAAAGGACTTGGCCGAGACAAAGGCAGAAGTGAAAAATCTAAAAATCGAGCTTGATCAGGCGAAGGCAGAGACAAGCAACTAGCTTCCGAATGGCGCATATCTCCCGCCGGCCATTGCAGGTGCGCGAGCGGGATCGGTGGTCTGTGTCTTATGCCGGCACGACAGTGGGCACCGTCTCCGCCCAGCGTCAAAGCGCAGTAGCGTTTTCCGGCAAAGACCGATGCCCACTTTGGGTCATGAGCGGACATTCTGACGCCGCCTGACGAAGAACAGTCTGCACCCGTGAGCTGACCATTCCGCACTGACGATTGAGATCGGCAACGTGCCAATAGCGGACGTCAAGCTTTGGCTCTCTCGAGAAACTCGTCAACGAAACGATCCAGGGCATTCCAATCCGTGAACTCGTGATCCGCTCCGTCTTCAGACGCGAGCCCACGTCTCATCACGATGAACTTGACGACCTGTTCTTGGAAATAATCGTACTCGGCGAAACGGAGAGCGCCGCCGAGCAGAAGCGTCATACGCGGCTGCCATCCTGTCAGCGAGACAAAGCGATCTACGTAGCTTTGTGCTTCTGGACGCGTTTCCTCCAGCGCCGCCGAAAGGCTCACTGACACAAATGCCGCAGGAATGGCATTTAGGCGTTTGCTATGCGCGGTCGCGAAGTTCTTGATGACTTTCTGGTGCTGCTCCTGGTGAACTGAGCCGGCAAGAACAAAGGCGTGAAATTTCTCGAGGTCTAGATGCGCATCTGACTTCAAAGCATCGTGGAGTTCGACTGAGTGTCCGCGTTCGGAAACGTCTCGTGCCATGCGCTCAGCAATCTTCCGAGTTTGTCCCTCAGTGGTTCCATAAGCAATTAGGACATTCACAATTGCCCCCAAACGCGTCCAGAGTTCATGGTTCGATTAGGTCCACATTCAGCGAGCATACAGATCAGATCGCACCGTGCCCAGTGCGCGCCATCTGCTTTGAGTTGTTAGCTGCTCTTGCGCGTCTGCGAGGGTAGGTCTGGTCTACGCTCTTGATCCGACATTACCGGCCTCGCTCTGAAGAGTGGCTCGGTGACAACGGCGGACATTCCCGGCCTCCGCCTCGAGGGTCTAAAGTAGCCAAAATCTGGCTCAGAGCAGGGCATAGTCGAGGTGCAAACAGCGCTGGTTGCGAGCCCCGTAACCAGTTCTGCTGAATGTGCCATCGTCGCGTAGAGGCGGGCGCTTTCGCCTTCCCTCCCTCCCAGCAGAGTTCGATCACCTGGGAATCCTCGCCCACAACTCTGCCGTCGACGCCGCCTTTGACTGGAGTGACGACTGTGCTCCCGAGAATGACGGTTGCGTCAGTGGCAACATCGGGGATTATCCGGTGTTGGATCGCTTTCCGCCCAAGAGGCACTGTTGTGCCAAGACCGCCGATGGTTGCTCCTCACCAGGCGGCAACGCGTCCGATCATGCAAGGCGGTCGCGATCGTCGTGTGGGCCGTCTGTCGAAACGCTTCAAGGGTCTGTAGATCGCTCAGCCTGTTTCCGGGGGGAGCCAGGTGAGTGAGGAATGATGCAATGAAATGAGAACACGCCCGCCAAGCTTATGGTAGGCGAAAGTGTAGTCCGCGCGCGTAGAATTGCCGTCGCCATCGACGAAGGTGTAATGGCCCATATCCTTGTAGCCGAGCCCACCCGCCTTCAAGATCGGGCCCGCAGCGCTCTGAAACTCCACTCGCGTCCACCCCTTGTTGAGGAAGCCACCGTCATGGGGATAGTCCGGATCACCGCCCACAAAGTAGGACCGTGCGCCTGCGCGATCGAGTCGGATTACGTCCGCTAGGGTAGGCTTGAAGAGTAGCGGTTCGTCTGGTGTTCCGAAGTCGTAGAGGTCGAGGAGCTGATCGACGTCACGCTCGGTGACGCACCTTGCCCAGGCGCGCTGTGCGGCAATGACTTCAGCTTTGGTCATCGGTTCAAAAATGCGTTCAGAAATCGTTCTTGCTCCCCTTAGATTGATCGCCCACTAACGTAGCGGGCGCGATTGGCCGGGTCTAGTAACGGGTCGAGTCGGTTGGACGCGCCACCTGGGCAGACTTCCTTGGGTCGTTCGATGTCGATCATGGCGGCCGCCTGTGGCGTTTGAGTTACGTCTCCAAGGTGTGGCCTAGTCGAGTTTATTTCTCAGACAAACGTCGCATTGGTGCCATTCCTAACGGAAAATCGCTGCCACTCAACCGCCTATATTGATAGGCGGAGGCTAGGGCGTGTACTCATAAACGCTTGGGCGTGGATGACCGCTTTTGGCAAATCCGCCGTGGCTGATCAATCGGCCGCATATATCGGCAATGCGGACCTTTCTGCCGTTTGTTCCCTGTCAGCTCGGCGAAACGGAGAGCCGAAATCCGTCGTGTTCGACCACGAGAACTGCGTGTGGCTTTAGAGGCAGGAGTCTAAACAGATGGCGGAATTTGTGACTCGGTATAAGCGCTATGCACAAATTATGGCGGTTCTTGCTCGACATGACTTTGGCTATCTCTCCGACAGAACGGGGTTAAGCGAGCTCTTTGGAGGGGAGGAAGCGTTGCCTTCTCACGACGAGGGCAAAGAGGGAGAGGCAATCTCTCAAAGGATCAAAACCTTGAGCGCTCCCGAGCGTCTGCGCATGGTCTGTGAAGAACTTGGACCGACTTTTATCAAGATGGGGCAGATCTTGAGCACTCGCCCGGATCTGTTGTCCAGACCGTATGTTTTGGAGTTGCGAAAGCTTCAGGACCACGTCTCCGAGATCCCCTTTGAAGCGGTGAAGAAGGTGGTTGAAAAGGAGATGGGAAGAGAGCTCAAAGAGATATTCCCCACGTTTGAGGAGAAGCCGCTTGCGGCGGCCTCGATTGCCCAGGTGCATCGCTGCACATTGCCCGATGGAACGCAGGCCGTCGCCAAGGTTCAGCGCCCCGGGATTGAAGAGCAAATCCGCATGGATCTCACGATACTCTACGGAATGGCTCGCCTCGCCAACCACAGCAGCTTTGCCGAGACCATTGATAAGGTGAAGGTGGTCCAGGAGTTTGAGCGGGTCATCCTGCGCGAGCTGGACTTCACCTCGGAAGGTCATCTCACTGAGGAGTTTGCTCGCAATTTTCAAGATGACTCCAAGGTGCATATAGCCCGCATCTTTTGGGATTACTCTACCCGACGCCTGCTCACCATGGAGTATCTCGATGGCGTCAATATTAGCCAACTTGATGCGCACCAAGACGAAAAAGTTGATACCCGCGAGATCGCAAAGAAGGTGGTGATGATCACCTTGAAACAGATCTTTCGCGACGGACTCTTTCACGCCGACCCTCACCCTGGCAATCTGATGCTCTTGCCAGATGGCACCATCGGGGTCCTCGACTTCGGTATGATCGGGCGCTTCGATCGCCACACCCTGGCCATGCTCCGCGCCATCGCGTTTGACGTCATCCGGCAAGATCACCTCAGCATGGCCGCGCATCTCCTCGACTATGATATCGTGGGACATGATGTTGACATACGAAAGCTGCGTGAAGACCTCCGGCTGCTCTTCCGAAACATCGCCTCCATGCCAATGGCGCAAGCGAGCGAAGCCCTGCAAAGATTTGTGGCTGAGCACCAGCTCCATATCCCCCCCGATCTTTTCTTCCTCGATAAGACCTTTGGCACCCTCGATGGCACTATCCGACTCCTCGATCCAAATTTCGATTTCCAGGCCGTCGCCGAAGACTTTGGCGCAGAAGAGGGGATTAAGGTTCGCGATATCGAGACGATGGCCAAAGAACTCGGGATACGCCTTATTCAAGATACCGACGCCATCGTGGAAATGCCGATTTTGTTGAAGCGTATTATGCGCCGAGTCGATGAAGGTCATCTCTCCATCCGAACCCGCATCCAGATCGACGATGAGACTTACGCACGCCTCAATAAACTAGGCCTCAACCTGCTCACAGGAGTGACTGGTATCACCGCACTGATCTTTGCATGGGTTACGCGCGCCGCCACTGACATCGCACTTCCCTTAGGCATCGAGTTGCCCTCTCTCCTCCTGATCACTGGAGGACTTCTCCTCTTCCTCACGGCATGGTCTCTCTGGAGAGGGAAAAAACTGTAACGAGCACCCCCTAGCAATTGGATAGTAGAGGTGAACAACGGCATGTGTTTCATCCGCGCTCTCCAGGTGCAGTAGTTGATATCTGCTAGCCAGTGGTCTGTTGTGGGATCTAAGCAGCCGTTCGCTAAACCGTCTCTGACTGGAGTTCTTCAGGCAGACTCTCCGACCACAAACGCAGCCGGTCTAGGCAGTCGAGCGCCGTCACCCCGAGGGGTGTAATGGAGTACTCGACGGCGACAGGAGCTGTATCGACGACGCTGCGCTGGATAAGGCCTTGCGCCTCAAGTTGCCGAAGTCGTTCCGTGATCATCTTCTTGCTGGCGCCGCTCACCATTCGGGCCAAGTCGTTGAAGCGCACAGGCTCGTCCTTCAGGTGCCATAGGATCGACCCCGTCCATTTACCGCCCAAGATACGCATCCCGCGCTCGATCGCGCAGGGCGTCTCGCACGCCTCCACGACGCTCTTGCGCCCTTGGTTGTCTTGTCGAACACGCGCCTTCATGCGGTCCTCGCTACGGGGTGGTTACTAAAAGTATACTGGTTGACTTTCGTTCCCTAATTAACATCTAGATGCCACCCAACGCAAATGGCGGGGCAAAGAGCGGGAGTAATCAGTGGGCAAGGTTCTCATCATCAACGGGCATCAGCCCTATCCATTCGCGAAGGGTGAGCTCAATGCCGCCTTCGCCCAGCGCGCACGAGAGCACATGCTCGCGGCGGGACACGAGGTCCGCATGACCGAAGTGGCTAGTGGCTATGACGTGGAGCAAGAGGTGGGAAATCACCAATGGGCCGACGTCATCATCATGCAGTTTCCTGTCAACTGGATGGGCGTGCCCTGGTCGTTCAAAAAGTACATGGACGAAGTCTATACCGCCGGCATGGATGGCCGGCTCACGGAAGGCGACGGCCGCACCTCCGACGCACCGAAGCAGAACTACGGAATGGGCGGGAGCCTCACGGGCAAGAAGTACATGCTGTCCGCGACGTTCAATGCACCGCGCGAGGCTTTCGACGATCCGGACCAGGAGTTCTTTGCCGGGCGCTCTGTCGACGACCTGCTGCTGCCGGCTCATCTCAATGCAAAGTTCTTTGATCTGGCGCGGCTGCCGACGTTTGCGGCGTTCGACGTCATGAAGAACCCCGAAGTCGAAAAGGATTTCGCGCGCTTCGACGCTCATTTGCGCGAAGTTTTTCCCCTTCCCGCTGAGGCCTCATCATGAGCCGCCCGGATATTCATCTGTACACGTCAGCTACGATGAACGGCTATAAGCCGGTTATCTTCCTTGAAGAGGCCGGTGTTCCCTACGAACTGATTTACGTTGATCTGGGGAAACGAGAGCAGAAGGAGCCAGACTATCTGAAGCTGAACCCGAATGGACGTATACCGACCATTGTCGACAAGTCGAATGGGGACTTTGCCGTCTTCGAATCAGGCGCCATTCTTTGGTACTTGGCGGAAAAGTACGGACGGTTTCTACCGACTGACCCGAAGCTCAGGTCTGAAACGCTGCAATGGCTGATGTTTCAGATGGCAGGCGTTGGACCCATGATGGGCCAGGCGATGTACTTTCATCGCATCGCGAAGCCGAACGGGCACGAAGAGCCCTTCTCGATCAGGCGCTACGTTGACGAAAGCCGGCGCATTCTTGAAGTCCTCAACACCCGACTGAGAAGCCGAGAATTCCTAGTCGGCGATTGCCTCACGATCGCGGATATCGCCACCTACCCATGGGCGCGCGCCTATCCGTGGGCCAAGGTCTCGATCGAAGGGTTGGAGCACCTGAAGTCCTGGTTCGATCGGATCGATGCGCGGCCCGCCGTGCAAAAGGCGATCACGATTCCGAAGCACGTGCCCGCGTTCTGGGGACGTGGTGGAGAAGACGCGTTCTCCAAAGAAAACGCCGCGCGATTTGCAACGGACGTAAAGACCGCGTGACCGGGGAGGCAAACCGATGACCGAGAAGATCTACACCATTGCCGTTCTCAAAGCGAAACCAGGCAAAGCAGAGGCCTTGATCTCCGCACTTGAGGAACTCGCCGCCGAAACTCGAAACGAAGATGGTGCAGAAGAGTACGGCTTCATTCGGGATCACAAGACCCCGGAGACCGTCCTTTCATACGAGCGGTGGACAAGCATCGAAGCCGAGGCAGCCCACTGGAAAACGCCGCACCTCACTAAGGCGTTGGAGCAATTGCGCGACATCCTCGATGGCGCACCGACCATCTACAAGGGTCACAAGGTTATCTGACTCACTCTGAGAAACTCTAGCTTAGGAACTCTTTGGCATGAGCAAGACGATACTGATAACGGGTGCCGGATCTGGACTTGGTCAAGGGACCGCGATCGGTCTGGCACGAAAGGGGCATAACGTCATCGCGGCTGTCGAGAACTGGCCGCAAGTGAGTGCGCTGCTTGCGACAGCGAAGGAAGCCGGCGTCGAATTAGAAGTCACAAAGCTGGACCTCCTGAGCAAGGACGATCGCGAAACAGTCTTT
>JASJEH010000082.1 GCA_030064755.1 Methyloceanibacter sp. | reverse complement strand
ACTAGTATGAAACTTAGGTCGCATGTAGTAGTTGCCATCGACGCGCCTGCGGTTTTCATTTGGAGCGCTGCTTCTAGATTGCGTGATGTTAAGCGTCCCTGAGATCAATGAAGCGACATTGCCGGGCCTGGCGTGGCCTGGGGGACGCCGTGCGCAAACCCGTCAGTGGCGATGTGGCGCTATCGCAACTCTGCTGTTTTGCTTGGCACTGTCAATCTTTGTTGGATCGGCACCACTGGTAGCGCTTGCGCAAGAAGAAGGGGCCTACAAATACATTGATCCGAACACTGGGTTTCGCCTGGGTCACTACCGTGCCCCTACGCCCAACACCGTCCCGAATGCGAGGCGGATTTCGCTCGCCGAACTCAGAGATCTGCTCAGTGAGCCTAAGGTTGCCCTTATCGACGTCATGGCCCACACGGGCGCGGGACCCGATCCGTCCACTGGAGAGTGGCGGCTGAGCGAGGCTCGAGAGAACATTCCTGGAAGCATCTGGCTTCCAGAAGTGGGCAAGGGTCGCCTAGGTCCGTATCTTCACCGGTACTTTCAAGACAACCTTGAGAAAATCACGGGAGGCGACAAGAGCTATAGGATCGTCATCTATTGTCTCGCCGACTGCTGGCCCTCTTGGAATGCAGCTAAGCGGGCCGGAGAGTGGGGCTATGAGAACATCCTTTGGTTTGCCGAAGGCACGGACGGGTGGTCAGAGGCGGACTTGCCGCTTGAAGAGGCGCGACCGGTTCCGATCGACCTGAACTAGAGAGGCGCCACTCGGCGAAAGCGCGACCGAAACGATCAGTCACAGACAGTGAAGGTTCCAACCGTGCAAGGACCCAAACCTTGCAAGGGTCTTACGCATGCAGGGGAGTAGCCGGAGCGTCGCGCGCTGGCAAGAGATGGTTCTCTGTGAGCTGGTTACTTTATGACCAACCGAGGCAGCCAGTGGCTCTCGGGATCAGCTTCGGTGACATCTTGAGGGTCAATCGGACGAAGATTGCCGTCTTCAGGCGGAGCAGCCAGAACGTTCATATCGATCTCGTTTAGCTTGCCCTCAAGCTGGCCGTCCGTCTCACTCAATTGATAGTAGACGCCGTTCCACATGTTGATCCCGTACTCGCCCGCCTTTTTCCAAACAAACATCAAATCATACTCAACGTCGGTCAGGTCTCCATCCTTCAGGTTTCGGCGAATTTCGTAAGGATACGGAACACGGCACCAGAGCTTGTCAGGACCCTCTAGGCACTTAAAGGGTCTCATCGACAAGAAGTAATCGCCGAAGCGGCTTTCGTCCCAGGTCAGCTCATAGCTGTCATCCGTGAACGTGATCGTGGCTACGCGGACTTCCGTTCCCGCATTGTCGACCAGAAAAACGCCGCGGTCTTCTGCCGCCGCTGCCGTCGTCACGAAGCAAATTGCAATCGCTGCGAAGCGAGCCATTGTCTCTCCCCGATTTCCCGTGTTTCTCAGACGTCTGCCGTTTGGTGGGATCGTAGCGGAACTCTCCTAGGGATGCCCACTGAAGTGCCCATCAATTTGACGCGAGGCAAGGGACGACAGATCAGGTCGGCCCGACCGCACACGCATGCTGTTAAGGACCACACACTGTCCGCTTTGCTCTTGCGCGCGGACTTCGGGAGTCCGGGATAGCTGGGCGAAGGCCGCGGGGCTCCCAGTAATGAGAACACCGCTGCGCTGGCATCGTAGATGAGACGCGCATCCCTCTGGATTCTGTTTGATCGCTAGAGGCGTCAAATCTGGTTCCACAATCATCTGGCCGCTTCGATGGGAGCGACCCAGCCCAACGTCGGCCATTGGCACGAAGCGGACGTCTTTCAGTGCACTTCTTGTTTGGCTTGGAAGTGTCCTTTGTCCGAATAGGCAATTAGTAAAATCTGTGGTTGCATCGTGGAATGTATCGCCATTAGGTTGGGTTGGATTGGGAGTGAAAAGGCATGGATCTTGTCTTCTCGACAGATGAGCTGCCGTTGCAGGATCGGTTCAGCTACTGGGTTGATGTTGTCTGCAAGCAGCTGCTCGAGATCCGAGGCTGCGCCGACGCGGGTTCCCAATTCGCCGCAAAGATACACGCCGCCCGGCTCGCAGAATCAACCTGCTCAGTGTTCGACGTCAGTGACTGCGAACTCGAGAGAGATGAGCGGCTAATTAGCAATTCGGCTTGTGACCATGTGATCATTGCTCTCCAACTCGCTGGACGGCAGTGGGTGTCTGGCGTTGATACGAACAACATGATATCGGCCGGTGATCTGTTCTTGGTCGACACGAGAGTTCCCTACACCCACAGAGTCGCGAACAGCCAAACACTCTGCGTCAAGTTTCCCCGTTCACAGCTGCAGGCTAGGTTAGGGGACACTGAGGACTTGTCCTGGCATAAAGCCAAACATCGCGAGTCAAGCGCCGCCTTAGCCGCACACGTAATGCGGGGTCTGCCGCAGCTTTCAGGGGTCATTAACAAGGATGCGGCGACGCTGATCGAGGGGCAGCTCCTAGACCTGGTTGAGCTTGCGTTCTCCAAAAACAAACGTCAGTCAGCGGCAAAAAGAACCTATGCGCGTCTGTCTGCGTTGCGCCGGTTGAAGCAGGCCATCGAAATAAACCTCTTCGATACGCGATGCTCTCTCACTGATTTCGCCGACAAGGCTGGGATTAGCCTCCGCTACGCGAACATTTTGCTGAAGGACGATGACACGAGTCTCGGCCGTTATGTCTTGTCCAGGCGCCTTGAGCGATCTCGTGCGGCACTCGATGACCCAACTCGGACGATTATGGAGATTGCACGCTCGTGCGGGTTTCGTTCTGCCGCGCACTTCTCCAAGACCTTCCGAAAGAAGTTTGGCCTTTCGCCGTCTGCATATCGGCATACACAATGACCTTGTATCAGGGCTCTCAGTTCAACTTGAGACGATCCTGATCGGCTCTGCCATTCTAGTGTCTGACTGCAGGGTTCCCTACAATGCACCCAAGTGGGGAGACGGTCGCCTTAGCCGAGGCAGGCCAAGAGTTGTCACTGGCAAGAGTTGTCACTGGCAAGAGTTGTCACTGGCAAGAGTTGTCACTAGCAAGAGTTGTCACTAGCAGGAATCGCGCAGCAATTGGGCGCAGGGGCGTGGCCTGATCCTAGCCCTTCGCGCGCCGCTCTCGGTATTCGGCCGGTGCGACCTCGAACGCTTCCTTGAACCTCCGCGTGAAGTGGGACGCACTGGCGAAGCCATGGGTGTGGGCGATCTCGGAGATCGACAGGTCGTCGTAGTCCAGGCTGTCGAGGGCCGCGCGGCTCTTCTCGAGCCGCCGTGCAAAGATATAGCGCTCGAGCGACGTGTCCTCGGTTTCGAGTAACTTGTTCGCGTAGCGCGCACTCATGCCGGCCTTCTCCGCGTATTCCTCGGTGCTCAGGCTCGAGTCGAAAAGTCGCGACTCGATTTCCCCCTTTAGTCGGAACAAGGCGGCCATGCGTGCGGCAGTCCGCGTGACAGGCGAAGCTTTCTCGGCCTGTGTGTAGGCTACGGTCAATAGATCCAAGGCCTGGCTGGCAATGTGCTGCGCGGCCACATCACTCAAAGACGTACCGCAGGCAGGCAAGGCTTTCAGAAAGTCAAATGTCAGGCCGCCGATGGAGCGCTCCTCCGACACTTTCTGCATGGCGAACGGGGCAATGGCGCCAAGGCGCACTTCTAGCAAAACCCGTGGCACCTCGATCATGAGCTGCCGAAAGCCGGGCCCGACCTCGACCGAGAAGGGCCGCTGCGGATCGACGAGCACGAGCTCACCGGGTTCAAGCCTGGTCTTGTGGTCGCCAAGCGTGCCGATCCAGGTTCCGTCGAGTTGTAGGAGGATGAGAACGTCATCGGCCGACGACGAGGCAGCCGCGCCCCTGATGATTTCGCACGGGCTGGACTCCACGAGCATGAGATTGAGCGGCCCCAACGAGCCGCCCTGGATGCGTGCCTGAAAATCACGCGGGCCCGTGACTTGGTGCTCAAGCGGGCTCCAAATCGCAACCCCCACATCTTGCCAGTACACTAGCCGATCGCGTGGATGGACATCGTCAGTCGAAAACATGAGCTGCATTTTTCGAGGCTCCCCGGCACCCGATCGGGATAGAAATTGTTCCGGCTGGTTAATGAGAGTTGAGCGTTCCAAGCCTCAAGGTCAAGCTTGGTGAGTTTTAGTTCTCTTTCAGACAACTCTTGGGACCGGTTAAGTCAACGTCGATGGTGCAAGTTCGAGAATCCACAGAAATTGGCCATTTCAGTATTGGCTCTGTTGCACGTCTCTCGTGTGAAATGGCCATATCACGCGGGATTTGCGCGAAATGTCCTCGTCAGACATGCTTGTGTTCCGGTCTGTGTATTTACCGAAACCAAGAATCCGTTAGCCTTTCCAAGTCGGAGCCCCCCATAGCTTCCGACAATACCCACAGCAACCCGGACGCTCTCAACTAGAGCGGCCGGGTTGTATGGTTTTGTGCGCCCCGAGGACGGCGGCGCTGGGCGTCTATTAGCGGACGCCGCCGGACAAAGGTCGTCATACGCAGTTGCCCAGTCGCACATGCGGGCGCGTGCAACATTCGGAGCCGCACATTTTCATCGCACGTGTTGGTCGGACCGCCGTGTTGGTGCCAGCTAGAGCAAGAGCTCGTCAGAGAATGAGATTCAGTCCCCGCGCCGATGACGGTATTCGGATGGGGTTAGCCCATAGGCTTGTTTGAAACGGCGCGAGAAGTGCGCCAGGCTGGCGAAACCATTGGAGTAGGCGATTTCTGACAGGGACCGGAAGTCAAGTGCGCGATTGTCCAAGACCGCGCGGCTGCGTTCCAGCCGCCGCGCGAAGACGTAGCGCTCAAGAGAGGTGCCGTCCGCCGCTAGGATAGAATTCGCATGGCGGGCGCCGATGCCCGCCTTCTGCGCGAAGTCGGCGGGCCTCAGCCGTGAATCGAAGAGATGTGTTTCAACAGTTGATTTGAGCCGGAAGCGTGCCGCCAGCCGCGCATAGTTTCGCGTCGCGGCGCAGGAGTGTTCTTCTCCAAGATAGCCCACCGTCAGCAAATCGAAGAGCGTGTCCTGGACTTGCGCCATTGTTGCGGCGTCGGCGGACACGAAGCAGGCAGGTAGCGATTTGAGCAGGGTTGCGGCGAGTCTTGTCGAAGGTGCGTCGGCCTGGATCTTTCTATGCGAGAGGAAGGCCAAGTGTCCAAGGCGACATTCCAGCAAGCCCCGTGGCAGACTCAATACGATACTCTCACACCTTACATTCTTGTGCGTGCAGGGCTGTGCCGAATCGATGATCCAGATCTCGCCGGGTCTCAGTGTCTCTTCGTGATCACCGTCGATGGCCTCGACGGCGCCACCGAGTTGAAGGGTGATCAGGACGTTGTCGTTTGCTGAACGGGTGACCTGCGGCTTGCCTCGCATCACATCGCAATTGCTGAGTTCGAAGATGCTCAGGACCGATGCTGCACGAACCGCACCCTGAATTCTGGCGGTAAACTCTTGCTCCTGATTGAGCCGACTATCGACCTCGAGACAATTCCTGCCGACAGCATCCATCCAGTAGTCAAAGCGGTCGCGTGGGTTTAAATCGTTGGATGCGAAGACCTTCTGCATTGTCCGCGCGGCTCCCGACCCTCTACGCTGCTCGGTGTGATTGGGGACGCCGCGCACGATACTCAGAGGGCGTCATTCCAAAGGCCTCTTTGAACTTTCGAGAAAAGTGCGAGAGGCTCGCGAATCCGTGGGAGTAGGCGATCTCCGACACTTGTCTGAAATCGAAGGCGGGATTGTCCAACACCGCGCGGCTGCGTTCTAGCCGTCGTTCGAAGATGTAGCGCTCGAGGGAAGTGCCGTCCGCCGCCAGGATCGTGTTCGCATGGCGGGTGCCGATACCTGCCTTCTCCGCGAAGTCACTTGGCTTTAGCCGTGAATCGAAAAGGTACATTTCGATCGTCGACTTGAGCCGGAAACGCGCAGCCAGCGGTGCGTAGGACTTTGTAACGGCGGAGGAGGCGTCATCACCTAGATAGGCAACTGTCAGCAGATCGGCAAGAAGGCTCTCAGCTTGCTGAGCGGATCCGTGATCGAAACCCTCTGACTGCCCCGGCAGTCCCTTGAGCATATGCCCAAGCAGCCGACCAGGCAGACTATCTGCTCGGAGTTTTCGATGAGTAAGAGCGGCTATTGGGCCAAGTTTTCCCTCGAAAAGGCGTCGTGGCACGTTCCATATCAGAGCCTTGCAGCTCTGACTCGCTGTTGTCCTATGCCAGTGCGTGGTGGGTCGGGCTAGGTCGACAACCCAGATATCTCCCGGGTGCAGCGCCCCTTCATTATCGTCGCTTGCACCGAGGATCGTGCCTCCGAGCTGCATGCAGACGACAACTTTATCGTCGGTTGACTGAGAGATTTGGCGCGGGCCTCGCCTTGCCGCGAGACCACTAGAATCGAGGATGAGAAGACTAGACTCCGCGAGAGGTGCAGCGCTGATCGACGCTGAAAAGTGCGGTGTGTCGACTTGACATTCGATGTTGGTAAAGTTTTTGCAGAATACATCCATCCAGTACGCCAAGCGGTCGTGCGGATCTAAATCATCGGTTGAAAAGAGCTTCTGCATCTTTTTAGCGTCTCCCGACCCTCTATGCCGCCCGGTGAGATTGGGTACGCCGTACACGATACTCAGCGGGCGTCATTCCAAAGGCCTCTTTGAATTTGCGCGAAAAGTGCGCAAGGCTCGCGAAGCCGTGAGAATAGGCGATCTCGGACACTTGCCTGAAATCGAATGTGGGATTGTCCAACACCGCGCGGCAGCGTTCCAGACGTCGCTCGAAGATGTAGCGCTCTAGCGTCGTGCCGTCGGACGCGAGCAGGTGATTCGCGTGGCGCAAGGTTATCCCGCTCTTCTTCGCGAAGTCGGAAGCGTTGAGACGTGAGTCGAAAAGATGCATCTCGACTGTCGACTTGAGGCGGAAGCGTGAGGCGATTCGCGCATAGGATTGCGTCGCGGCGAATGGAGAATCATCGCCCAGATAGGCAACCGTGAGGAGGTTGAGGAGCGAATCCTGAACCTTTGACGCTGCGATCTTGTCAAGAGCTGTGCAGTGTTTGGACAATGCCCGAAGCATGGTCGTCGCGAGTCTCGCCGCGGGGGCGCCGGGATGGAGTTTTTGCATGGAGAGCCGCTCTGTCGAGCCGATCCTAGCCTCCAACAAAGCCCGCGGGATACCCCACGTGAGACTTCTGGTGCTGTAAACACCTTCATGGAATGGGCGTCTTAGGTCGTTGATCCAAACGTCGCCAGGTCGAAGAACGACCTCTTGCCCGTCCGTGACGTTGGGGACACTCCCCTGAAGCTGCAGGCAGACAAAGAGCTCCTCGCTGTCGCATTGGGCGATTTGGGTCTTGCTGCGCATGGTTTCGCAGCTAGTTACCTCGCTGACCATGAGCGTCGAGCCCGCGAGCTGCGCCATCTGCAGGGTTGCACCAAACGCGTGATCGGTCTCCACCCGCCTTGCGGAGAGGCGGGCCTGCTTGCAAAGCTCATCCACAAAGAAGTCAAACCGCTCCCGCGGAGCGATGTTGTCTGTTGAGAAGATTCTCTGCATGGCATTCACTCGGGCTGTTTGCCCAAGGCTCTCCCGTCCCTAAACCACCTGGTCCCCCGCTAGGCGTTCATACGCGTTCCCCAAAGCACATGGACAAACCCATTCTTGGGGGCGAATTCAAGCGGACAAGGCACTCAGGTCCTTTTCAGACAAACGGTGGAACCGTTTCAGGCAATTCGTCTCCAATCCATACAATTTATGATAGTTTCCGTGCTTCCGATACCCGCAGGTCCGAGATGAGGCTCTGTTGGCGCTGCCGCCGGTATTCAGAGGGCGTCATGCCGAACTCATCCTTGAACTTCCGCGAGAAATGGGACTGGGTCGTAAAGCCGTACGAGTGCGCAATCTCGGATAGGGATCGGAAACCGAAGACGGGACTGTCCAGTACGGCGCGGCTGCGCGCCAGACGCCGCTCGAAGAGGAAACGCTCCAATGAGGTGCCCTCGGATGCGAGCAGCCTGTTCGCGTACCGTGAGGTCATCCCGGCCTTCTCCGCGAAGTCGGCGAGCTTGAGCCGTGAATCGAAGAGGTGACTCTCAATAGTGCTGGCCAGGCGGAATCGCGCGAACACCCGTGCGTATGTTCGCAATGCACTCGGCGGGCCATCGCCGCCAAGATAGGCCAAGGTGATCAAGTCGACGATCTGACCCTCAAGTAGCGCCGCGGTCGCGTCGTTCAGCGTTTCGCAATACTGTGGCAACCGCGCTATGAGCTGTCTCGCAAGACTCGCGACAACGCTCTCCTGTGGCAGCTTCAACCAAGAGAGTGCGCGGAGGTCACCTAGACGCTGTTCGAAGACCGCGCGCGGGAGCTTGATGGTAACCGCCTTACAGTCTTTCAGTCTTTGAGAATAGGTGCGCTGTGAATCTATGATGCATAAGTCGCCCCGCCTCAGTTCTGATTCATGATCGCCGCAAGCGACCTGCAATTGGCCTCCTATCTGGCAGCCAATCAACACATCATCGGATTCGGCGCTGGATACATGGTGGGCGCCATGCGAGAGCTCGCAATCGTCGAGTTCGAACAGGCCGACGGTCGATTTCGCCAAGGGCGCGACGTGTATCGTTGCCGAAAAGTTGGGGACGTGGATCTTGCTGTCGATCCCAATCAGGTTCTTGGAGACCACATCCATCCAATAAGGGAAACGATCGGCAGGATCCAAACTGTCAGTTGAGAAGATCTGCTGCATCGTTCTCGCGGCTCCCCAGTTTCCCATTCAAACGGGGAGCATTTCCCGGTCGAGATGGAAAAAGTTCCTGTTGAACTTAGAGTCCGGCTATCCGGACTGAAGAGCGAATTCAAGCCTCAAAGACTGGCGACTCCGTTTCAGACAAACTTCGGGGCTCCTCCAGGCAAGATGTACGGGCCGACCCAGCTCACGCTCGCTTTTTGGCTTCCGATACCCGTGCCTGTGTGGTGCGACGCCTTTGCCGCTGTCGCCGGTAGTCCGAGGGCGTGATGCCGTACTCTTCTTTGAACCGCCGCGAGAAATGGGAGAGGCTGGTAAAACCATGGGAGTGAGCGATCTCCGATAGGGGCCGGAAATCGAAGAGAGAATTGTCCAGCACGGCGCGGGTGCGGGCGAGGCGCCGCTCGAAGATACGGCGTTCCAGCGACGTGTCCTCCGCCGCGAGGATCTTGTTCGCATAGCGCGGGCTGATGCCTGCCTTTTCCGCAATCTCGGCAGGCTTCAAGCGCGCGTCAAAGAGATGGGTCTCAATCGTGGCGCTCAGCCTGAACCGCGCCGCTTGTCGCGCATAGGCACGGAAAGTCGCAGAATGATGTTCGTCACCGATAACGGCGAGTGTCAAAAGATCCAGGGCCTGGTCCGTGATGTCGGAGGCGCCGATGTCGTCCATTGCCGTAGCCCGCGCCGGCAGCGATTTGAGCATGGCTGCAAGGAGCTGCGTCGCAGGGTCCTCGGCGCGGAGCTTTCGCATCGGTAAACGCGCCGCGCGCCCCAGCCGCCGCTCCACCAAAGAACGCGGCAACCTCCATGAGACATGTCTGCAATTGGTGCATCTGTGGGTGAACGGTCTACTCGGATCGAGGATCCAGATTTCTCCTGGCTTCAGGACATCTTCGCGATCACCCGCAGTCGCCTCTATACTGCCGCCGAGTTGCAAGCCAACAAAAAGATCGTCGATGTCCGAGGCAGCGACTTCCGCTTTGCGCCGCATGACCTCGCAATCGGTAACGTCAAAATGACTGACAACCGTTTCCGCGATCTCTTTAGCGTGAACTGTCGCCTGAAACTCATGCTTCTTCTCGATCCGGCTATCGATCTTCATTATCTTCTTGCAGACGAAATCCATCCAATAGGCAAACCGGTCGCCTGGCTCGAATTCATCTGTCGAAAATATGAGATCCATCGCACGGGCCCCCGTTCCCACTTCGAAATAGGGGGTGCACCCCCTTTATTCCTGTGCGTTGCGATGGTGGATCTGAAAGCAACCTTCGACGCTGAAAGCAACCACTGATAGACGTCGCTGCCGGGTCGGACAAACTTTTGGTCTCGCCCAGGCAAATTACGGTGAAGCTGAGCGGTTAGAGCATCACCCAATGGGGAGGACAGAGGTCGCTCGCGTTGCCGTTAAGGTGTTTCCCTCGGTTCGCAGGTGGGTACTCCTGCAAGGGGAGCAGACGTTTACGTTTTGACGAATCATGGCGGCGGCATTTGCGGCACCAAGCTGAAAGGTACGCATCGGCGATTCGATCAAATCACGTCGCAGATGTACCGTCCGTGTCCTGATTTCTTGGCTTATAGCCCGCTCAGAACAGAAATCGTTCCGTTCGGGGAAAGACACCGCGCTGTTAAAACCACATACTGGCGTTGCGTGTGTTCCCAATCCCATGTTGCACGCGCATGCTTGGAGGGCAGGGCACTAGAGGTCCATGACGCCAGAGTGTCCTGCCCATCCGGCCAAAATGGCGCGCGTCAGCGCATCGCGTGCCGAAACAGGTGGGGCCCTGCTATCCGGGGGGACATGGATGCGGGCCCCACCCCAATTCTTGCGACAGAGAGTCTTGTCTTGCGAGACAGAGTCTTGCGAAGGAGCGATGCGTCTTTCGACAGAGAGATGAGCACTGCATGGAATCTACACGGCCCATTTTTTTAAGGTGCGTGTTAGAGCGTCGCTTCGCCGCCCGCGCGCACTAGGAATGTTCGAGCATCCACTAGGGAGTCTGTAGTGGAAGCAAGGCCCTAGTGGATGGACCCTCGGGACGAGCACGGGGGTGACGAACGAGGATGTGGCACGGCCTAAGACCCAATCTCGGCCGTCATACCCGCGAAAGCGGGTATCCAGTAAACACCGCCCGCCGTGAGAAGGTACGGCGTGGGTTACTGGATGCCCCGGTCGGGCCGGGGCATGACAACGGAGTGTTCAGCAAGGAAGTGCAACACTCCTCTGACTCGTCATTGCCGGGCTTGTTCCGGCAATCCATTGGGGCCGTCCAACAACCGTAGACTCCCGAATGGACCCCCGGGACAAGCCCGGGGGTGACGAGTCATTAGGCTGTCATTCCTGCCGCGAGCCCGTTGCGAAAACGCATCAGCTTCCAGAATAGCGACCAAGAACACACCAGCGTTCCTTGTCGGGCAAGAGATGGTTCTGGTGCGGGAAAGACCGCCCCCAGGCGGAGCGGTAACGTCTCCTTAACAGATCGCATGAGTCGGCGTGAGGGGCGCCGGTCGTGACGTGCACAGGGGGACAGTGTGAGACAGCGGCGCAAAGCGCGGAGCGGCGGCAAAGTCTGCTCAAGCGCAATCCGTACAAGAACGAGTCTTGCAGAAACAAATGGCGCCGCGACGGTCCTGTGCCAGACCGCCGTTCCCACGCCAGTGCTGCAATCGTATGGCGATGCCCGCGGGCAACAAGCGGCGCGCTCCCAGGCTCTGCGCTCGGTGCTGCTGGGCACGGCGGCAGCGGGGCTGATGCTGTTCGGCTATGGGCGCGGCGCCTATGCGCAGGTCAGCCCACCGGCGGCGCCGTGCAATCAGATTTCCGGTGTTGGCAACACAACGGTCACCTGTACCGGCGATGTCTCGGGCGGCATTCTTGTCGACGGCGATGCCACGCCCTACACGACCCTCAACGTCAACAACATCGACAGGGACATCTCCCCGGGCGCGGGTATTGACGGCCTAAGGTTCACCAACACCAACGGCAACGACATCACGATCGTCAGCGATACGGGATCTCACAGCATCGTCACGAACGATGCCTACGGACTCATCGCCCAATCCTTCCAACGTTCTATAATGGACGATGTTGCCGCGGGTGCCGCTACCGTCACGCACACGGGCAATGTCCAGACCATGGGCGACAACGCGAATGGCCTCTCTGCCAGGTCCCAATCCTTTACCTTATTTGGCGACGCAACAGCGAGAGCGGTGACCGTCACGTCCACAGGCAACGTCGAAACAACGGGCGCCAATGCAGACGGCATCTACGCCCTCACACTTGCCTTTTCCTCGTTAGGTAACGCAACAGCGGGAGCGGCTACCGTCATGCACACAGGCGATATCGAAACAAGGGGCTCCAGTGCAGATGGTATCTACGCCCGCATCCTTGCCCCTGGCCAATCTGGAGCAACGGCGGGAGTGGTCACGGTAACGTCCGCAGGCAACATCGAAACAATGGGCGAAGCTGCGATGGGTATCCAAGTCGAAATCAATGGGCGTGTCGGTGTCCCCGGAAACGGGATCACCGTCTCGCAGACGGGCAGCATCACGACGGGTGGAAACAGCGCTCACGGCATTTGGGCGCGGACTGTTGACGTCGGCGATGTGGCGGTGATCCATGACGGCGCGATTCGCGTCACTGGGAATGCTGAAGGCACGTTCAGAAATGCGCCTAGGCGGAACGCCACTGGTATTCAGGTCACGATCTTCGAAACGGGCGATGCCTTTGTGAGCACGGCGGCGCGCGATGGCTATGCCAGTGACCAGATCTATTCGAAGTATGGCAACGCCATTTACGTCTCTACCGGCTCTGGCAACGCCTCGCTTGAGATCGCCAATCGGCTGACAGGTGGCGCGGCCTCTTACGGCGGCAGCAATACGGTGGCGCTCGACCTGCGGAGTGTCGCGGGCACGAACCGTGTGGAACTGCAAGAGGGCTTCGGCTTCAATGGCATTGTGGACGCGCGGAACAATGGTGCGGCGCAGCCCACGGGCAACCGCCTTGTATTCGGCGGCCCCTCTGGGGAAGGCACGTTCGATCTGTCGCAAGTGAGCGCGGATCTCACGGAAGATGCAGGCGAAGTGTTCTTCGGCTTCGACAACGTGTTCCTCAAGGAAGACCAGTCGAACTTCATCTTCGAGGGGCAAAACCAAAACGGCGCCGAGTATGAAGAGGCAGACGTCACGGGCGGTCTCGCACTGCTCGCCAGCAACGGCCGGATCAGAATGGCAGGCGGCGCTACACCTTTCACGGTGAGCGGCGGCGGGCTTGGCGCCATCGGCGATGGCGGCGTGCTGGATGGCAATGTTTCGCTTGGCAGCGGCGGGTCGATCGTGCTGTCCAATGGGGGGCCGTTCGATTCTTCTTCCGGGTTGAGTGGCGCGAACGATGTGCTGCGCATTGCGGGCAACTTCCAAAGCAGGAGCGGGGCGTTCTATCTCGATACGTTCTTGAACGATGGCGTCGTGGACATCACCGACACGCTCGTGATCGGCGGGGACACATCTGGCACCACGCGGGTGTTCGTCAGCAACACCGGCGGCATTGGCGGCTTCACCGGGCGCGGGGCCACGGACGGCATCAAGATTATCGATGTGGCCGGAGACTCGAATGGAAGCTTCGTGCTTGGCGAGGACGTGATCGCGGGTGCGTTCGAATACGATCTCAATCAAGCCGACGGGCAGGACTGGTTCTTGCAGAGCCACTTGCGCGATATCGCGGTCATGGCCGCTTATGTGCCGTATACGTTGCAGACATTGGGACGTGAACTGACGGGTACCTATTACGAGCGTACGGGCACGCGGATCGGTTGGCAAGACGGCAACGGGAGTGCGGCTGCCGGGATTGTCGGCGAGACAGCCTCGAGCCGCGCCAATGGCGGCAGCGCGGCGGAGCCGTTGCCCTCGGCAGGTTGGGTGCGGGCCCTGGGCTCTTGGTCCGACGCGGACGGCTCATTGCTGAATGGCCGCAATGCGGTCTCTTACGAAGAAGACTTTTGGGCCATTCAAGGCGGCTTCGATGGCGTTGCGTATGAGGACGAGCGCGGTACGCTGATTGCCTCGATTTTCGGTCAGTATGCCAATTCTGATACGGATGCACGCAACGACTTCGCGAACCGCGATGCGGGCACCACGGACACCGAAGGCTGGGGCGGCGGTCTGGCGCTGACCTATGCGGCTCTGAATGGGCTCTATTTGGATGGGGTGACCACCTACACCAGTTACGACATTGCTCTCCGCTCGCCACGGGGCGATGCGGCTTCGGCGACTGCGGGCAACTGGACCGTGTCGGGCGAGGCGGGCTGGCAAGTGGCCATTGGGCGCAACCTGGCGATGACGCCCCAGGCGCAGCTGCTCTATCAGGACGTCAATGTTGGGGACACGATCGATAGCCGTGGCGTTCAGTCCGTCTTCACGGACACAGAAAGCCTCGAAGGCCGTATCGGCACCACGCTGGAATACACAACGGTGATGAACGGCGTGATCCCGGCAGCCATGTCGAGTTCGGTGTCGAATTCGGCCATGCCGGTCCGCCTATATGGCGAGTTCAACGTCGTGCACGAATTCCTGGACAGCCCCGCAGCCATTGTCGGCGGCACGGCGCTGGACCTCGGCTTCGAGGAGACTGGCTACGAAGTCGGCGGCGGCCTCGAGATCGGGGAGAAGGGCGGTGGCCTGGCCTATTGGGTCGAGGGTGACTACCGCGCGCCGTTCGACATCGGCGATGGTATTCAAAGCTGGGCCGTCACGGGCGGCGTCGCTTACAGGTTTTAGCTGTTCCATGCATCAAGCAGTGATGTTCGGGAACACAGAATCATACGTA
>JASJEH010000024.1 GCA_030064755.1 Methyloceanibacter sp. | reverse complement strand
GGCAAGCAGTACGTTGGCGTGTACTCTGGTATTGGCGGCTGGATCGGTCTCCCGGTCACCGCTGGTCTGGACCTGAACGATAAGTTCGGCGCCATCGGTGCTACGGCTATGACCAAGGCCGCTGGCCTGAACCATATCCCGCAAGGCGGTACTCTGAACGTCTTCCGCGTCTACGAGTAACTCTCGTAAACGTGTAGAATATTGGCACCCGATGCCCTTGTGGCATCGGGTGCCTGTTTTTATATATTCCGGGAAGAACTAGACCCCCATGGCGGGCACGCCTGGCGGGATCAACTCCCCGCCGATCGGCCCGCCTTACCAGTTGAGGCGAACGCCCGTGCCATTTCGTATTTCCAGATTCTCCGCGACATTTGCCATCGCAGCGATCGCGGTCAGTATTATTTCGGCCCATGCCACCGCAAAAGAGCTGGTGCGCCGTGATCTAAACAAAAACTACGAAGAGCTGACGCCGGGAGAGCATATTGCGATCCGGGCAGCCGCGAAGGCTGCGTACAAGGCCAAAAAGCTCAATTCCCTGAGCATCTGCGCCGACCCCGGCAACATGCCGCTCTCGAACATGCAAAGAGAGGGCTTCCAGAACAAACTGGCTGAAATCCTCGCGGACGCGACAGGTGCCAAGATCAAGTATCATTGGCAGCCCTTGATTGAGCGCGGCTTCACGCGGTCGGTATTCGATGACCAGCTCTGCGATGTCATGTTCGATATTCCGACCTCATTCGACCGTCTGCTGACGACGGAACCGATCTACAAGACGCCTTACGTCTTGGTCTATCGTAACGACAAAGGCTTGAAACTGTCGGGTCTAGACGACCCAAAGTTGAAGGACCTTACGATCGGGGTTTTTCAGACTTCCGGCGTTCGTCAGGCCATGGCCAAACGTGACCTCGTCAGTAATGTCAAACTCCAAGTCCAGACGCACGATGGGGATCTCGTTCCAGAGAATCAGCCCTGGTACGTGGTACAAAGGATGCTAGATGGCGAATTTGACGTCGCATCCGTGTACGGCCCGTTTGCGGGTTGGGTTAAGACCATGAAGAACGAGCCGGTGGATATCGTTCCGATCAATTTGGATGACGACATGGTGCCGATGGAATTCGAGATGTCCCTCGGCGTCCGGAAGACCGACGCTTTCCTCAAATATCTCCTCGAATGGGCCATGGATGACAAGGCCGAGGAGATTGCGGCTCTCTTGAAGGAATACGGCGTTCCAATGGTCGAGTGCAGTAAGTGCTATGTTCAGGGTGACCTTCCGGCTCATGGCAGCTACATCGCGCTCGCCGATCAAAAGTTCGAGGCACGGCCAGACCTTGCCTCGGCAGACCAGGTCGTGACCCGCGAGAAGCTGGAGGCTTGGTTGGAAGATGGCGCAGACCCCGATGAGGAACTCCATAATGCGCTTCTGTCTGGTGATGGAGATCGGATCAAGTTCTTGGTGTCCAAGGGTGCCGACGTCAACAAGTCCAATCTTCAGGGCTGGACGCCACTGACCGCTGCAGCCCGTCAGCGCCGGAATCAGACGATTGATCTTTTGATCGAGTTGGGTGCCGATCCCAACAAGCCCGACGGCAACGGGCAGACGCCCTTGACGGCTGCGTTGATGCGCGACCACGTTCCGTCGATCGAAACACTCGTGAAACAAGGCGCCGATACCGAAGTGCCTGGTGCGCAGGATTTCCGTCCGCTAGCCCTGGCTCTCGCTGACAAGAAGTATGAGGCGGCCAAGGCGCTGATGAATGGCGGTGCCGACGTGAGCATCGCTTCAGGCGCGCAGAACCTGACCCCGCTTATGGTTGTCGCAGCCCAAATCGGACCTGCGGAGGGAGCGATGTTTGTTCCGGGTAGCGTGAGGCCGACGGATATTGCCAAGGCTCTGATCGAGTCAGGCGCCGATATCGATGCACAGGCGGAGAACGGCATGACGGCGTTGATGATCGCGGCGGCAAACAACAGCGCGCCGATGATCGGCCTGCTGATGGCGGCCGGCGCAAATCCGGACGTCAAGAACGCGCAAGGTCAGACCGCGATCGATGTTGCCAATTTCAACGACAACAAGGAAGCATCTCAAGCCATTCGGGTTTTGGCACTGACGGGGACGACGGCCAGGAAGAAGCCAGGCGGCAATGACAACAAAACCGTCAAGCAGTGACGCGATGATCGGGAATCTGCACAAATACCTGGGGGCTGCGGCGATCGCCGCAGCCCTTTCGTTTGGAAGCGGATCCATCGCTCAGGCTGCGGACTATCCGGATTTCGACGACACCTCCGTGACGGCGAGAACCGAAGAGGTGATCAAAGAGCGCTCCAAGGATGGCGTGTTTGTTTTTCATGATCCCCGGCTCAGCAAGGACCTCAATCTCGTTTACGAGAAGATGCGGGTCATTCGAGGCATGAGGGGGTATGGCTGGTTCGCGAATGCGATTTTTCACGACAGCGAGGACCCGCGAAAGCAGTATGCGCTCGACTTCTGGTTCAAGCCCCAGCGGGACGGCGACAGTCTCGACCTCATCGATATTCGTGTGCAGAAGGGGCCCAAGCGGGATGGCGATGGTTACACCATGATTACCCGTTTGCCTGTGGCGTGGTGGTGGCTGCCCGTACAGGAGCATCCAGGCGACATGGAAGTGGTGCGCGCATGGCATGTGATGAGCGCGATCCACAACTATATCGCCGCGAACAAGAATGAGGACGGCGCGCTCGAACTGACGGACGAGAAGACCGGGGAAACGATCCCCCTAGAGTTTGTCGAGATGCATCAGCCGGTGCGCTATCTCAAGAAAGACGGGCATTACTTTGCGTGCACGGACTTCAGGCGGAAGGGCAGCAAGGACGAGTACTACGATGTCGATTTTTGGGTCGACGAAAAGACCGGCCGGCTAAAAGTCTCAGATGTGAAGATCCACAAGGTTCCGATCAACGAGGATGGCGTTTGGATTCAGGTACCACGGTACACGTTTGAGGACATGGACTTCGAGATTACGCAATAGCGCCGCATGCGATCGGAGGCGGCACCCGGTCCACACTTGTGGCGCATCGCTATGCCGCAGGCATCAGCCCCTTGCGCTTCCCGCTACATCCATTAAGACGTTTAGAAAACGGCCAAAGCGCCCAAGAACTAAAGAACAAATTCCTATAGTCCAAATCGAAAGATTGCTCCCTATCGAGAGGGGATGTGGAGGACAACGCCATCACGATCGTGGCGAAGAATAGTGCGGGCCGCTCCGTCGGCGGTGCGGCTGGGGATCAGGGTTCCGATGGCGCTGGGTGTTTTCGTCCGACGCACGGACAGATGTGGCATGTCCAATTGCCGCGAACGGCCTCTAGCCGAACGCTTTTTTCCGACTTTTTTCTGAGTCAATCGACAACAAAGACGCTAATCTGGCGTAGCCCGTCACCGCATTGCGGTGAGGCACAGAAGCGCCCGAGGGAGGTCGGACTCGACTGTATTGACTTCGATAGGCTCAAACAAAACTGAAACTAGGGTAAGGAAGACGTATCGTGCGCAAGATTATCACTGGAGTAATAGCGGCTGCCTTCGTGGGCGCGATTGGCCTGTTTGCTTGGGATTCGCGGGCTGCCGAGGAATGTTGCGAGAAGGGCGACATGACACCGCCGCTGGAACTGATTGCGAAGACGCCGATTGGCGGTTTGCACAACCCCTATAACGACGACATCGAGGCAATCGCCGCAGAGGGTCGCAAGAAGTATCTTTCATTTAGCTGCAACGGCTGTCATGGCGGCGGCGGCGGCGGCGGCATGTGCCCGCCACTGACGAACGATACCTGGGTGTATGGCGCCGATGACGACACCAACTTTCGCTTGATAGCACTTGGCAGCGACAAGCTGATGGAGCAGGGCTACACACGTGTTCGCAAGGAAATTGTGACGGGTCCGATGCCGCCTTTCGGCGAAATCATCAAGACGTCGGACGATCTGTGGAAGGTCATGGCCTTCATTCGTTCGAAGAACCCGAGTTCGATGAAGAAGGTCGACAAGCCAGCGCAGACGCCCGGCGGTGCATCCGAGTAAGCGGTATTCCGCATCGATGGTCGATCGAGGGCCGCCGGACCCAGCGGGGGACGGCGGCCTTTTTGCTTTCTGAAACATTGTTAATCAATGAAGCCATCGTTGGCATTGGCAGCGCTACGACACTATATATTCTCCAAAGCGATCTTGCCGTCCGGCCGTGTTCTGAGCGTTTTGTGCGCTGCACATTGCCAGGGGGATATAGGTCTGAAACAGAAGAACGATAACGCCCTCGGCGACAAACTATTTGGCTGGAAACGTTCAACAGAGATGGTGCTCTTGCGTTCGACTTCGTTCCGATTGGCTCGCGCCTGCAGGGCAGGGCTATCTTTAGCAACACTCCTCATTTCAGCGCTGATGATCGCGGCCGCACCGACTGTGGCTCAGGACGGAGAGGCGCCTCCCGCCGCGGCGCAGCCGAAACCAGCGACCAAGACCATGGAGGTGGTTTATCTCGGCAAGGAGTACCAGGAACCGCTCCCGCTGTCTTTCGCGGAAAAGGTGATCACCGATAAAGGGATCCAAGGGGCGCGCCAAAAGTTAAAGGAAGCCAATCAGGCCGGCGGCTTCCTCGGCTATTCTTTCGAACTTGAGGAAGCGATCGTTCCCGAAGACGCGGATGTCGTAGCGAAGGCAAAGGCGTTGCTGGCTGCGGGCAACCGCTACTTCATCGCCGACTTGGAGCCCGATGACCTTCTGGCCGTGGCAGACCTCCCCGAGGCGAAGGATGCGATTATCCTGAATATCCGTTCGAGCGCCACCAAGCTGCGACAGGAGGAGTGCCGCAAGAACGTCTTCCATATTGTTCCAGATTACGCGATGCGCGCGGATGCCCTTGCCCAGTACCTAATCTGGAAGAAGTGGCCCAACTGGTACGTGATGCGTCGCGATACGCCACAGGACCAAGACTACCTGGCACAGGTGCAGCGGGCAGCGAAGCGCTTTGGCGGGAAGATCGTCGAGGATCACCTTTATGATCTGCCACCCGGCGCGCGAAACCTGGACTCTGGTCACCAGCAGATCCAGGCGCAAATGGCGCTAGAGACCGAGCGTTCTCCCGATCATGATGTTGTCTGGGCGATCAACAGCGACGACGACTTCGGCGACTATCTGATGTACCGGACCACACGGCCGCGCCCTGTTGTGGGAACGCAAGGGCTCCAGGCAACGGCCTGGGACAAGTCCTACACGGAGTCCGGTGGGATGCGCTTCCAGCGCGCGATCCCAAGAATCGCGAATAGGCCTCCCGTCGAGCGGGACTACACCGCGTGGCTGGCGTTCCGCTCGCTGTCGGAAGCAGCCCAGAAGTCTGGCTCGGTCGAGCCTGAAACCGTGAAGGCCTATTTGCTTTCCGATGACTTCCGGCTAGAAGCGTTCAAAGGCCAGGCCTTGAGCTTCCGGACTTGGGATCACCAAATGCGCCAGCCAATCATTCTTGGCGGCGGCACGCGGGTGCCTGTCGGCACCTCGCCGCAGGACGGTTTTCTCCATCCCAAACACCTCACTGACACGCTCGGCTTCGACGAACCCGAGACCAAGTGCAAATTCTAACGAGCTGACACGAAGGGTATCTCATGACACGCTTTGGCCTTGCTACCGTTTGCGCGACCGCGCTTCTTCTAGTAGCAGCTCCGCTGGCGCACGCCGAAACGATCTTCGTCTCGAACGAGAAAGACAATACCATCACCGTTATTGACGGAGACACGATGGAAAGGGTCGCCACCATTGAGACATCGCGGCGTCCACGCGGGATCATGTTGAGCCCCGACTACAAGGAACTGTTCGTGGCGGCTGGCGACGGCGATATCATTGACGTGGTCGATACGAAGACGCTTGAGATCATACGGCAGCTTGAGAGCGGCCCCGATCCTGAGCTGATGGATATCGATCCCGAGGGCAAAATCATCTACATCGCCAACGAAGACAACAGCATGGTCACCATCATGGACCTCAAGGGCGGTGATGTCTTGGCTGAGGTCCCGGTCGGCGTCGAGCCCGAGGGTATGGCCGTTCACCCCGATAACACGCTCACGGCGGCCACCTCGGAGAGCACGAGTATGGCGCACATCATCGACAATGAGACATTCGAGCTCGTCGCGAATGTGTTGGTTGATTCGCGACCGCGCGAGGCCAAGTGGACCAAGGACGGCAAGGAGTTGTGGGTGTCCTCGGAGATCGGTGGCACTGTGTCCGTGATCGATCCTTCCACTTGGGAGATAACCGACAAGATCTCGTTCGAGGTGCCCGGCGTTCGACCCGAGCAGCTCCAGCCCGTCGGCATGGACTTCGTCAAGGACGAGGCATTCATTATGGTGCCGCTTGGTCCATCCAACCGTGTGGCGGTCATCGACACCAAGAAGAAAGAGGTGGCGGACTATATCCTGGTCGGGCAGCGTCCCTGGCACGGCGAACCCAGCGCCGACGGAAAGCGTTACTATGTCGCCAATGGCCTCACCAACGACATGACGATCATCGACCTCGATACGATGAAGGCGACCAAGTCGGTGCCCGTTGGCCGTCTGCCGTGGGGCGTAGCCGTCATGCCTGGCAAGACCGGCGCGCAGTAGCTCAAGAGGTCCGGCAGACAGCCAGAGCGGTCGGTCGTCTGGCGGGCAGCAGCATCTTGGGCCGCGCGCCTGCCTCGTATTGCGTGAACCGTCTGAGCGGCCCGGTCGCGTGTACCTTTCGGGCCCTTGGGCGATAGGGCCCCAAGAACTGCTCGATCGCCCTAGGCCTCCAAAGTCTCCGGCAGACCGGTAAGAGCTCCGATTTCTTCCAGGACCGGCACGAGCTGCTTGGCCTCCGCGACGAGCGCGCTAATGAGCGGGGTTAGGGGGTTTCGCTGTGGCACCACCAGCCCGATCGAATGCGTCACGACGGGTTCGACGATGGGGATCGTGCGGACATTTCTTGTCACGCCCAAGACTTCCGCGAGGCGCGCCGGCATGACACTCGTCCACTTGCCAGTGCGCACGTGAGCGATCAGGACGATCACTGAGTCAGATTCGAGCCGTGGCACAGCGTCTGAGCCTACTTCCCGTAGCTGAGCATCGATAATCCGCCGATTCTGCATATCGGGCGTCAGGAGGCAGAGCGGCATATGCCCCACTTCTTCCCAGGTTACCGATTCCCGATCTGCCAGCGGTCCGTCTGGGGAAGCAAGCACGCGGTAATATTCGGTATAGAGCGGGAAGGACTGCACGCGCCCTAAGGGCTCATTGTCGAGATAGGTCAACCCCGCGTCGATCTCGAGGTTCTCCAACATGTTCAGGACCTCAATGGAGGTTCGCGACAGAATTGTGAACCGAACGTCCGGGTGGTTGGACTGGTAGGGGGTCGTCAGCATCGCCACGATGGGCAGGGCCGTCGGGATGGCGCCAATGCGCAAATGGCCGGCAAGACCATGCTTCAAAGCATCGATCTCCTGCCGCATCGCCCGCGTGTCGGATACGATCCGCCGTGCCCAGTCCAGCACGCGTTCGCCCTCGGGTGTAAAGCCGCGAAAGCGCGAGCCGCGCTCGACCAAGAGTACGCCGAGCGAGTCCTCCAGCTGCTTGATGCCGGCAGAAAAGGTGGGCTGGCTCACGCCGCAGCTCTCCGCCGCGCGACCGAAATGACGCTCCCGCGAGAGCGTGATGAGGAATTCGAGTTTGTCGATCATGCCGTGCCCAGGGGCCGGTCCCGGTTTCGTTTCGCGGCCGCCTCCGATAGTGGAGCCAGTGCGCTGCCACGGCAACCTTTGAAGTGGTTCGGCCTACTGCTCCTTTTTCACCCGGAAGGTCTTGTGGCACGTCTTGCAGGCGTCAATAACACCCTTGAATTCGGCCTTCCATTCCGGGGACTCGCCATCCAAGGCGGCCTTCAAGGTTGCGGCAGCTGTCTTTAGTTGCTCCGCATCCGCCGTGAACTCGTCCCACTGGGTCCAGATTTCCGGCTTGGCCTCACTGGGCTCGCCAACCGTCCCTTCGGGGAAAAGCTCTGGGATCTTGGCTGCCGTCGTTTCGATCTCCAGCGCCGCGGCGGCTCCCTTTGCCGCATCGAAGGGTGCCTGACCCTTTGCCATGGCGCCGAGGACCTTCATGGCGTCCTTCTGGGTTTCCATGAGGTCCATCCGCTCCTTGACGACGCCCGTTGCATCCTCCTGAGCCACAAGTGCGCTAGGCACGGTAAGCAGGGTGCAAACCCCAAGGAGCCGAGCGATCGTGGAGTGCATGGGTCCCTCCCTAGAGCCTTTCATGGCTAGATTGGATCAATTCTGTTGCACATCTGTTGGATGCGCTGTGGTGAACCAGGCCGAAGAGCGATGCGTGTGCATCGGTCGAGGACTGTTTCGCCACGGAGCGCCATCAGGGCGCAATCCCTTCGGGACCGGGCGTTTTGAGCTCATGATCGTCGGGAAAATTCTCGACCGTATCGCAGGATATGCTCTCAAACTTTTCCTCGATCCTGAACCCAAAAAGCCTCGGCAGAATGGTTCAATCTAACCATGAAAGGCTCTACGACGTCATTATGGACGAGGCCGGCCCAGCCTTGAACCTGTCCGGGATCGCCTTGTTCGCGATCCCGACCCCTCTAGACTAGAAGACCTACAAGTCAGCGGAAGGCACGCCGGAGTCACGCTCCCGTGACTCCAAGCACCTTAGCAGTCACCGAGCGTCTTCTGCCAGCCGACCGTGACTGTGTAATCGGTCTCCATCTGCGGGCCGTTCAGGTCTTGGTAAACAGGTACGCCAACTTCCGCCGCGAGGCGATGGCCGCAGGTGACGCCCCTCTGACCAATTAGGTTGACACCCAGCAGCAGATCGACTCGATCGCCTCCGTAGTAGTCAGGATTTGCCGTCTGCACTGGACCGACAATGTTGGGATCGATGCCTTCGATCTCACCCAAGTTCTGATAGGCGACCCGGAAAGACGAGCTGACCCAAGGTGCCCACTGATAGGCAGCCCACCCTGTGACTTGGTTCAAGTTGCCCAGCCGATAGCCTTCATCGTTCTCGTCCTCCAGACGAAAATTGCCGCGGTACTGGGCGCCGAAGGACACATTTCCCGTGCGCGCGGTGTAGACGATACCGGGCAGTATGTCCCACGTGCCGGAGCCGAGTTGCATGGCATAAGGCAGACGAACGACGGGTGTTGTCCCCATTGGTGTCAGAATCCGCCCCTCTTGGGTGATCGACCCAGTCGGCGCGCTAAGACTGACGAGCAGGTTCAAATGCTGCTCACTGTTCTCTGTCTTTGAGTCGTACAGACCGATAATGCCGCCGAAAGACAGGTCGCCCACGCCATCCGAATTGGTGTTGAACCGGCCCAGCTCGGTTGTCCCCATTGGGCCTTTAAAGGTGATGTGGTTCATGTCCTTTTCGATGTAGGGCAGCATCGCAGAGAGCGTGACTTGGTCTGTCAGGCCGTACATCGCACCGAACATATGCATGTTCATATTCATGTCGGTCGGCACCACGCGGAGGGTCGGCGGTTGCATGGGCTGCCCGAAAAACCGGTTCGGCACCGTCGTCACGATTTCCTGCGGCGACACGTCGTCCGTGCCGATCTGGTTCCCGTCCATCCACATGTTCATGTAGCGATAGGAGAGCATGAGCTCGTCTCGATGGTGGCGGTGGTCGCCCATGACCCCGATCGGCCCGTGCCCGTCCGCGCGTGGGGCATGTTTGAAGGCGCCGTCCTCGTAGACCATGTGGTGGCTGGGCCCCGCCAGCATCGGAGAATCCGCGACCGCGGAGAATGAAATCGTCTGGATGGCAGCGGCAGCGGCAAGCGCCGCTCCGGTGCGGCACATTCGTGCCGGTATGCAATGAAACATTGTAATGAAGTCCCCCTGTTGAATTGATTAGCGCGCCCTGGCGAAGCACCGTTCTCACGAGCTTCTCAGGAGCGCAGTTTTTCAAGACATCAGAGGAGGCGGGGCGGTCCGCGATTGTTAGTGTGCTTTGCGATCTGTCCAACAACGCCGTCATCAATCTTGTTGACCGCGATATGGATTCGATCAGCATCGATCATACCGGTGTCCGGTGCACCTGCGAGCACGCTCATAAAGGCCGCATAGCCTTCGCAGAACGGGCACTCTTCGTGAGGTGTACTAGACCCATTTGGATCGGGCTTGTCCGCCAGCACGGCTTTGCCGCTGTGGCAGGACATCTCGGCAATGGGCAGGGAATCCGGATCGCCAGCAAACGCCTTGGCTTGCGACACAATGTGGCCAGGCACCAGCGCCGTGAACAGCAGCATGCCGACAAGCGCAAGTGCGCTCGCGAATCCGCGGATTCTATGGAAATCCCCCAATCCCATAGCGCGATAGTAAACAACTCTTAACGTTAGGAAAAGGTCCTGGGCAGGGGGAAGATGTCGCGGCGCAATGCGAAATCGGCTAACACGGGATCCGCAGATCCGTTGTCAGCCGCTGATGCCAGGGGCCCAATACCATGACGAGAGAACTTCCAGCCCACGCGCTCGTCGCCGATATCGGCGGTACCAATGCCCGCTTTGCGATCGCCGATCTCAAGACTCTGAGGCTTCGAGACATTCGGACCTTTCCGACGGCCGAGCACGCGACCCTCGCCGACGCCATGCGGGCTTATCTCAAGGACGCACCTCAGCAGGTCGCTCACGCGGGTCTGGCGGTGGCGGGGCCTGTGCGGGAGGACACCGTCAAGTTCACCAACGCGGCCTGGACCTTCAAGCAAAGCACGTTGGCCCACGACGCAGGGCTCGACGCCGCCTATGTATTCAACGACTTCGAGGCGCAGGCCTATGCGCTTCCCGTGCTCAACGACGACGAGCTGTATCCGCTCGGCGGCGGCGCCGGGGTGGAGAACGCGCCGAAGGTGGTGCTTGGACCCGGGACCGGACTGGGCGTCGCTGGCCTGGTCTGGACGCCAGCGGCGTGGATACCCGTCCCGGGCGAGGGCGGGCATCAGACTTTTCCGGCAGAGAATCAGCGCGAGCTGGCGGTCATCGAGCGTATGCGAAAGGGTCTTGAACGCCTTTCCGTTGAGCGCGCGTTATCGGGCCCCGGCCTCGCCGATATCTACAAGGCAATTGCCCAGTCCCAAGGTTTCAGCGATGCCGAACGCTCTCCTGCGGAAGTCGAGCGCATGGCAATAAGCGGCGAGGACGGCACGGCAGTGGAAGCCTTGGACTTCTTTGTGAGATGGCTGGGGCGGTTCGCCGGTGACATGGCGCTCGCCTTTGGCGCTCGTGGCGGGGTCTATATTGGTGGCGGCATCGCGCCGAAAATGCTGCCGCGGCTCGAAGAGGCTGATTTCCGCGAAGAGTTTGAGCGCAAGGGCCGCATGAAGCCCTATGTGGAGGCGATCCCAATCAGAGTGATCGTCAGCGACTATCCGGGGCTGAAGGGCGCTGCCGCCGGTCTGCGCACTAAGCTCGCGAACGCTTAAGTGCTAGCTTGCCGAGGCAGCGACGGCGCGGCCCACATCGGCCAAGGCGGCGTCGCGTGATTTCCCATCGGACTTCGAGCCGGTGATGTAAGCCGCTATTAGGATCGGTGGACCGACGTCGCGCCAAGCCACCCCGATGTCATTACTGGTGCCGTTGGGGCCCGTTCCCGTCCGGTCTCCCACGCGCCATGTCGGCGGCAGTCCGGCCTTAAGGCGGGCCTTGCCCGTTTCGTTAGCCACGAACCATTCCGTCAAACGGTCCCGCGATAGGGGCGAGAGGGCCTCACCCAAAAACAGCGCGTTGAGATTGCCGAGTATCGCATTGGGCGTGGTCGTGTCGCGGACTTCATCGGGACCGTTGAGATTCAACTCCGGTTCCATGCGGTCGATACGCGTGACGTCGTCGCCGAGCGTTCGCACATAGGCGGTGGCGCCCTCGGGACCGCCGAGACTCTCCAGGATCAGATTGGCGGCGGTATTGTCGCTCCAAACCACGGCGGCTTCGCAGAGTTGCGAAACCGTCATGGTCCCGCCTGCTTGCTTTTCCGTAACGGGGGCGTATTCGAGGATGGCGTCGCGAGGGATCGGAATGTCACGCGAGAGCATCTCCTCACCTTCGTCGACGCGGTGCAGCACGGCCGCCACCGCGAGCAGCTTGAACGTGCTGCACATGGGAAAGCGCTCGTCCCCACGCCGTGTGGCGAGGAGGCTGGTTCCGGGGCTGGCAACCGCTACGCCCAGCCGTCCGCCGACCTCTTTTTCGATCTCTGCAAACGTTGCTTCAAGCGCTGTGGGCTCCGCCTCGGCAGCGGCCTGACTTGGGCGAAAGAGAGGGGCTGCCAGAGCAGTAGCGCCGCCAGTGACAATGAATGTGCGTCTGGAAATCATGCAACGACCCTAGACCGGGCGCGCGGAACAAATTGGACAGGCCACCTACTTGAACTCGACCTTGACGATCTCGTAGGACTTGCCGCCGCCTGGCGTCGATACCTCGACGACGTCCTTCTTACGCTTGCCGAGCAGGGCGCGTGCAATAGGTGATGTAATGGAAATCTTGCCTTCCTTCACATTGCCCTCGATCTCGCCGACAATGCGGTACTTCACCTTGTCTTCGGTATCTTCGTCGATCAACGTCACCGTTGCGCCAAACATGACCTGATCGCCTTTGAGCTTGGACACATCGATGATGTCCGCTCGTGAGAGCTTGTCTTCAAGATCGGCGATACGTGCCTCGGTGATGCCTTGCAACTCCTTGGCGGCATGGTATTCGGCATTCTCGGATAAGTCGCCGTGGGAGCGCGCTTCGGAAATCAATTTGATGATCCGCGGCCGTTCGGCGGTCTTGAGATTTTTGATCTCAGCCTCCAAGGACGAATATCCCTCGGAGGTCATCGGCACCTTTTCCATTTCAGTTCAAACTCCTTAGGGGCGGGCCCCCTTTGACAATACTGTCAAGGAATTGACCCACCGAAGTCAAGAATCTGTTGAATTTGACCGTTTTCTAAAGGTTCCCCGCAGGCTCCGCAGAGCCTGGGCCTACATAGCTTTGTAGCGGGGCGACGGTCAGGCTGCCTGCTCGCAAGGCTCTGATCGCCTCGGTAGCGGCTAGCGCGCCGGCGAGGGTTGTATAGTAAGGAATGTGGTTGAGCAAGGCCGATCGGCGGATCGACATGGAGTCCGCCAGGGCCTTCGCGCCCTCGGTCGTGTTGAAGACGATGTCGATTTCCCCGTTTGTAATGGCATCAACGATGTGAGGACGCCCTTCCAGGACCTTGTTGACCCGCTGGCAGGGGATTCCATTTGCGGCGAGGTGGCGCTGAGTGCCGCGGGTCGCCACGATGCGGAATCCCATGTCGATCATGGTGCGGGCAGGGATGAGAAGCTTGTCCTTGTCGAGATCCTTTACCGACACAAAGACCGTCCCTGACAGGGGCAGTTTCGCTCCGCCGCCCAGCTGGCTCTTGGCGAAGGCAACGGCATAATCGCCGTCGAGCCCCATCACCTCGCCAGTCGAGCGCATCTCCGGCCCCAGCACCGGATCGACGCCCGGGAACCTGGCGAAGGGGAAGACGGCTTCCTTCACCGCTATATGATCGAGCTTGGCGGGGGTCAGGCCAAACTCACTAAGCGGCTTGCCGGCCATGACTTCCGAGGCAATGCCCGCGATGGGCTTACCGATCACTTTGGCGACGAACGGCACGGTGCGCGAGGCACGCGGGTTCACCTCCAAGATGTAAATGTCGTCGTTCTGAATGGCGAACTGGATGTTCATAAGCCCAACCACGTTCAGCGCACGCGCGAGCTCGGTGGCCTGCCGTTCGAGTTCAGCGACAATCTCAGGCTTCAGGGAATGGGGCGGGAGCGAACACGCGCTGTCGCCCGAGTGAACGCCAGCTTCCTCGATATGCTCCATCACACCGCATATGAAGACGTCGCGCCCATCGGCCAACGCGTCTACATCGACCTCGATCGCGTCGCGCAGATATGAGTCGAGCAGGACAGGACTGTTGCCGGAAACGACCACGGCTTCGGCGATGTAGCGCTCAAGCTGTGCCTCGTCGTGGACAATTTCCATGGCCCGCCCGCCAAGCACATAGGATGGGCGGATCACCACCGGGAAACCGATTTCCTTGGCGATCGCGATTGCTTCATCGGCTGAGCGCGCGATGCCGTTCTTGGGTTGCCTTAAACCAAGCCGTTCGATCAGCGCCTTGAAGCGGTCGCGGTCTTCCGCCAGATCGATGGCGTCCGGTGACGTGCCGAGGATGGGAACTTGCGCCTCTTCCAAGGCGGCCGCGAGTTTCAGCGGAGTCTGACCGCCGAACTGCACGATCACACCCTTTACGGCACCGTTAGTCTGCTCCCTATGTACGATCTCGAGTACGTCTTCTTGCGTGAGCGGCTCGAAGTAAAGCCTGTCCGAGGTGTCGTAGTCGGTCGAGACAGTTTCGGGATTGCAGTTGACCATGATGGTCTCGAAACCGGCTGCTGACAGGGAGAAGGCGGCGTGACAGCAGCAATAGTCGAACTCGATACCTTGGCCGATCCGGTTTGGCCCGCCGCCGAGAATAATGATCTTGTCGGCGCCGCTTGGCCGCGCTTCGCAGGACTCGCCCCCATCGAACCCGGTCTCATATGACGAGTACATGTATGCGGTTGGCGAGGCGAACTCCGCGGCGCAGGTGTCGATACGCTTATAGACCGGATGCACGTGAAGCGCATGCCGCGCCGATCTCACCTCGCCCTGGGTGATGCCTGCGAGCTGAGCCAAACGCTCATCGGAGAAGCCCATTGCCTTGAGGGCCCGGAACGCGCCTGGCGTCTGAGGCAAGCCGTGCTCCCGCACACGGTCCTCCGTGTCGACTATGTCTTGGAGCTGTCGGATGAACCAAGGATCAAGGCGGCAGCTGTCATAAATCTGCTCGTGACCGACACCGAGTCGAAGCGCTTGCGCGACCTTCAACAGCCGGTCGGGCGTGGGCGTGCCGAGTGCCTCGCGGATCACATTCTTATCGTCGCCTTGGCCAAGCCCCTCGAAGTGGAATTCGTCCAGCCCGGTTAGTCCTGTCTCCAAGGACCGCAGCGCCTTCTGCAAAGACTCCCCGAACGTGCGGCCGATGGCCATAGCCTCTCCGACCGACTTCATGGACGTCGTGAGATAGGGTTTCGAGCCTTGGAACTTTTCGAAGGCGAAACGGGGAATCTTCGTCACGACATAGTCGATTGTGGGTTCGAACGAGGCGGGTGTTGCTCCGCCCGTAATGTCGTTCGCGAGTTCGTCTAGCGTGTAACCGACGGCCAGCTTTGCAGCGACCTTGGCGATCGGGAAGCCCGTCGCTTTCGATGCCAGAGCGGACGACCGTGATACGCGCGGGTTCATTTCGATGACCACCAACCGTCCGTCGTCCGGGTTCACGGCGAACTGGACGTTCGATCCCCCCGTTTCGACACCGATCTCTCGCAGGACGGCGATCGAGGCGTCCCGCATGATCTGATACTCTTTGTCGGTGAGCGTGAGGGCTGGCGCGACGGTCATGGAGTCGCCCGTGTGCACGCCCATCGGATCGATGTTCTCGATGGAGCAAATGATGATGCAGTTGTCGTCCTTGTCGCGGACGACCTCCATCTCATACTCCTTCCACCCCAAAACGGATTCTTCGATCAACACTTCGCAGGTGGGGGATGCGTCCATGCCCCGCTCGACGATCTCAAGAAACTCCTCGCGGTTGTAAGCGATGCCGCCACCCGTACCGCCGAGTGTGAATGAAGGACGGATGATGGCGGGAAGACCAATCTCCTGCAGCGCCTCAAGCGCCTCGATCAGGCCCCTCTCGATGTAGCGACGGCGTCTCTCGTTTTCGTGCCGCGCCCAGTCCGCCTCAAACGCCAGCATCGCATCGGCACGGGCGTCGGGGTCCGTATTCTCTGCCTCGATGCGCGCGACTTCTGATTTGTATGTCTCCCTGTCGGCGCGTTTCAGCGAGCTCGCATCCGCAAGGCGCGACTTCGGGGACTCGAGCCCGATCTTGTCCATTGCCTCTCGAAAGAGTTCGCGATCCTCGGCCTTGTCGATGACCTCGGCTTTGGCGCCGATCATTTCGACGCCGAATTTCTCCAGCACACCGGAGGCCTGTAAGCTGAGTGCCGTATTCAGCGCGGTCTGGCCGCCCATCGTGGGCAGTAGAGCGTCGGGTCGCTCGCGTTCGATAATGCGCGCCACAAACTCAGGTGTAATGGGTTCGATATAGGTGGCGTCTGCGAGGTCCGGGTCCGTCATGATCGTGGCCGGGTTTGAATTCACCAGAATGATCCGGTAGCCCTCTTCCTTGAGGGCCTTGCAGGCCTGCGTGCCCGAATAATCGAACTCGCATGCCTGGCCGATCACGATCGGACCGGCGCCGACGATCAGGATGGATTTGATGTCTTCGCGTTTGGGCATGTCAGGCGTTGTTCTCTGCTGCACGGAGAGTTGAAGGGGCGGAGGCGGTGTTGCCTTCACATGATAGTGAGTCCGTCTTTCCAACGATCGGCGCTGCATTTAAGGGACTGCCGTCGAACCCAGGAACATGAGAATTGGAGACAGCGTGCAGCGGGATACGAAACTTGAAATCTCTCTTTTGATAATGCGGCTGACCTTCGCCGCATTCATCATGGTCTGGGCCGTGGATAAGGTCATCGATCCCGCGCACGCCCAGAAGGTCTTCACGACCTACTACTTCACGGACCTTCCGGCTCAGACGTCCGTTGTGCTTGGTGTGCTGCAGATCGCGATCATCCTTGCCTTTGCTGCAGGCTTCCTGCGCTTCTGGACCTATGGTGCGATGCTTATTATGCATGCGGTTTCGACCCTCTCGACGTTCGATAAGCTTGTGAGCCCTTGGGAGGCCGGTCCGCGCGGGCTGTTGTTCTGGGCCGCCGTCCCGACCCTTGGAGCAATCCTCGCGCTCTTTCTCTTGCGGGATCGCGACAATCTTCTGTCTATCGATGCCGCGCGTTCGAGAAAGTGACGCGTCCATAGCCAACGCGGCTACACCGACGTCTTCCGCGCTTCCATCAGCTCGACGAAGCGCGTGAAAAGGTAATGACTATCCTGGGGGCCCGGCGAGGCCTCCGGATGGTACTGCACCGAGAACACGGGCTTGTCCTTGACCTTGAGCCCCGCGTTCGATCCGTCGAACAGAGATACATGGGTCTCGGCGACGGTCTCTGGCAGGCTGTCCCGTGTCACCGCGAAACCGTGGTTCATTGAGGTGATTTCCACCTTCTCGGTCTCGAAGTCCTTCACCGGGTGATTGGCCCCATGGTGGCCCTGGTGCATTTTGGACGTTTCGGCGCCGACGGCCCGGCCCAGCATTTGGTGGCCGAGGCAGATGCCAAACACTGGTACGCCGCTGTCGACGAGCTTCCTCAGTTCGGGCACGGCGTATTCGCCGGTTGCCGCTGGATCGCCGGGGCCGTTAGAGACGAAAACGCCATCGGGATTACGCGCCAGAATCGCCTCGGCGCTGGTGGTCGACGGGACGACCGTGATCTTGCAGCCTACTGTCGCCAGCTCGCGCAGGATGTTGCGCTTCAAGCCGAAGTCGATGGCGACCACATGGAAGCGCGGCGCGTCCTGCCGGCCGTAGCCCTTGCCCCAGCGCCAGGACGTTTCATCCCAGGTGTAGCTCTGGCCGCATGTAACCTCTTTGGCGAGATCCAGCCCGACCATGCCGGACCAGGCGGCAGCCTCTTGCTTCAGAGTCTCGACGTCGAAGACGCCGTCGGGTGCGTGGGCAACAACGGCGTTCTGCATGCCGTTCTCGCGGATTAGCGCCGTCAGCGCCCGTGTATCGACGCCCGTGATGCCGATAATGCCCCGTGCCTTAAGCCAGTCATTGAAGTCCTGCTCGGCGCGCCAATTCGACGGTGCTGTAATCGAAGTCCTGAGCACGCAGCCCTTGACTCCCGATGAAGCCGCCAGGTTCGAGGTTTCGATGTCTTCTGTATTGGCGCCCACATTGCCGATATGGGGGAATGTGAACGTAATTATCTGCCCGGCATAGGACGGGTCTGTAAGGATCTCCTGATACCCGCTCATCGCTGTGTTGAAGCAAACCTCGCCCACGGCGCTCCCCGTGGCACCTGCACCGCGCCCTTGGATCACGGTGCCATTCGCAAGGACCAGCAGCGCCGTTGGCGCTTCTTCCGTCCAAGGCTGCGTTTTCGCCAAAGGCTGCGTTCCTGTGGCTGGCGCGTGCGTCCGCCCAGCCGGTGAGGGCCCTGTGTCGTTCTCGTCAGTCATCCGCGAATTACTATGTTCGGCCGGTGTTGGTGGTCGCCAAAACGAAAGCTGCAAACGGTGGGGCGTTGCGCTCTAATCAGTCAGGCTTGGGAACCAGGGTTTTAAGGAGCGCGCGTCCTTAAGATGCGTTCTTTACGTCAGGTTTGTGACGCGGTCAATCCATCCGACTAAAAATTTTCTTGTGAAAACAATGCGTTAGATGCGCAAATTCGCTTGCGCGCGCGCGCCACGTCGATTAGGTTGGTGGCTTCCTTCCAAAAACAGCCCATTCTGAGACCGATGCGCGAGACCATCACCGCCGCCCTGAAAGAGGCGACCAAAGCGCGCGACATGCGCCGCGTTTCGACGCTGCGCCTTGTCAGCGCCGCCATCAAGGACCGCGATATTGCGGCACGCGGTGCGGGTGCCGAACAGGCAACGGACGCCGAACTGCTGGAGCTGTTCGCCAAGATGATCAAGCAGCGGGAGGAATCGCAGAAGATCTATGCGGAGGCGGGGCGCACCGAGCTTGCTGAGCAAGAAGGCGCTGAAGCCAACATCATCCGCGAGTTTCTGCCCAAGCAATTGTCCGATGAGGATATGGCAAAGGCCATCGACGAGGCCATCGCGGAAACGGGCGCCAGCGGTATGCGCGACATGGGCAAGGTCATGGGTGTACTTAAGGGCCGCTTCGCTGGTCAGATGGATTTTGGCAAGGCCAGCGGTGCCGTGAAGGCGAAGCTCGGCTAGCACGCTTCACCTGTTTCAATGGAGATCGGCTTCGGCGTGCGATCATGTCGCACGGTTGAGTCTCATCGCCTAAGTTTCGCGCAGCGGCCGATTCTGGTTGGTGCATTGAATGTCCATTGTGCAGGTGCACAAAAATGTGCGCAAATCGCACATTGAGAACGCCGCTTCGCCACAGCAAAACCGCATTGCCTTAACGTCTCCGTCACACGTGCATCACGTCCAAACCAGCAACGGTTCGTGAGCGACTCTGCTGATCAAATTATTGAATAATATCCGTTTATTCAGAAAACCCTTCACTGCGAAGTGCTGATCGGGCCGTTGGGGTAAGCCTGCGGCAGGCGGCCACGCGGCAGAATGTCATTGCGCTGCACCATAGACATGACGCAATGCAGCAATACCTATGACCGCAACGGGACACGGAATCACTTCGTGTCGAGATTCAAGATTGGAGATCTACTGATGCTCAAGAACACCCTTGCCCTTGCTGCCGCGAGTGCACTTTCGCTCTTTGTGGCAACAGAGATTGCCGCTGCCGGGGACACGCGGGCCGTGAACCTTGGTCCGGTTGGGCCACACGAGCCTATTCTGGCAAATGTCGGCAAGTCACGTCTTCTGGCGTTCTATCAGAAGGATCAGGGCAAGTGCGCGGTGAGCGCAGTACTGTCCACCGCGACGGCGGACGGTGGCGTCGATGCCAAGCGCGTTCGCGTGGCGCTGCGCCCTGGTGAACTGTTTCACCTCGATGCCGCAAGCCGGGAGCGTGTTGTTTTCACATGCGCGCCCGACGCCCAGGCCATGACCGTGCTCAACAAGGGTGAGGTTCTGACCCGGCAGGCGAGCAAGGCCCTCTACTAGGCAAACCTGACGAGAGCCCTTGCTGCTGCGAGCGGGGACCTGGACCGGGCGGAACGCTAGTTCCGCCCGGTTTTTTTGTCACTTTCATTGCATGACTTTCCCTTGTGGGTGGCCTGAACCCAGGGCAGCATGCGCGCCGGCTTTCACCACTTTAAAGAAGGATGATGTGATGCGACTTACGAAGTTGGCTACTGCGTTACCGGTCTTGGCTTTTGCCTTCACGCCCATGACGGCACAGGCGATGCCCAAATATGCGTGCGCGGTGCACGAGGTCTTCGAGTGCACGGCTGTTGCGGGTTGCAAGCGAATCAAGCACGCAACGGCGGGGATCCCCCCAATGGTCACGCTTAGCGTCAGCGAGAAGGGCCTGTTCTCCGGCCTCTTCGGCGGCGGTGACCTCCTTCAAAAGGGCGATGTCTACAACGACGAAAAGGTCCTGATCATGCGCGGGCGCAAAGGACTTCAGACCTGGTCTGCTGTTGTCGAAAAGCCGACCGGCGCCATGTCGGGAACAATTGCACAGGCCGGCCGCGCCTTTACGCAGTTCGGTACTTGCGTCGAAGCCAGATAGAGATCAGCACCCAGAGAGAAAACTGTGCACCCTAGGTGCGCGGAGAATTCTACGCGGGCCGGGGGTCGGACAAGGGTTTCCCCGGCCCTTTGAGTTCGTAGGCCCGCGGGTTTGCTCGGACACCCCCTATGCCTCGTCGCGATAATGGCCTTGCCGTGTGGCCTGTCGATCGCGCCGCTTCAAAAGAAAGAAGAGGGCGAAAGCGCCGATCGCGAGCAGGAGCACCCCGCCAGCCCAGGCCAAAGGCCCGCCATAACTATAGATGATCCAGATGCCGATCGCCGGCGTCACGCTTGAGGCCGCGATATCGGAGAGGTCCATTTCGTAGCGCCACCATAGGAAGAGGGCGCCTATGGCAACCAGCGCCAGCAGTACGATCAGGAGAATTACAAGCATTGCCTGTCCCCAAAACGTCGTAGCATCAGGATACCATATGTTCCGGACAACTGGCAGGGAGGCGGGTATGACGGTTGATGAAATGAAGCGCATGGCCCGGGAGTCGCTCGAGCTATGGTCAAGCGACAGCACTGGCAAGGCGGAAGACATCTTCTCGCCGAACTATCTGAACCACCAGGAACCTGCCGCTGTTGGCGGTGTCAAAGGCGTCGATCTTGAGGGCTGGAAGGCCATTGTCGCCGAATGCCACACGGCCTTCTCGGACTTCGATGTCGCGGTACTGACGCAGGTTGCTGAAGGCGATCTCGTCGCGACGCGGTGGCAATTCGAGGCCACGCAGACCGGTGACTATCTAGGCCGCCCGCCTTCGGGAAAGCGCGCCACATGGACTGGCGTTCAGATCGATCGCTTCGAAGGCGGCAAAATCGCCGAAAGCTGGGTCGACTGGGACAAGTACCGTCTTTTCGAGGCGCTGGGCTTCTTGGGCTAGCGCCTGGGCCCGCGGCCGCTCTTTCCGACGTCCTCCCTTTCCATACGGGGCAGCCCATTGTACGCTTTTGCCAAGCCGCTCGGTTGACTTCGAAAAAACGACAAAAGCTGCGGCCACCAATCATCTGCGGAGGGAAACCCCTAATGAACGAGCATGTCTCGACAACCACATTTTTTGGCGGGTGTCCTCACGACTGCCCGGATACTTGTGCGATGCTGTTTGAAGTCGAGAACGGCAAACTAAAGAGCGTGCGCGGCAATCCGGATCATCCGATGACGCGCGGCGGCCTCTGCGTGAAGCTGAAGGATTACGAGAAGCGCCACTATCATCCCGATCGCTTGCTCTATCCTCTGAAGCGCGTCGGGCCGAAGGGGTCCAAGCAGTTCGAACGCATTTCCTGGGATGAAGCGCTCGATACGATCGTCTCGCGCTGGAAGGGGATCATCGATGAGTACGGCCCCCAAGCTATCGTGCCCTACAGCTATCTCGGCCACCAAGGATTGGTGCACGGACTAAACGGTGGCGATGCATTCTTTAATCGCATGGGCGCGACCGTATGCGAACGCACCTTCTGCGGAGAGGGGTCCTGCACGGCTTGGCTCCTAACAGTCGGGGCGACGGCTGGTCTCGACCCTGAGAGCTATATCCACTCGAAGTACATTGTCATCTGGGCGTGCAACAGCGTCAGCACCAATCTCCATCATTGGGCCATCGTGAAAGACGCGAAGAAGAAGGGTGCTAAGGTTGTCGTTATCGATGCCTATACCTCGCGCACCGCGAAGGAAGCCGACTGGCATATCTGTCCGAAGCCCGGTACCGACAGCGCCCTCGCCATGGCGGTGATTAACTCGATCATTGAACAGGGTCTGGTCGACCAGGACTATGTCGACAACTACACGATCGGCTATGAGGAGCTGCGCGAACGTGCAACATCACGTACGCCGGAGTGGGCGGAAAGCATCACCGGCATTCCTGCCGCAGACATCAAGAAGCTTGCCCGCGAGTTGGCGACGGAGCAGCCCGTCGGCATTCGCATGGGTGTCGCGCTTGAGCGCCACTATGGCGGCGGTCAAACCATTCGCGCCGTAACCTGCATCCCCGCCTTGACGGGTGCGTGGCGCCATGTCGGTGGCGGCGTCACCCAGTTCCCGGTGTGGGAACACCCTTACAAGTTCGACGTTATTTGCCGGCCGGATCTAATCCCCGAAGGCACGCGTGTCATCAACAACCTGCAGATCGGGCGCGCGCTCACCGGCGAGATGCCGCTCGATCCGCCGATCAAGTCGATGATGTGCTGGAACTCTAATCCGGTGACCCAGGCCCCTGAGACAGACAAGATCGTCGAGGGGCTCATGCGCGAGGACCTGTTCATGGTCAGCGCCGAGCACTTTATCTCCGATACGGCGTCTTACGCGGACATCGTTTTGCCCGCGTCGATGGGCGCCGAGATGGAAGACATGATCCTATCCTGGGGTCACCTATATCTGACCTACAATGCCAAATGCGCTGAGAGCCCCGGCGAGGCAATTCCGAACAACGAGATCTTCCGCCGTTTGGCGGCTCGGATGGGCTTCGAGGAAGAGAACTTCAAGTGGTCCGATAGCGAATGCCTTGAGCATTATGTCGATTGGGACGCACCCGCGTGCGATGGCATCGACCTCGACTATATGCGCAAGCATGGCTACGCGCGGTTGAACGTGGGGACGAAGGACGATCGTGCTCCACATCGCGAGGGCAACTTCCCGACGCCGACGGGCAAGTGCCACTTCCTCATCGAGAATGCGACAAACTTCGTGGCGGGACCCTTCCGCCAGATGTATGACGACTATCAGCCTGGTGAGCCTCTCGATCCGTTGCCAGACTATGTTCCGGCGCGCGAGACTCGGGACAACAATCCGGAGCTCGCGGAGAAGTACCCGCTCAACATCGTCTCGCCGAAGAGCCACGGATTCCTGAATTCCTGCTACGCCAACATGGAAGAGAAGATCCGAGGGCAGGGCGAACAGTTCGTCCTCATCAATGCGGCGGATGCAGAGGCGCGCGGCATCGTTGATGGCGATCGTATCAAGGTCGAGAACAGCCGCGGTGCTTTCAGAGGCCTGGCCAGGATCACAGACGACGTTAATCCAGGCATCGTGGTGGCGACGCTCGGCTATTGGCGGCAGCTCAACGACGGAACGGTGAACAGCATCAGTTCCGCCGAGTTCGCTGACATGGGGCATGCGCCGTCCTTTTCGGACAATCTCGTCGAGGTCTCGCGCGCAAATTGACGATTGAGGCGTCACCGCGAACGCGCATGCTCTATGGGTTGCTCTTGGCAAAGGCGGTACGGAGTCAGGCCTGGCGTAACTCTGAGGCAAGGTCCGCACCGCCCGCCGCCAAGTGGCTCACATGAGGCGGCGTTAGGGTCGGTCGCCTCGTGGGTGCCTGCAGTCGGGCTAGAGGTAGTTTTGAGCCTGACGGCCAGTGTCGCGCCCGCTTTACGCGCGCTGGCGTCACTTCTTGGTCGCGCCCAAACCCTCATCGATCGTCGTCTGCTCGGCGCGCCGCCGAGTCTCGACCATGCGCCGCGCGGCTTGCTCTGGGACGCCCGCATTGACGAGCAGCATTTCGCCCAGTTCGAGGCTCACCTCCAAGATCTCCGGGACGACGTGGCTAGCGCCGCGCGCAACCAATTGCGCCGCATGCTCGCCGTCACGGGCACGTGCGAAAATGGCAAGGTGCGGCCAATGCTGCCGTGCTGCGACGACCACGTGTTCAGCCGCTTCGGGGTCATCGATCGTCACCACTAAGGCACGGGCCCGATCCGCACCGAACCTACGCAGCATTTCAGGGCGGCTCGCGTCGCCGTAGAAGACGGCGGCGCCTCTGTTTCGGAAACGGGACACCAATGCACCATCGAAATCGATGCCAATATGTGACAATTCCTGCGCGTCGAGCAGTGTACCGATCGTCTGACCAACGCGCCCGTAGCCAACAACGATGGTGTGATCCGACAGATCAATCGGGATGTCACTGTCGTCCTGCCCCGTGGCGGTTTCGCGTGATTGGATAATCTTCGCCAGATGGCGCGCGCCCTGCGCGACCATCGGTGTCGCTAGCATGGTTAGACTCGTAACAATGAGCATGAACTGGGCAACGTCATTGGGAATGAGCGCCAGGCTAAAGGCGAGACCAATGATTAGAAAAGCAAACTCGCCCCCCTGACCGAGCAGGAGGCTTACCTCGAGAGCCACTGAGCGCGGGTCACCGAAAAGCCGGGCAAGCGCATAGATGATCACGCCTTTGACGAGGTAAAGGCCAACCATCGAAGCAATAAGCCAGAGCAACTTGTCGGCGACTTCCGCCAGATCGATCGTCATGCCGACCGAGGCGAAAAACAGTCCGAGAAGCAGCCCCTTGAAGGGCTCGATATCGACCTCGATTTCGTGGCGGTACTCCGTCTCGGCAAAAAGGAGGCCTGCCAGGAACGCCCCTAGCGCCATCGACAGTCCAACCTCCTCCGTGGCGAGTGCCGTGCCAATGATCACGAGCAGCACAAAGGCGATGAACATTTCCCGGCTTGCGTCACTTCCCACAAATCGGAACAGCGGCCGGATAATCAATCGGCCCAAGACAAGAATGATGGCAACGGCCAGAACGGCCTGTCCCATGGCCCAAGCGAAGGCAAGGACCACGGACTCACCGCCTTGCGCGCCGAACCCGCCGACGAGCAGCAGTATCGGCAAGACGGCGAGGTCCTGAAACAGCAAGATTGAGAAACTGGTCCGCCCGGTGGCTGTGCCGAGCCGCCGTCCTTCGGACAGGAGCTGCATCACGATGGCAGTCGACGACAGGGCGAAGCCACACCCGATCACCACCGCCGTGGGCAGTTCATTCTCAAACAGCAGGGCGATTGACGTAATGACGATGCTGGTCAAGACGACCTGCGAGCCCCCGAGCCCGAAGACCATCCGGCGCATTGCCCACAGCCGATCTACCGACAGTTCCAAACCGATCATGAACAACAAAAAGACGACGCCCAGATGGGCAAGATGGCGCACGCCCTCAACATCGTCGATCAGGATGTAATGGAGCCAGGGAAACGTGTCGGCAAAACGAACAAGGCCATGTGGTCCGATCACCATTCCGACCACCAAGAAGCCGAGGACGGGGCTTACTTTGAGGCGATGGACGAGCGGCACGACGACACCCGCTGCCACAAGAAAGACCATCACCTCACGTATGTTGAGCGTCTCGATGCGTTACCCTTCCGAGTGCTTTGCCACTGATGCTGACTCCCGCTTTGCGCGGCGCAGACGATAGAAAAACTGTCGGTGTATGGGTAGCCAGCCTTGGAGATAGGAATGAGTTATCAGAATATCCTGGTTCATCTTCCCTTAGCGGCAAACGGACCCCAGATGCGACTAGCTTTTGCTCTCGCCAAGGCGTTTGAGTCGCATGTGACCGGCATTTGTATTCTGCCAGACACGGCAATGTTGCAAGCAACGGTGCAGGGGCCGTTGATCCAGAACAATGAAACGGACGCTTTTGAGGATGTCCACCATCAGCGGGCGGAAGCGGTGTCCCTCGAACGTCATTTCGATCGCGCAGCGGATCAGGCGGGCGTATCGCACGACTGGCTCATCGGTGAGGGAGACGCGGTCGACGTGCTCATTCACGCCGCGCGCTTGTATGATCTGGTGATCGTTCCGCGGCTGGAGACCAAGGCCGACTTGTTTTGGGGGCCGGCGACGCAGCTTGCCCTGTCAGGCTGCCCTACACTCATCGTCCCGCGCGAGGGGCCTGAGCAGGAACTCCCTAAGCGTATTCTGGTCGCATGGAATGGGAGTGCGCCGGCCTCCGCGGCAATTCGTGGTGCCTTACCCCTGCTACAGGCCGCAACCGAGGTGGTCCTCCTCGCCGGGCAGGCCAGGGAGGTTTTTCCCTCCTGGGTGCGGTTGCCACCGACCGACATGGCCGCGTATCTCCAAAGAAGCCGGGTTAATGTCGACGTCGTCACCCTTGATGCACCGGAGTCCGAGGCAGGCAGCCAGATCGTGAAAATGGCCAGGCAACGCGGGGCGGATCTCATCGTCATGGGCGCCTTTGGCCGGTCGCGATTTCGCGAGTGGGTCTTAGGGGGCGCGACCAGACACGTCTTGGAGCACATGACCACACCCGTTCTCATGGCCCATTAGCGGGCCGCAGCCATATTCTTATTGCGCGTCTTGTGCGTCGGAGTCGGGAAACGCCTGCACCAGTGGCGCTAGTTCCCAGGCAATGCTGCGGGAATCCTGACGTGTGAGACCGAGCCTTACAATAATCAGGTCGCGCGATGGCACAATCGTCACCACCTGCCCATGAAAGCCGATCATGTAGTAGGCGTCCTGGCCAAGCATGAAATAGGTGTCCTTGGGCAAAAGCGGTCCGTCAGGGCCAACCCATTCTGGCAGCTTGACCCACAATTGGGCGCCATACTGACGATCAGGAGATGCCCGCGTGGGACGCACCGAGTTCTCGACCCAGCCTTCGGGAAGTAGGCGTTGCCCTTGCCAGACCCCGTCCTGCAGGTAGAGCAGCGCAAGCCGGGCCCAGTCGCGTGCCGACGCGTAAAGAAAGGCTGAGCTCACGAATGTACCCGCATCGTCCGGCGCAAGCTCGGCGGTGCGCATGCCAAGTGGTCCAAAAAGACGCTCTTGCGGGAAGCGCAGATACTCGGCCTCGTCCGCAAACGTCTCTCGCAGAACGCGGGCGATGATGTTGGTATTCCCGCTTGAATAGGACCAGTGCGAGCCGGGCAAATAGACAAGCGGCTTCGATGCGGCGTACCCGGCATCGTCCGGCTCGACAAACAGCATATAGGGCGCGTCGGACCTCTGATCGAAATCCAACCCGCTCGTCATACGCATCAACTCCTCAAGCGTAATCGAGCCGCGAGGGTCGTTCTCGTCACGCCACTCGGGCAAGAGTCTGTCATCGTTCAGTTTTAGCGTGCCGTCCATGACCCGCATGCCCACCAGGGCGTTCGTGGCTGTCTTGGACAATGACCAGCCAATCAGCGGCATGTCCTTGTGGAACCCTTGCCCGTAGCGCTCTGCCACGATGCGTCCCTTGTGAACGATGACGAGCGCCCACGTCTTGCGTGGGGGGGCATCGAAGGGCTCCGAGAACAGCGCATCGATTGCCTCGGACATCGCTCGGCTATCGATGCCCGGACCAAGCGCCGTTGGCGACACCTTGCGCCCGATGGGCCACTCTTTGTTGTCATCCAAAGGCTGTGGTTTACGAAGCACGCCTGCTGTTTGCGCGCGCAGTTTCTCGGCGCTCTCGCCATGGAGAAGCGTGCAGCCGAACCCGTCGCGATCAATTGCCGTTTCGGAAACCAATCCGAAGAGGGATGCCGTGACTTGGCTGGACTCGTAATCAACATCCGTGGAAAAGGCCTGGAGAAAACCAAGGCCCGATCCAGATAGGTTCTCGGCGGTAACATCCTCGATTGTCCGCCCGGAAATGAAAACGCCAGAGCAGAGCTTTTGCGCCGTATAGCCCGCACCGATCTGCGCAACGCGAAAAGCGCGCGGCAGCGCGATCGCTAAGGCCGTCACCAGGATGATCAGGGCGAAGGCGATCCAGAAGCTGCGCGAAAGACCTAGAGGCATCGATAGAAAACACCGGGGGTCATGAACTTCGACCGGCTGAGGCTACCCAGCTCAAAATAGTCGATATCATCGAGAGGCGGCAACAAGTCCGATAATACAGCGCTTCTTGTTCGGAGAAACTACCGCCCTAGAGCCCGCGCTCAATGGCCTTGAGAACCTGGTAGCGCAGGCGCCCGCCACCCCGGAGCGCAATCACAAAGCGCACCCGTCCATGGTTCGCCGTATCGGCGTAGCCTGCCAGTGTCCGAACGCCCGACAGGGTGCCAGTCTTGTTGGTGCCGCCGTCTCGGCCCTGCATCAGTTCCGCGTAGGTGACGAACAGGTTGAGCACCTTGGCGAGGCCTTGCGCCGTGAAACGGTTTCCCCGGCTCAGGCCAGAACCCTCCTCAAGATAGATATCGTCTTGGAGTCCGTGCTGAGCCAGCATCTCGTTCGCGACCTTGAGCGACTTCTCAAGGCTCACAGGAGCGCCATAACGCGCCGCGCCAATTTCAAGGAACACTTGGTTGGCGATGTAGTTGTTGGAGCCGATCAGCAGCAGGTTGATGATGGCGGCGAGGGTCCGTGACTGCTGGTGAATATAGACCGGTTCGAGCCCGGGCGGGACTGGCCCGATCGTGATGTCGCCCGCAACCTTGCCGCCGGACTTTTCGATAAAGGCTTCAAGCAGTTCGCCCGCATAAAGCAGGCTGAGTTTTGGGTCTTTCGCCAAGCTGATACGGCCACGGCCCTTCGGGCCGCGTGCCTTAAACTGGCTTGCCGCCAGCGGCGTAATGGGAGTCTGCTTCTCGCCGGGATACACTTTGCTGCCACGCCGCACGGCATTGATCGTATTGAAGTTCACCGCCAGTGCAGAATTCAGGGCGTTATAGGAGCGGCTATTGTTCTCGATTCCCGGGATGTTGACCTTGTCGGGAAAGTAGCTTGGATCAAGCACCATGCCGGTGATTGGCTCAGGCCCGATTGCTGCAACAAGCTCGGGCGCGAGAAGCGCTAGCTCTTCGGAAACCAGCATGGGGTCGCCGCCGCCGCGCACATACAGCACCCTGTTTTCATCCAGATAGAAGTGGGTCTTGAAGCGGTAGTCCGGACCCAGGACCTCCATCGCAAGCCAAGCCGTTACAACCTTCGCGACCGAAGCGGGCACGAAAGGCTTGTCCGAGTTCTGCGTAATCAGCTCGTTGCCCTGTTCGTCGATGACATAGACGATGCCGTTGGGCGCAATCGCCCTAACGCGTTCTTTCGCACCTGCGAAGGCGATCGTGGCAATGGCCTGAGCAGGCAAGAGAATGAGAGCGATGATCAGAAGGCGGGACCACATGGCACCAGTCTTTTACAGGCGGATCGAAGCAAATGGCTACCGAGATCTTTGCCTGCGACAGAGGCATTTACATGTCCAGCCGGGCGCGCAGGCCGAATACGGCGATCTGATCTTCATCCGGGTTTAGCGCCGGGTTGAGCAGGAGCTGCGCGTCGGCGGTGATCGCAATGTTGTCCGAGAACTGATAGCGGTAGAAGGCCTCTAACGTCGCCTGGTCGCGGAGCCCTGTCGTGGCCGGTTCGTTCCACGCCGCAGCAAGCCCCAACAGATCCCGGTAGCGCGGAAAATAGTAGATGAAGCCGCCACTGATGGCCGTGCTGTAAAAGGGGGCTTCCCCATCGGACCAGCCCGCGCGCACGAACGGCATGAAGACATCGTCGATCGTCACATTGGCCGACACGACAATGCCGTGGCTCTCTGGCACCCCGGCATCAACACGTTCGTCCACATGCCAGGCGCCGACATGAACATTCGTGAGAAAGCGCTCGTCGCGCGCAGGAGTCCAACCGAGTTCGCCATACGCAAACACCTCATCGCCGCCAGGGAAGAACTTGACGTCGGTCAGCGATCCGTTTGCGTCTGTTACGAGGCCCTTTACGAAGATCTGTTCCGTGACCATGGCGCCGGCGCCAAAGCCGAAACCGGGATCGGGCAGGGCGATGGAAGGGTTCACCAAGGACGACAGGTTCAGGAATGTCGTGCGCTGGTTGGCGTAGCCGAGAATGTCGATGAAGTCGGTTGGGTCGATGCGGCCCGCGACGAAACCGGCATTCCCGTTTGCGACCGACTGCTCCCAGTAGAGCGTCGTGAGCGAGGCGCCGCTGTCGGAGAACGTCGTCCCAGTGATACCGAGATAGCCGATCTCGCTACCGAGCTGCGCGGGCGTCAGTTCGTTCCAAAGTTCATGGCGCTGCTCCAAGAGAAACACGAGCGAGCCGGTGTTTTCCGCGTCACGTCCAAGCAATTGCCATTTGCCGAATGTCCGCGCGCCGCCGCCCGAGGCTTGGGTCTGATCGGTGAGGCTGTTCGTAGCGCTCTGATAGACCGCCTGATAGTCGAGCCCGACTTGGAGACCGGACACGGCGCGTAGGCGCTCGAGGCTGCTCTCCGCCGGATTAAAGAACGCATCGACTCCTGGCCTGCGCGAGGGGGTTTCGCGTTGCGCCGCATCCTCTTCGAGCTGCGCGCCAACCGATTGAGGACCGCCAAGTCCCGCCTCAGCGGCGTCGCGAAGAATTGCGGCTCCTGTCGCTGGCTGGCTTATGGTTTCGGCACGCGGTTCTTGCGCATGCGCCGTCGCTGGGAACGAAATCAGAAGCCCACAGATGACGGCAGACAGTACCCGTGGCTGCATCTGAGCTCCCCTTTGCGGACAGTCCTTATCGCGACATGAAGCGATTGCGCAGCTCCTCGCGCAGTTTCAGACGCTCTGGATAGTCCTTGGCAAACTGCTTTGGCGACTTGCCTTCCCAGACCTGCGCATAGACCCGCATTTTGTTGCCGCCATAGATCTTGGCAAGGTCTTCATTGGTGTAACCGCGTGCCCAAAGGTCGTCGGTGATAGCTGCGAGAATCTTGGCGAGTTCGCCGTTGCCCGTGGCGCCCTTTCGGAATGCGCTGAGCATGTAGCCGCCGTCGTTGTACATATCCGCGTTCTTCTCGGCGAAGTCCGCGACCAAGGCCGTCGAGAACATGTCGTCCGTCGCGATACCCACGTGATCCACGCCGACAAGCTTCACATAGTAGTCGATCATGTCCGCGGCCTGCCTTGGGCTGATATCATTGGGCCAGATCCCATCCATCATCCACTCGGTGAAGGTCGGGGCTACGTAGCCACCGGACTTCGCTGCACGGATCGCTTCATCGTCGGGGATGGCGCGGTAGCACCCGCGTGGCGTGGCGTTGGGCTCGTCCTTGTACAGCCCAGCCGGAACCGAATGCGTGTAGACAAAGGGAACGCCGGGGTGGCTCTTCTCCATGTAATCCATGGCGTCGTTGGCGGTCCGCGATCCCGTGTGGCTCAGATCGAGCAGGATTCCGTATTTGACCATCTCATCTATGACGGCCTCGCCCCAGGGTGTCAGCCCGATGTCGCGGCCATTGTAAGCAGCGAGTTGGCCAGACCCCGTCCGAAATACATCGTTGTAGGCGAGGATCATACTGGAGATGCCGAGGTCTTTGAGCAGCGCCATGCGGCTCAAATCGTCTTCGAGAATCGT
>JASJEH010000002.1 GCA_030064755.1 Methyloceanibacter sp. | reverse complement strand
GTTGTGATCCAGAGCCCTTGGCCCAGAGTAGGCGTTCGCTAGCGTGCCACTCCCGCCATCTGCTTGAGCGCCGAACGGTCGATCTTGCCCGCGCTGTTGAGCGGCATCTCGTCGAGAAAGACAATCTCTTCCGGTGCTTTGTACCCCACGCGCGCGCGGGCAAAGTCGATCAGTGCCCTTACGGTCGGCTGCAATACACCTTCCTTCAAGGCCACGTAGGCACAGACGTCTTCGCCGTGGACTTCGTCACGCCTTCCGACGACCCCTGCTGCGGCGACCGCCGGGTGTTCGAGCAGGGCTGCCTCCACTTCTTGCGGCCAGATGTTGGAGCCGTCGTGGACGATGATCTGCTTTTGCCGTCCGCGAAACCACAGGTAGCCGTCTGCATCTCGCCGCATTATGTCGCCGGTATCGAGCCAACCGTCCCGAATTGCTGCTGCCGTGGCCTCAGGGTTTCCCCAATACGCGGACATGTTCGCAGGCGAGCGGACCCAGAGACGCCCATCCGTGTTCGTCGCGGCCTCGCGGTTATCGCCGCCGCGGATCACCATTTCATAACCGGGGTTGGGCTTACCGACGGAGCCCGGCCTATTGTCGCTACTAGGTCTATTGCAGGTTGCGATACCAATCTCCGTCATGCCGTAGCTGATACGGACTTCGAGGCCGGCACGCTCAGCGACCTCCTTGCTCAGTTCCTCCGGGACAACGTCGCCACCTGAACCGCAATAGTCCAGGGAAGCGAAATCGGCGCTCGTGGCTGCGGGATGGCGGATGAGCGCGAATAGCGTCGAGGGTAGGGCGATGAAGACGTTCGGCCGTTCCATCTTGAGGAGCGGCAAAACATCGTCTGGATCGTTGCCCTGTGCGACAAGCACTTTTCCGCCGGCGGCTAGGGTCGCCATCGACACATCGAAGCCGCCCCCATGGGCCAGAGACAAACTCGGCAGCACGACCTTACCTGGCCGTAGCTCAAGACCCTGGCCGATCGACCAGGCGCGCGCGCCCACGGCACGCCTACTTAGCGTGACGCCTTTTGGGACGCCGGTGCTGCCAGATGTGAAGAAAATCAAAGCGGGTTGCTCCGCATCTAGGGTCGGTAGGTCGACCGCTGCGGCTTCACTGGCCATCAGCGGCTCTATGCTGGGGCCGGGAGCGTCCGGGTGCTCGCACCAGATCCGTCCGCGTGGCAGCCTCTCCACGGCTTTACTCGCCGAGAGGTCATCCTCGCGTTCCGCATGGACAAGCAAAGCAGATGCCCCGCTGAGCGTCAGGGCACGGTCGATTTCCGAAGGTGTGTACCGATAGTTCAACGGCGTCATGACGAGACCGGCCTTCAAGCAGGCCAGGTAGTGGACGATCAGTATTACCCGGTTCGGCATCAACGAAGCTACGCGGTCGCCTGGCGTAAGACCAAGAGCGAGGAGGTTGGAAGCGAGCCGGTCCGATCCCAAATCAAGCTCACGCCACGTCTGAGTATGTGTCTTTGAAACCAACGCTAGCGCGCTATCATCGTGCGTCAGACCGTGGGCTAGGAGGCCCGACGGGAGGTCAATGGGGTACAAAACGGGCTCTCCTTGCGATGGGTTCGCTGCTGCGCTCCTCCACAAACGGCGCAGTCACACGACCTCCTGATCGTGGTGCGAGGAATCAACCCCGCCACTTTGCAGACTCTACGTGTGGTGCAAAAAAATCTAGAGCCTGATCGGCGTGACGTAACTTCCGCTGTTGGCGTAAACAGAGGTTTTGCCGTTATGTACCCTTAAGTGCCTCTGGGGATTCAAGCGTGCAGAGGCTGTAGTGATCATGCCAGTCGTCCGCAGGAAGATGCGGCCAGTAGGCGCGGAACAGCTCCCCTATCGTCGTATTGTCGGCCACGTTCAAACCGGCATCGCTAGCGAGCGCGTACAGATCATCGATTCCAAAGGTAAAGGCTGCGCCCATATCAGCAAATCGTTGAGCCAAGGAAGACAGCCGCCTGTTTCCGGTCGTTTGTGTGGCCACTGCAGCGCTGAAGTAGTCGAATGAAATCGCAAAGGCGCAAAGGCCATTGCGCAGCTCCAACAGAACTCTCAACACGGAGGCTCGATTGAGATACATCGTGTTACCTTCCCAAATGAAATAGGTCGGCAACGAACGATCAAAGCCATGTGAGGCGAGCGGCGCCAAGATGCCTCGGTGAACATAGTCATTAGCGATAAAGACAGCATCCGCCTCAACGCCCGCTTGGGCGAGTGTTGCTTTCTTGAAGTCAAGGATCGCACCGTCGTCTATCTCGAAGTATCTCACATTCGGCGCAGGTTTGCGTATGGCGCGCGTATCAAAGCCCGAGCCTAGAATGACAACTTGTCGACAGCCATTGCGGATTTGGATGCTCAGCTGGTCGTCAAAGTAACGGGTGCGTAACCTAACCCCGTGCTCGGCAGGAAAATCGGCGGCGATGCGATCAGCCTCCCGCCTTGTGTCGTCGTTCAGAAAGAGCGGAACGATTGGATCGCGATAAAGAGGGACTTCCTGCGTGTTCTCACGTGCACGGTAGTCTGCGACGATAAGAGCGGTCCGAGCCAATTCACTGATTTCGCTCATTGCTCGTTTCCGTCCCGTTATCGTTGAAGACCGGCAGCTCGCAAACTGGCCGGCTCTCAGCCCTCAGCTTTGGCTTCGTCACGCCAACGATGGATACGAGGCGGCGTCCATCCAATTCATCCGCTCGCCTTCGCACATTCAGGGCGACGTTGTCGTAGTCGCTGTGGCCACCGTACTCAAGACACATGAAGTTAGCTCAAGGACCGATCAGGCGCCCTAGCGCGTGCGGCAATATCAACAAATGTTTCTCGATTGGAGGACAGCAGGCCGCCGCAACAATACGAAACAAATTTCCGCATCATGTCTCGACGCAATGAGTTAGGTTTCTTGCAGTTTTCCGAGGTCGCGGCCGGAGTGAATCCGGGTTGTGTCGAGTGGCATGCCAGATCCCACCGTATCGAGACCACATATCCTCCTGGTTGAGGACGATCTTGAGATAACCGAGATGCTGGCGGCGGTTCTGTCGACAAACGGTTTCGCAATATCGACAGCAAGTAACGCCAGCCAAATGGATGTGCTGCTCGAGAAAGAGCAAGTGGATCTCGTGGTCCTCGACATTATGCTGCCGGGCGAAGACGGGCTCAGCATTTGCCAGCGCCTTCGGCAAGGGTCGAACGTTCCCATCATAATGGTGACGGCACGTGGCGAGGACGTTGACCGCATCATCGGCCTTGAGATCGGTGCCGACGACTACTTGCCAAAGCCGTTCAACTCGAGGGAGCTGGTTGCCCGTATTCGCGCCCTGCTGCGGCGAAGTCGACTAGGACATGACTCGCGCACTCACTGTCAAAAGCCGCTCACATTCGATGGATGGCGGATCGATCCCGTTAGCAGGCTTCTCCTAGATGCGAATGGCGTGCGGATCGAGTTGACGAGTGTGGAGTTTGACCTCCTTCTTGCGTTCTGTCGCCACGCTGGCCGTGTGCTGTCGCGCGATCAGTTGCTTGATCTGACCCATGCCGGCCTGGCAAGTCCCGTTGAGCGAAGTATCGACGTTCATGTCAGCCGCATCCGCCAGAAGATCGAAGCAGACCCACGTGACCCCGTGCTCATCAAGACGGTACGTTTGGGAGGTTACATCTTCACGCCACTCGTCACGCAGAACAGTCAGGCCTGATTGAGCCGAGGCCTTCATCGTTGCGCCTACAAACCCGATCGATCGGTCCAGGCTGGCGGTGCGCCGACAACTGCCCCGACGAAGCCGGGAATTCCGGGACTGCGGCCAAACGCTTCGCAGCCTGCGTATCGGGGAGGTCCGCCCAGCGATGTTCTGATGCGTCTTGCTGATGGCAGCAAGGGGAGGCGGCGTGATTCTTCGGCCGTTATCAGCAGCCTTGAGAAATCGCCGGCGAAGTTATAGGCAAATTCGTAGGCGTCCCCGGTTTTCGCAACGCGCGTCTTGCTGCCGAGTGCTTTCGCACCACGGGCCCAGACCATTGCTGCGCGTTGGCGTCCGGTACGATCGCGGGCCTCGGCTTCGACCGAAAGACTGCCCAAGCCGATTGGGATGCGCGGCACGGGGACTGGTACTTCGACAACCAGAAACCGCGTCATGAACGCGGCGGCCTTGGATGCAGCGGCCGGCACGGGGCGCGTTGGCTTGAGGTTTGTGATGACCACCTCCACTGTAAGGTCGGCGGGAGATGTCGCTGGCACTACGACAAAGCGATCGCTTAGATCAAAGCAAACAGTTCGGTCTATAGCATTGGCGATAAGTCGTTGCTGCCTCGGCGAGAATGCCGTTGCCCCAGAACCGTCCGAAAATCTAGTCGGCACGATGCGTATCGTCTCGGCGGCAAGGAGCTCGGTTCTGTCCGCCCTCGCCATTGATCGCTTGAAGACGCCGTTTGACGGTGCAAGCGCGTGGTAGGAAGACAAGGCGCCAGTGCGCGTCGTTTGCGGCGTGGCGCAACCGCTCAGGCATTGGAGAGTGAGAAGCAAGAGGCCGACAATCCTTGGCCGAAACGTGTATGCAGCATGGCGTGACCTTCCCATGGTGGCGTCGATTGCAGCGCCGCTATGGACTTGCGTCAGCATCACTTCTTCCACACATCGTTCCGTCTCTAGCGAACGCTTCGCGCGCACCGAAGTGCACCTGCGCGGCAATTGACGCGGATGACAAGTTGACCGGCCGCTAGTGGCAGGCGATGCACCCAGCTATGCGCGTCGGCTTGCGTTCACGATTGAGCACACACGTTCGTTCTGCGTGAGAGCCTACTTCTGGCGAGCGTTGTTGCGGATTAAGCCGTGTTAAGAAATGTTGCTTGCGCTGTTCGTGAGAGAAAGAGGCCTATATTGATCGAGTAGGCCTAGACATTTAGGGGCAAGGAACAACACGTCGCTCCAGTACGCCAGGCCGCTAGTATCCCAAGCCGAGCGAAAGCAGTTTCGATGAAACGTCCGCATTGGTTGTCACTGAGTAGTCTCGCCACACAATTGACAGGCCTTGTGACAGTATCAGTTGTTCTCGGCATCGGCCTAACCGTGAGCATCTTCATTTTCTTGTACAGTCCAAACATGCCGAAGGACGGCCCCCCTTTGGTAGCGGCCCAGATAGCGACCTTCATGCAGCTCGTTCAAGAAATGCCATCTACCAAAGAACGAGCCGCCTTGGTCAATGCCGCCGTCGCTTCTGGCGTCGCCGTCGCGAAGGTCTCGCGTGAGGTGTTACAGCCGTTGCCCGCCGGCTTAAACAAGGGGCTGTCCTGGGGCCTCACGGAGCGCCAACTGTCGCGCTACGATGCCGTCGACGTGATCGACGGAATGTGGTTTCCGGCTGGTCCCCGCGAGCAGGTTGTCCTGGCGTTGGACAGAGAGAATGCCTTGATCTTCGAACCAGCACCAAGATCAAGCATATGGCACTTGCTATTGACGCCGGCGGCTCTGGCGATCGTCATCGTCCTGATCTTTCTTCTGTTGGTCTCCGTCTATGCCGTTCGGTGGTTTACGGCGCCGCTTTCCGCAGTTGCCAGTGCAACGCGAAGTTTCGGGGAGTCCCCAGCGGACATGCAAGAAGTTACTCGGGAGGGTCCACGCGAGATCAGACAGTTGGCTGACGCTCTCAATGATATGCGAGATCGTATCCGTGGGCTGCTCGACGACAGAACGCGTATGTTGACTGCAATCAGTCATGATTTGAGAACGCCTTTGACTCGTCTTCGATTGCGCTCGGAGCTTGTCGAAGACTTCGGTCTCAGAGAGGCCATGCTGGGTGACATCGAACGAGTGAACCGTATGCTCGAGGAGACCCTGGAAGTCATGCGCGGGACTGAAAAAGCGGAAGAGGTTGCGCAAGTCGATCTCCCAAGCATGATCCAGACGATCTGCTCGGACTTCTCGGATGTCGGCCTTGATGTCTGCTACGAAGGACCGGATCGTTTGGCGTGGCCAGTTCGTGCGAGCGCAATGTCCAGGGCTCTGACGAATATTGTCGAAAACGGGGTGAAGTACGGCGGCTCCGCTTTGGTCACCCTTCGGACAAAGGACAGCGTTGCTGAAATCGACATCAGCGATGACGGGCCGGGGATCCCTGAGAGTTTACGCGCGAAGGTGTTTGAGCCGTTTTTCAAAGTGGATGACTCTCGCTCCAGTACCGACGGCTTTGGGCTCGGACTCTCGCTCGCACGAGAGATTGTGCGCCGCCATGGTGGCGATATCCGCCTGCGCCACCGGACGCCGAACGGCGTGATCGTCAGGATCACGCTCCCTTGCGCCTCGACCAACTAAAACGTTTTAGCGCGGGAAATCTCGGCTTGCCGCTAAGTCGTTGCGCAATCAACGGGAAACCAAACTTAACATCTCTTAAAACACATCGCCGCCGTTCTCTGAGACCATGTCGGGCGCATGAGATCCCCGCGGCCGTCGATGGTCGCCCGAGACAGTTCCGAGGGCGTGGATTTGAAGACTATTTCGTCTCAAACGGGCGAATTGCCATTGGTTTCTGAGCCCCGCTTTTCTGAACCCGATCCGGCGCCATCGGCGGCACAGACGCCGGAAACCGATGAGGGGGTTTTCGGCCTGAAGGATACCGAGCCCGAGCTTGAGGCCTACTTGAAGGGCCCGGCGAGGAACCCACGGCGGCGCAAGCGGCGCTTCACTTGGATACTCAGTGGGCTTCTTCTGTCTGCTGCCGGGGTTTTGGCTTACTGGTACATCTCGACGCCGCAACAAGCGTCGGTCGGCGCCGCGCCAGCACGGCCCGTGATTCCTGCCGTTGTGGGGCTCGGGTTCCTGGAGCCTTCGAGCACTATCATCAAGGTTGGCGCGCCGGGCAGTCCGGACGGATCACGCATCAAGGAACTCAAAGTTCAGGAGGGAGACGAAGTCGAGGCGGGCGAGGTTCTTGCCGTATTAGACACGCAAGACCGACTTGCCGCGCAACTAGAAGCATCGAAGGCCGATGTTGCGCTCAAGCAGCTCATGCTTCAAAGGCAAAAACTTGAAATCGCCTACACCATCGAAGCGCGCCGTGCTGCGCTCGAAAGGGCACGCGCCAGTCTCGAGTCTGCTTCGGCAGAATACGACCGCCAAAAGGCACTTCTCGATCGTCGTTACGGGACTCCTTCCAATGTCGAGAAGAAGAAGATGGAGATGTTGACGGCGGACGCGACGGTGCGGGAGACAGTGGCTGGGCTCGCGCGTATTCAGGCAACTGTGAACGCCGATGATGGCGCTGAGAGTAGGCTCATCGATGTTGCCCTGAGCGAACAGGAGCTCGCAGCCGCCCAAGCGGCCGTCAAGGTTGCCATGGCCGAACTCGATCAATCTGTCATCCGCGCGCCATTCAACGGACGCGTCATCGAGCTCTATGTTCGCACTGGTGAAAGGATCGGGAGCGATGGTCTTCTTGAGATCGGAGCGACCAACGAGATGCGGGCCGTGGTGGAGGTCTATGAGACCGACATAGGGCGCGTTCGGTTGGGCCAACGCGTCACGATCCGAGCCCGTGCCTTGGGCGGCAGCGTCACCGGCACAGTGGAGCGAATAGGTGCCGCTATCAAACGTCAATCCGTTGTGAACAACGACCCGGCAACCGCTACCGATGCCAGAGTTGCAGAGGTTTTTGTGGCCCTCGACGAAGACACAAGTCGCAAAGTCGCGAATCTTTCACGCCTCCAGGTCGAGGCCGTGTTTGAAAAATGATCTCTAACCCGATTGCAGTGCTTGCGACGCGCACACCGCTCGGCTGGCGCCAGTTGCGGCACAAGCCCATGCGCCTTGCTGTCGCGCTCGCCGGTGTGGTGTTTGCCAACATGCTGATCTTCATGCAACTCGGTGTCATGGGCGCATTGTTCGAGAACGCTGTGAAGCCGGTGCGTGTACTTAGTGCGGACATCATGCTCTTGAGCCCTGAAGCGCGCCAGTTCGGAAAGCTAGGCACATTACCCCGCCGCCGCCTCTATCAAGCGCTTGGTGTCGAAGGGGTCACGTCGGGCGCCTCGCTCTACGTCGGCTCGGTCTCGTTCCGAACCCCGATCAGCATCAGGCAGGCGAATGTGACTGTTTTTGGTGTGGACCCCGAGTTCGACGGTTTCGTTGACCCCGAGATAAGCGTGCAACGGGCAAAGCTCAGGGTGGCGGAGACCGCGCTTCTCGATCGTCTCACACGAAGGCCATTTGGCGCCATTGCTCAAGTCATCGACGAGAAGGGCGCGGCGAGCGTTGAAGTCTCGGGGCGAACGATTTCGTTGGCTGGGCTGTTCTCACTGGGCGCATCCTTCGATGCCGACGGAACCGCTATCGTGAGCGATCAGACGTTTTTTCGTCTATTCCCAAGACGCTCGGGTGCCGCGGCGAGTGCGATCATGCTCAAGGTTGATCCTGAGGCCGACATTGACGACGTGGCGAACAGGCTGAAGCAGGCGTTGCCCGCCAGCGACACGCAAGTCATGACGACGGAGCAGTATGCCGACTACATCAAGGACTATATGCGGGACAATACGGCGATCGGCTTCATCTTCACGTTCGGCGTCGTCTTTGGCTTCGTGATCGGCTTCGCGATCGTTTATCAAATCCTGTCGGCTGATGTGAATGATCATCTCGCTGAGTACGCTACTTTCAAGGCGATGGGCTACTCGCACGGCTATCTGCTCGGTGTAGTCTTCGAGGAGGCGTTGCTTCTAGCCGCGCTCGGCTTTGTCCCGGGCGTCTTGATGTCCCTTGGGCTCTACGCAGTTATTGCGAAAGGCACAGAGCTCGCCATCGACATGCCGTTGGACCGAGCCGCCCTTGTACTGGTTCTGACCTTCTCCATGTGTTGTCTTTCCGGCCTGGTCGCGACGCGCCGTCTCAAAGCGGCAGACCCTGCCGATGTTTTCTGAGATCACCGAATGACCCAACTCCCGCATGCCAATTGTTTCGGGCCTAAGCCGCGTTCAACTTCTGCAATCTGTATCAATGGTCTCTGCCATTGGTTCGGTAAAGGACCGACACGCAAACAGATCCTGTTCAGCCTGGATCTCGATGTCTTGCGCGGGGAGATCATCTTCTTGATGGGCCCGTCAGGCTGCGGCAAGACGACGGTGCTTACTCTTGTCGGTGGGCTGCGTTCCGTTCAGGCCGGGAGTGTGAGAACGCTTGGCGTCGAAATGGCAGAAGCCGATGAGCAGACGATGATTGCCACCCGCCGCCGGATTGGCTTCATCTATCAGGCTCACAATCTGCACCAAAGTCTGACGGTTCTTGAGAACGTGCGCATGGGGCTCGAGGTGCATGGTCCGGAGGCGCTTGCGGATTGGCGGAAGCGTTCCGCGGCGATCCTTGCGGGCGTTGGGTTGACGCGGTGGGCCGATGCTTACCCCGCGCAACTCTCTGGCGGCCAGAAGCAGCGCGTCGCGATCGCGCGGGCGCTCGTCGCCAGGTCGCCACTTATCTTGGCGGACGAACCCACGGCAACACTCGACAAAGTCACAGGCCGGCAGACCGTCAACCTGCTGCATGACCTAGCCAAGCAACAACACCGCACCGTTCTCATGGTGACCCACGACAATCGAATTCTCGATCTTGCTGACCGCATTCTTGAGATGGAGGACGGACGTATCGTCAACGAAACACGGCAGTGCTCGCCACGCCGAGAGACGACGCGATGAACATCACCATCTATCGTTCAAGGGAGATAAAGTCTGTATCATGACATGTTTCGTAGGAAGCTCTCAGACTGTCGAAAGCACCGCGCGACGATCGACGAACGAAGTGCCATGTGTTCTGTGGCAAGGCGTCGTCCAGTTTTTGCTTATGCTGCCGCTCGCGGCAGTCGGGTTCTTCGCGGCGGCTGAGACTGCAAGGGGGCAGGACGCTCAAGGGAATGCCCAAACGTTTTTGTCCGCCGCACAAGCCGCCAAGATTCTGGCTGATGGCCGTCCGTGGTCCGGGGTCATGCAAAACGGCAGGAAGGCAACAATCACACTGAGGCCCGACGGCACTGGTTCGTTTCGCGGACGTGGACCCATCCCTCTGCCAGCCACATGGAGTGCAAAAGGTGACAACTTTTGCGTCAAAATTAGTATGGCGGGTACAAGGTGCATGCGGTTTCGTCGAGTTGCGGGTGGCTTGGAAGGCTGGAATGAGAACGAACCCGCCATGAGACTCACAAGATAGGGCGAGGACACCTTCAACGCGATCGAGTCGACGTGAGAGATTGGAGGATAAGCTGTACTCGTGAAGCCGCTGAACGCTTTCGGACGGGCGGCGTTGGTTCGGCCCTCAAATGCTCAAACAGCATGCTCACATCTTGCCGCTTGTCTCCGTGAAACCATCGATCAAAGCCCGCAAGGCCGGTCTCATTCGATCCCGGCGCCACACGAGCTTCAGTGCGAGCGACCCGCCCAGCCCGTCGAGTGGCCGGCCCACCAGAGTCTCCGGCAGTGGCGGCAGAGCATAAGAGGCGGCGATTAACATCCCCAGACCATGGGAAGCCATTTCGAGCCCAGCGGAAGGGTCCTGGGCGTGATAGGCGATTGTCGCGTGCGGTGCTTGTGCCGCGAGCTTCGAGACGACGTCATCGTACAGATCGGGGTTGTAGCGCCTGGCAAACAGGACCAGCGCTTCACCGTTTAGATCGCTGAGCCCGGGCGCGGACGGAAGATCCTGATCTCGTCGAGCAACAACCATCCAGCACCCTTCGACAAGCGGCCTCGTCACGACGTTGGGCTCGCGAACGGGCGCAAGGGCGACCCCCAAATCGATTCTGCCCTCGCCAGCGGCGCCGACCGCTTCGACGGGTGTCATATCGAACACCTTTGTCTGCAAGGTTGGCCGAGTCTGCCTGGCCGCGACAAGCGCGCGCGGCAGCAGCCGCTGGGTGACGTATGAGAGCGCGCCGAGTGAGACGTGTTCAGCTGCTGAGGTCTCAGCGGTCCGAAACGCATGCTCCAATCGCTCGGCCGATGCGATTAGGGCGCGCGCGGCTTTTAGGTTGGCCTCCGCTGCGTCGGTTCTCTCGACGCCGCGCGGTTCGCGCCGAAAAAGAACGACGCCGAGCCTGTCCTCCAACTCCTTGATTTGCTTGGTCAACGCCGGTTGCGAAAGGCCGAGGCGGTCGGCCGCGCGGCGAAAGTTCAGCTCTTCGGCGAGGACGACAAAGGAACGCCACAGCCGAAACTCAATCAACATCGCGATAACCTCCGGTTATCACAACTTGACGAGGTGCGATTGGATGTCAAGCGCGTGCGGGCCGATCTTCAGTCCATCGAGATGCATCTGACGCCGGAGCAACCCGACGTTCCAACTGAGGAGACTGACATGAACCGCCCACTCTTCGCCTTCGCCTTGTTCCTATTCGTCTGGCCGGCCGTGACGGTTCTGTCAGTCGCGCTTGAGATCGCCGGGATCGAACTGCCCATTGCGGTCCGGACATTTCTGACCAGCGCCATCTTAGTCCCTTCCATGGTTTTCGCCGTAGCTCCGGCGCTCAACCGCATCTTTGCCCATCACCACTGATCCCTAACCCGACCAACAGGAGAAACTCCGATGACAAACGATCATGATGCGGTCCGCGCCCGCACCCTAGACTGGGTTGCAAGTTGGCGCACGAGCCCCGAGGCGCCATTCGACCTTGACGCGGTTTCCCATATCTACGCGAAGGACGACACGTTCTCATCTTTTGACTTTGGGCGGCCGGCGAAGGGGTTTTCGAGCTGGGAGCCCGCCGCAGCCTACTACCGAAAGTTCATGACCGTGCCAAAGGCCTGGCGGCTGGAAGCGAACGACGATATGCGGGTGCAAATCCGCGGCGACATCGCCTGGTCCACTGTCTCACTTCATGCGAGCGGTGAGATGCAGGACGGCACGCCGATCGAGCTCCCCGAAGCGCGGGTCACCTTGATCTTAGAGAAACGGAACGGTGCTTGGTTGATCGTGCACGAGCACGGATCCTCTGCGCTTCCTATTCCCGACGAGGAAACGACAAAGCTGTTTCTCGGATCCGCGTCATTAAGTCCTTGATGGACGAATTCCTACGGAGTGAAAAACCGTGACACCTAGAATTTTCACGATAGGTAACGAACTAACCATAAACCGCCTTGGCTATGGTGCCATGCGGCTCACGGGGCAGCCTGGCAACTATGGGCCCTATCCCGATTGGCCCAGTGGGGTACGCTTGCTCCGCCGGGCTGCCGATCTCGGTGTGACCTTCTTTGATAGCGCCTGGGCTTATGGGCCGGAGTTTGCCGATCGGATTCTTGGGGAGGCGCTCGAAGGCCGTGATGTGGTTTTCGCCACCAAAGGAGGGGTCGACAAGCCGGCACCAGGCCAGATTGTCCTGGACGGTGGCCGTGACACGCTACTGCGCCAAGTCGATCGCGCGCTCGAAAATCTTCGGCGCGACAAAATCGATCTCTTTCAGCTTCATCGCGTCGACCCCGACACGCCGATCGAAGTCTCCGTCGCCGCATTGGCCGAGGCGAAGTCCGACGGTCGCATCGGCCATATCGGGTTGAGCAATGTCGGCCGAGAACAACTCGAACGCGCGATGACGGTTGCTCCGATCGCCAGCGTTCAAAACCGGTTCAATATGACCGAGGCGGACAGTGACGGGCTTGTGGACTTCACCGCCGAGCGCGGCATCGCGTTTATTCCCTATGGCCCGCTTGGTGCGAATCCGATGAAGCCGGGCGCGCGACTTGCACCAAAGGAGGCGATCGCGTGGCTGCTGAAGCGTTCGCCAAACGTAGTCGTAATCCCCGGAACAACTTCGATCGTCCATCTTGAAGAGAATATGCAAGTCTGGGAGGGGTTAGACCCGTCGGTTAGTGGGTCGGCGGACTAGGGCCGGTGTTCTTTGTGCCGATCTCTTATCGGCTCTCGCGATACTGGTTTGAGCCATCCCTATTTGGCTGGCGGCTACCTTGGCTATCCTCGGTGCCTCTTGCGCAACAGATGAGAAAGCGGTGGCTTGGCCAGAAGGATCTGTTTTATCAATGGACGCAATCGCTTGAGTGTTGGGAGTAGGTATGCAGCTGAACCGTCGTCAGCTTTTTGGATTGCTTGCTGCTGGAGGCCTCACAGCGCTCGCCCCGCGGTTTGGTCGGGCGCAAGGTGCCCCACTCACTAAGAGGATCCCGTCCTCGGGTGAAGCGCTGCCGATCGTTGGGCTCGGCAGTTGGATAACCTTCAATGTCGGCGACGACCCCGAAGCGCGCGACTCCAGTGCCGAAGTCATGCAGGCGTTTTTCGATGGCGGCGGCCGCATGATCGATTCCTCTCCCATGTACGGGTCCGCGCAAGAAGTCATTGGTTACTGTCTACGAAAGACCGGCACTTCAGCCAATGTTTTTGCGACAGACAAAGTCTGGACAGGCAACGGAGGTGAGGGTCCGGGGCAAATTGAACGAACGCGTGCACTTTGGGGTATTGACCGGTTCGACCTACTACAAGTGCACAATCTTGTGGCCTGGGAAGCGCACCTCGACACGCTTAGTGCCATGAAGAATGACGGAAAGCTGCGTTATGTCGGGATTACAACGTCGCACGGTCGCCGTCATAACGAGCTCGAGAAGATCATGCACGAGCATGATCTCGATTTCGTTCAGCTTACCTATAATATCGTGGACCGAGAGGTTGAGGACCGCCTGCTTCCCCTCGCGCAAGAAAAGGGCATCGCCGTGATTGCGAATCGCCCGTTTCGTCGAAAGGAACTGATCCACCGCTTTGAGGATGAGAAACTGCCCGAATGGGCCGATGACATCGGCGCTGCGAGCTGGGCACAATTCCTCCTCAAGTTCGTGATCGCGCATCCTGCCATAACATGCGCTATTCCAGCGACCACACGCGTGGATCACGTCCGTGAGAATCTTACATCAGCGCGTGAACCGCTTCCCGACGAAGAGATGCGCCGGCGCATGGTCGCCTATATCCGCGAGCTCTGATGTCCGAGTGGTGGGCATATCAGCCGTCGGACCTGCTGATGTTCTCGCCGCAGACCTACTATCGGCTATTCGAGCTCTACAACACGAGTCTATGGCCAGCACAGATCTTGACGCTCGCAGCCGGGGTAGGGATTGCGGCGTTGACAACTAGAGGACCCCATTGGCGAGGGCGGCTCATCGCCGCTGTCCTCGCATTCATTTGGTTGTTTGTCGCCTGGGGCTACTTCATCGACCGCTACGCCGCAATCAATTTGGCGGCCCCATACTTTGCCTTAGGTTTCGTCGTGCAGGCCATCTTGTTGGCGGTGGTCGGCGCAATCCTGGGGCATATCACTTTCGAGGGCGCCAAAACCCTAACCGGGAAAGTCGGGGTCGCCTTGTTCCTCTTCGCGCTCGTTTTCCAGCCCTTAGTTGGCGTACTCCTTGGCAGAGAGTGGTTCGGTTTAGAGCTATTCGGCTCGGCGCCTGATCCCACGGTGGTCGGTACTCTTGGGATTCTCCTCGCTGCGGATCGGATTCGCTGGGAGCTTCTCGTCCTTCCCGCATTGTGGTGCGCCATCACAGGCGCGACTTTGTGGGTCATGAACTCGCCAGAGGCGCTCCTTATGCCCTTGGTCGGCCTCTTGGTGCTTGTTTTCGCTGCCCAAAGGAGCTTATCGCCTCGTCATGAATATGCGGGTGATTAGAAAACGACCGGAACCAATCGGTGGAGAGGTGTATGTGTTCAAAGTCTTTATCGCGCTACGCGGGGCCTGGTCATACGCGTTGCCTCCGAATAGCTTTGTTTCGCGGCCCATATGTGCTTTGGCGGGAAGAGCAGAGAGGATCTCGCTATCGCGCGATATCCGCCAATGACCCGAAGCAGCCCTGGCGAGACCGGTTGTTGAAATTCTCAGGAGCTCAGCTCAGCCAATGCTAGGATTCACGTCGCCAACTATCGAAAGGGCACGCTAGTCAGCGTTGCGCAGTTACATGGCCGAAGTCACACCTTTCACGCCGATAGCTTCGACAATCGGAGGCATCCTGATTGGGGTTGCCGCCGTTCTCCTCATGCTCTTCAACGGACGAATTGCCGGCATTAGCGGGATACTGGCCCGGCTATTCCCGCCGTATGCAGGCTCAGACGTCGCTAGCGGGGCCGTGTTCATAGTAGGGCTCATCCTTGCTCCAATTTTCTACTCGATGGTGAGCGGCTTGCCTGTGACTCAGACTGTATCGGGCAACGCGGTCCTGATGGCTGTCGCAGGCTTGCTCGTTGGATTTGGAACGGTCTACGGCAGTGGCTGCACGAGCGGACACGGTGTGTGCGGTCTTGCACGGCTTTCGCGACGCTCACTTGTGGCCACGTTTGTCTTTATGATCGCCGGCTTTGCCACTGTGTTCATTGTACGGCATGTGATCGCGAGTTAGGGGCAATGTTGCGAATAACGATCAGCTTAATCGCAGGGCTTCTGTTTGGTCTTGGCCTCGTCATCGGCGGCATGGCTAATCCTGCAAAGGTCCAAAACTTTCTGGATGTGTTTGGGACGTTCGATCCGAGCCTTGCTTTCGTGATGGCGGGCGCTTTGGTGGTCACTTTCGTTGGTTATCGCATTGCCTTCCGCCGGCCTACGCCCCTGTACGCGGAGCAATTTCATCTGCCTACGGCTACAGAACTTGACCGTCGTCTAGTCATCGGGCCAGCACTCTTTGGCGTCGGGTGGGGACTGTCCGGCTTTTGTCCCGGTCCAGCAATCACATCGCTATCGTTGATGGCCCCAGGCACATTGATCTTTGTAACGGCAATGCTCGCCGGCATTGGTTTGGCGCGACTTGTATCGAAGAACGCTTCACATACGCGTCTAGAGGCTAACGAAGGCAAAGCATGATCTTCCGTCAACTATTTGACCCGGTCTCAAGCACTTATAGCTACATCCTTGCCAGCCGGAAGGGTGGCGAAGCGCTTATCATTGACCCCGTTCTAGAGAAGGTCGACCGCTATCTACAGCTCTTAGACGAACTAGATGTGAAGCTCGTCAAGGCGATCGACACGCATCTCCATGCAGACCACATCACTGGTCTGGGAGCCCTACGCGACCGGACGCTATGCGTGACTGTTATGGGGGAGCAGACGCAGGCGGACGTAGTGTCCATGCGCGTTAGTGATGGTGACACGGTCGACATCGAGGGGCTTCAACTTGGCGTCATGTACACGCCGGGCCATACTGATGATTCTTACAGCTTCACTTTGCATGATCGAGTCTTCACCGGCGACACGCTGCTCATTCGTGGCACTGGACGCACTGACTTCCAGAACGGTGACGCACGGGCACAGTATGAGTCGATCTTCAATCGCCTCCTAAAATTGCCTGACGATACGCTTGTCTATCCAGCACACGATTACAAAGGCGAGACAGTTACGACGATTGCCGAAGAGCGCGCATTCAATCCCCGACTGCAGGTCAAGTCTGTCGACGAGTACGTCGACCTCATGAGCAAGCTGAATCTGCCAGATCCGAAGATGATGGATATCGCTGTGCCAGCAAATGTGAAGGTGGGACTTTCGCAAGATGAGGTTGCCAAGCGCGGCTGGGCTATGAAGGCATCGGAGCTCGCTTCTCAGTTGAACAGAACAGATATAGCTCTCGTCGACCTCCGCGAAGACCGTGAGAGAACCAAGTATGGGGAGATCCCCGGGTCGCTGCATGTGTCCTACAACGGCCTTGCTAACGCGCTCAAGCCAGGTGGTGTGCTGCGCGAACTCGGGTCCACGAAGTCACTAGTGTTCTATTGTGCTTTCGGCGAGCGCTCGGCCATGGCTGTCCAAAGCGCGAGAGATGCCGGGCTTACCAGCGCGCGGCACCTCGAAGGCGGCTTCTCGGAGTGGCAGAAGGCTAAGAACTAGTCTCCTGACACGAGCCAAGAAGCATATCGATTTGCTACTTGTTCGCACGCTGGAGAGCATCGGATATTCCGGGAGATTTGTCGCCGTGGTAATGGACAATCCTCCAAGCACCAGATTCCCGACGATAGATGTTCGTTACGCGAGAGTTCACTGTTAAAGGCTGTCCAGCAATAGAGAACTGCGCATGTTCGACACCCAGTTCGTAAGCGGTATCGTCATCAGCGATCCGAATTAGCTGCTCCTTCAGCTCGACGTGACCTCCGGTGCTAGACCTGGCCACCTGTTCGAAGGAGTCCTTCACCTCCCGCCAACCAACTTGCCGACCCCCAATCGGGTGCATCGTTGTGACTGTTGAGCTGTGAGACCAAATCTCACCCAAGGACGTCGCGTCGCCAGCGAGCATACGATTCATCGCTGCGTAGAATTCTCTTGAGGCTGACCGAACGCTGTCTTCGACAGTCATAGCTCAAACGGTATTGGTTTGCGAACGAGGATCATAGGGTCTGGGGGGCTCATGAACTAGATAGAGTTGCTTGGGTTATGTCCTGTCAAGGCAGCTTGGCAAGGTTTCCGAGGTTGCGCCGGGGAGCCGCAAGCTAATCATAGTGTAGCCAAGACACGTTGCTGCTGATCCCGATCCTCGAGCCATTTGTGCACAGAAGCGACGACAACCGATCCTTCGCCCACGGCACTCGCTATGCGCTTAACCGAAGATGCGCGAGCGTCGCCAACGGCATAGATACCTGCGCGGCTCGTCAAGAATGGCGAAGAACCGCCGGCACCGGTAATGATGAACCCTTTGTCGTCGCGCTCCACGCAGCCTTTGAGCCAGTCAGTGTTCGGCTCGGCGCCGATCATGACGAAAAGTCCGGCGGCTTCTTGGCGCACCGTAACGCCCTTTGTGCTATCTAACCACTCGATCCACTCCAGCCCTGAATCGCCACCGATCCCGGTCACCTGGCACGAGGTGTGAAGCGTAATGTCCGCGGCAGCATCGATGCGCTCGACGAGATAGCGGGACATGCTATCGGCCAGCCCTTTGCCGCGAACAAGGAGATGCACGTGAACGGCATGACGGGCGAGGAAAACCGCAGCCTGACCGGCCGAGTTGCCGCCGCCAACAATTACAACGGGCGATCCGCTGCATAGATTGGCCTCCATCGCCGTCGCGGCGTAGTGAACGCCCGCGCCCTCGAAGCGTTCCAGCCCCTCGACATCGATCTTGCGGTAGCGGGCACCAGTTGCGGCGATTACGGCATTCGCGCGTACGATCGAGCCATCCTCAAGTTCGATGCGAAAAATCGGATCGGAGTAGTCGACGCCCGTTACCGCACAGGAGACGGCAAGCCGAGCGCCGAACTTTTGCGCTTGGATTTGTGCCCGTCCGGCAAGAGCTTGGCCCGAGATACCGGTGGGGAAGCCAAGGTAGTTCTCGATCTTGGAGCTCGTGCCAGCCTGTCCGCCAGGCGCGATCTTCTCAAGAACGACTACGTCAAGGCCCTCGGACGCAGCGTAGACGGCGGCAGCGAGGCCTGCAGGTCCGGCGCCAACAACAGCGACGTCGAAAACGTGGCCGGGATCAATGTCCGCAGTCAGGCCAAGCGCATTGGCGAGCTCTGCGTCGCTCGGATTTCGCAACGCGCTACCGGAAGAGATGACAACAGGCAGATCACGCTCGGTTAGATCGAAGCAGTCGAATAAACCTTGCGCATCCCCGTCGCGGTCGGTGTCGATCAAGCTATGCGGATAGCCGTTTCGGGTCAAAAAAGCGCGGATACGTATCGTATCGGCGCTGCGTCCCGAGCCGGCAAGCGTCACCCCGCCTTGTTCGTGCCGCAGGAGCCCGACGCGGCGGAGAATGAAGGCGCGCATGACGATTTCACCGATGTCCGGCTCGGCCGCAATCAGCCGCCGGAAGTCCGGGCGCCTTACACGCACGACTTCGGTTTCGCCGTCGGCGCGCCCGCTGACAAGGATTTTTCGGTCGTTGAAGAGGTCAAGCTCGCCGGTGAACTGTCTGGCCTCATGGCGGTGAACTCGGCGTTCCGCACCGCCCTGTTCATCGAGAATGTCGATCGCCCCCTTTAATACCAAGAAGAAATCGACCGAGCGTTCCCCGCGCTCAAAAAGCAAAGTTCCGTCTGCGACGGTCTCGCGAGCGCCGAAACGACTGATCCGCGCCATCCTGTCGTCATTCAGTTTTGGGAAGGTCTGCGCCTCACGCTGATATGGGTCAGAAGGGTCGTCATTATCGCGTTCGGCCATAAATCTACTCCTTGATGAGATTTGCCGACCGATGCCGACGCGGCGCAAATGCCAGGCCGGGCTCGTAGTGGTCTTGCACCGATAGGGGGTCAGTGTTTCATATATTAGTTGGTTCGGTTCATTTCTATTGAGTGTAGGAAATTGCAGGAAGCTAACCAACGGATCGGGAGTCAACCTGCTCGCGAACGTGAAGGCTATAGGCTCTCAATCGAGAGGGAACCGCGTCGGATCCGCGCGGTGTTCAACGGCCAAACCATTGCCGATAGCCACCAGGTACTCCTGATGCACGAGACGCGATTAGCGCCCGTGTTCTATTTTCCGCGTGAGGACGTTCGCATGGATCTCTTCGCGAAGAGCAACCAGCTCACGCATTGCCCTTTTAAGGGTAACGCGTCCTATTGGACAATCAGCGTGGGTTCGAGATCGGCGGAGGATGCTGCCTGGAGCTACGAAGCACCCTACGATGAATCGTCCCTCGTTGAGGGGTATGTCGCGTTCTATTGGAATGCAATTGACCAGTGGTACGCAGACGGAACAGAGATCATCGAACAACCGCGCGACGAGTTGGTTGCCAAAGACAATCCGCTCGTGAACTGGCTTGTGCACGATGCCTGGGTACCGAAATCGCCTTCGGATTTGGTGGCGCGTTTTTCAGATGCAATGGTCGCGTCTGGATTCCCCTTATGGCGACTTCGTTTGCTCGTTCGCACGCTAAACCCATTGTTGTTTGCCAGGATCTATACTTGGCAGCGCAGCGGCGGAGATGTCACTGCACAAGAGATTTCGCACGAGAATCTCCATGGCGAGAAGTACCTTAACAGTCCGTTCGCGCTCGTGATCAATGGCGAGGGCGGTGTGCGTCGTAGGCTGCAAGGGTCCGGCGCTCAGCTGGATTTTCCCGTCCTCAAGGATCTGGTCGCTTTGGGCGCCACAGATTACGTGGCAATGCCACTGCGGTTCTCAGACGGCCAACTCAACATTCTCACTCTCGTCTCGGACCAATCCGGTGGTTTCTCCACCGAGCAATTGGGCCAAATCTATGAGATTCTACCGACCGTGAGCCGCCTGTTCGAGGCGCATGCGCTGCGGCTGTCGTCCTCAACTCTCTTGCGTACCTACTTAGGGTCGGACGCGGGCCAACGGGTTATGGACGGATTAGTGAAGCGTGGCGACGGTGACGATATTCATGCCGCGATCTGGATCACCGACCTTCGGGATTCTACGGAGCTGGCTGCATCGATGTCACGTGACGACTATTTGTCATTGCTCAACCGCTACTTCGACAACGTTGCCGGCGCGGTCATCGACCATGGTGGTGAAGTACTCAAGTTTATCGGCGATTCGGTGCTAGCGATTTTTGCCATCGACGATCGCGAGGACAAGAATCCTGAAGCCTGTGCTCGCGCGCTGGCGGCTGCGGTTGATGCGGCTAAACGCTTCGAAGCATTCAACGAGGAACGCGAAGCCCGCGGCGCGACTGTGCTCGATTGTGCGATCGGCCTGCATCGTGGCGATCTCACCTATGGGAACATTGGTACTTCCAAGCGACTGGATTTCACCGTTGTGGGCTCTGCCGTCAATGAGGCGGTCCGTATCGAGAATCTATCGAAGACGCTGAAGAGGCGGATCTTGATGTCTTCCGCGTTCAGCAAGAGCATACCCGAACGAACAACGTCGTTGGGATACCACACCTTGCGGGGCGTAACCGGAAAGCGTGAGATCTTTGGCCTCACGGCTACGCCCGCTCGTTAGCTCGCCTGGTGCTTATGCTGCTGAACCTGTTGGGCAAGACGAAGTCCCAAGAAGAGGTTCGGACGCTCACGACGATCCACGCGTGGCGTCGCATCGGATGCCTACGCTTCGGTGGTTTCAACCGACGTCGAATGCGCTGTCGACGCGTATGGATAGCCAAGCTGGCGAGCCACCACGTAGAAGACAGGCGTGAAGATCAAGCCAAAGATGGTCACACCCAACATGCCGAAGAACACAGCGGTACCAAGCGCCTCACGAAGCTCTGCCCCAGCGCCCTCGGCTGTCATCAGCGGCACAACGCCGAGAGTGAATGCGAGAGAGGTCATGAGGATCGGCCGCAGCCGCAAACGTGAGGCCTCAATCGCTGCATGAACTGTGTCGTACCCTTGATCCTCCAGTTGCCTTGCGAATTCGACGATCAATATCGCATTCTTAGCGGCCAGTCCGATGAGGACGATCAACGCGATTTGGGTCAGGATGTTGTTGTCCATACCCATCAGGTACAAGCCACCCAAAGCGGAGAGGAGTACCATCGGCACGATCAGAATGACCGCGAAGGGCAGCCGTAGGCTTTCGTACTGGGATGCCAGAACCAAAAAGACAAACACAATGCTCAGGACGAACAAGATGGTACCGTCCTGAGTTACCCTCTGCTGGTAGGACAAATCGGTCCATTCAATACCAAAGCCCTGCGGCAGCGTCTCCTCGGCGATCTTCTCCACGAGCGACAGTGTCTGATCAGAACTCAGCGCAAGACTTGCACCGCCGATGACTTCAGCTGTGCCGAACAGATTGTATCGAGGCGCGCGATCAGGGGCGGATTGAGCCTCAATTGTAGCAATCGACCCGAGGGGGACCATTTGGCCAGTTTCGCTTCGGGTGCGAAGTTCAGCCAGCTGCTCAATATCGAGCCGATAGTCACCCTCGGCCTGTGCTCGTACTTGGTAGGTGCGACCGATGACATTGAAGTCGTTGATGTAAACGCTCCCCAGATAAACCTCGAGCATTTCGTGCACACGCTGCACCGGCACACGCAACATCTCGGCTTGTTCGCGATCGACATCAACGAAGTAGTCCGGCGCAGACACGTTGAAGGGCGTGAAGGCAAACTGAATATCTGGATGAGCATTGAGTGCACTCAGAAACTGGCTGGTTGCAGCGCTGAGCGCTACTGAGCCTTGCGCCTCGTAGTCCTGCACGCGCAGGGTAAAGCCGCCTCCCGTGCCAATGCCGCGTATCGTAGGCGGTTGGATAACGTTGATGATGGCGTCGTCTATCGGAGCCAAGCTGGCTCGTAGATCGGAAATAACGTCCGACCCATGACGACCACGCGCTGCACGGGTGTCGAAATCCTCAAACTGTACAAACAATGTGCCTGTGGCACTGTTTGTTGTGCCAGTCAGACCATAGAAGCCCGGAAACGAGTGAGTGTAGGTAACGCCATCGACGTTCTTCACGTCTTTGACCATACGAACCATCACCGCATCAGTACGGGCAAGGGAACTCCCGGCAGGCAGCTGTACTGCTACGATCGCATAACCTTGGTCGGCCGCCGGAATGAAGCCACGCGGGACTATAAGGGTCAAAGCGACGGCGCCGCCGGTCAGCGTAGCGAATGCGGCAAGTACCAGGTACTTACGCGCAATCGCGATGGTTACGACCTTCCCATAACCCTCGTTGAAGCGGGCAAATGCGCGATTAGACCAACTGCCGGCATGGTGCAGCGGAGCCGACAACTTCTGGGACCAGGTGTTTTTCTCGCGCGATGCGTCATGAGCATCCAAGAACAAAGCGGTCAGTGCTGGGCTCAGTGTGAGAGAGTTAAACACGGACAACAATGTGGCCACCGTGATCGCCACGGCAAATTGGCGGAAGAACTCACCAGAGATCCCATCCAGCAGCATTGTGGGAATGAAGACTGCTGCCAGCACGAGTCCATTGGAGATGAGCGCCACGGTGATCTCGCTCATGGATTGGCGCGTGGCATCCCGGCGGGACAGCCCTTTGCGTAGGTTTCGCTCAACGTTCTCGACGACGATGATTGCATCGTCGACGACGATACCGACCGCTAGGATGATTCCAAAGAGTGTGAGCGTGTTGATGTTGTAGCCGAGAGCCGACATCACCAGAAATGTGCCAATAAGTGACACGGGTATCGACATCAGCGGAATGAAGCTCGCGCGGAAGTTCTGCAAGAAGACCAGGATGACCAGCATCACGAGCGCTACGGCCTCGTAGATCGTAAAGGTGAGCTTCTTGATAGACGTTTCGATGAAGAACTCGGTCGGATTGTACGTGCTGTCGTACGCAATGCCGGCGGGAAACTCCTCTGCCAGCTCCGCCATAACGCTTTTCACTTCGCGGGCAGTCTCAATGGCGTTCGCGCCCGGCTGTTGGAAAACCAACAGCGGCACGTAGGGCTTGCCGTCGAAATAGGCATTTGTTCGATAGTTTTCGGCCCCTAGCTCAACGCGTGCAATGTCACCCAGGCGCGCGATACGCCCTTCATCGCCGCGCTTGATGATGATGTCCTCGAACTCCGATACATCATCGAGTCGACCACGCAAGGATATCGTCGGTTGGAATGCCCGATCCGTCGCGACGGGGGGCTGCGCAAGCTGCCCTCCCGCTACTTGAGTGTTCTGACTTTGTATAGCCTCAACAACTTCGCCTGGTGTCAGCTGAAGATCAGCGATCTTGTTCGGATCCAGCCAGACCCGCATGGAATAGTCACGTGAACCCAGCGCCGTGATGCTGCCCACGCCTGGCAGGCGTTGCAGTACCGGCTCTACCCGTTGCTTGGAGTAGTTCGAAACAAAAAGCTGGTCTCGGCTCTGGTCCGGCGAGAACATCTGAATCACCAGCAGAAAGTCCGGAGAGTTCTTCCGCACGGACACGCCGGTACGCCTAACTTCCCCGGGCAGGCGTGGCTCTGCCAGCGCAACACGGTTTTGGACCAACACCTGCGCGTCATCAAGATCAGTTCCAAGCGCGAACGTCACTGTCAGACGCATCTCCCCGTCATTCGTGGAGTTACTGTACATGTAGAGCATGTTGTCGACGCCATTGATCTCTTGTTCTATTGGCGTGGCGACTGTGCGGGCGATCGTCTCGGCACTTGCTCCTGGATAGTTGGCCGTGACGATAACCGTCGGCGGCACCACTTCCGGATACTGCGAGATGGGCAGCCGGAACATCGCCACAAGGCCGAAAATGACGATGGCGATCGACAGCGAAATCGCAAAGATGGGGCGGTCTATGAAGAAGTGTGCGAGTTTCATCGTGGTCCTACCGTAGGGCGAGCTTTTTCGTGTTGGGTTGAATTGCTTCTGCGATGACCTCTTGACCGGGTCTAATTTTTTGGAGACCGCTTACGACGACGCGATCGCCTTCGTCGATGCCGTCTCGAATGACGCGCTTTCCATCGACTAGCGGACCAGTCGATACGATCCGTGTCTGAACGGTGTCTTCGCTGTCCACCACGTGGACAACCCAGTCGGACTGGTTAAGTGAGATGGCTTCGTCAGGGATCAGGACGGTGCGAACACTTTCGCGGGACAACAGCTTGACTCGTGCGAAAAGCCCTGGCGTCAGGCTGTAATCGTCGTTCTCGACAATCGCACGGGCACGAATTGTTCCCGTATCCTGATCAATTTGGTTGGCAACGTAGTCCATGTAGCCGCCGATAGAGAAGCTGCGGCTATTGCCGAGAGCGACCTGAACTGGGTTGGCTTTCTTGCGGGAGCTGACCCGCGTCCCGGCGCGGTCGTACTCCGTGTACTTGATGTAGTCGTTCTGGTTGACATCGAACGTCACATAAATTGGATCGAGCGCCACGACATTCGTGAGCAGTGTTTCGTTGGCAATAATCAGATTGCCAACGTCCATGAGACGACGATCAACCCGTCCGGAGACTGGTGATTTGATGCGCGTGTATTCTAGATCGAGTTCAGCGCGCCTCAGCTGTGCCCTAGCAGCGCTCAGCACCGCGCTTGCAGTCTGTTGCTCTGCCGCATGTTGATCTACGCGTGCCTGCGACACGGCCTTGGTCTTAACCAATCGGTTCGACCGCTCTAGTTGGATGTTCGCAAGGTGCAATCGCGCTTGCGCCTCGTCGATGCGGGCCTTCGCAATTGCGAGCTCCGCTTCGTAGGGGCGGGGGTCAATTGTGAAGAGCGTCTGCCCTTCTTGCACCATGTCGCCATCTCTGAAGTTGATCTCTATGAGATGACCGCTGACGCGGGCTCGAATTTCTGCCAATTGAGTTGGCTCGAACCTACCGGCGTAGGCATCCCATTCCGTAACCTTGCGGATCTCAGGCGCGACGACGGACACCGACGCTAGTGGTGGTTCGACAGGTGTGGTGCGGGCGGCGACCTCGTTCTTTGTTGTCGCGTACAGGATGGCGCTTGCTGAAACGACGATCGCCGTTGTTAGCCCCAGCAGTTTTGTTCTCGTCGTCAGCCTCATGGTTCTCTCCTACTCGCCGGTGTCGCGACCATCTGGTCCAACGGCGTTTCTCAATGGAAACTGGAGGTACGGGCTTATCGACGCGATCGCCAATCGATCAGATTGCGTACCTTATAAATGGAATTTATAAGAGCCGTATGGACCTGAAACAGCTGAGTTATTTCAAGGCGGTCGCGGAGGAGCTGCACTTCCAGCGGGCGGCTCGGCGTGTGCACTTGACCCAGCCCGCCTTGTCACACCAGATCAAGGCGCTTGAGAGGGAACTCGGCGTGACGCTGCTAGAGCGCGACCGAAAGTCGGTAGCGCTTACCGCCGCTGGAGGCGTGTTGCTCGAGCATACAAAGCTCATCCTCCGTCAAGTCGAAGTCGCTAAGCAGGAAACGCAGGAAGTCGGCGGCAGCGCACCCAAAAGACTATTGGTTGCGACAATTGACTATCTGAATCTTGATGTGATTACGCGCAGCTTGATGAAGATGCGTTCGGAGCATCCTGAAGTCGAAATCCAAAAAACTGAAATGCCGACCAACGAAGTCTTCAATGCCGTCAAGGAGCAAGCAGTTGATATAGGATTCGGTCCGCCGCCGGTGCCGCATGATGCGCTGATTAAGAGGCGTGTGGCGCTTGGTCATTGGACACTCGTGCTCCCTCGAGACCACGAGCTGACGATTCAGGAAAGCGTTTCGCTTGCGGAGCTGAGGGATCAACCACTGATCATTTTCGACAGAGCTCTGAATCCCGACCTTTACGACTGGTGGATGCAGCAATTCGCAGCCGCGGGCTACAAACCCAACGTGGTAATGGAGACCAAACAGATCCAAGCCGCTCTCTCCATGGTGAAGGATGGGCTGGCTCTGTACATCATAGCCAGTTTCTTGATCTCTGATCTCTCGGATTCACTGACCCTGAGACCCCTGTCGGGTTTTGACACCGAAATGAGCGTCTTCGCTGCATGGCGCGAGGACTACAGAAACCCCGCGCTCAAGTTTTTTCTTGAGTACATCAGGCAGCTTGCTTGAGCGTGGCTCTTCCCCGGACGCGGTGACGCTCACCGTGTGCGGTTTCGTTTTCCCTTCCAACTCTGTATCACCAGATTGGTGTGACGGCGCGAGCTCCGAGTTAACGGGTGCATCATCGCCAATGCTCGTCAGTCCTCCACGGGCAGAACGATCAGCTCTGCGCGCGGGTCACCGATTTTGATGTGCTGCTTCTTCATGCGCTCCTGAACATCCCAGATGCCCGTGAAGCCCTTCGGGATTACAAAGGTGTCGCCTGCCTCGAACGTGTTCGACGATCCATCCTCGTTGACGACGACAAGCCTACCAGAGAGCATTAGGACGTACTCAGTGACTGGAAAGTCCACCAGTCTGACCTTGCTAACGTCAGCCTCCCAAACGCCGACCTGCACCCTCTCATCGGGGCTTCGGTGAATGATCGTCTCGCCGACGTAACCTCCATTGGGCATCCGCGCGATCTCGTTGGTTGGCGTTTCGCCGTCAATGACGACAATCGCTGGCGCGTTCGCCGAGTGGGCGGAGCTGCAAATCATGGCCAGAATAATCAGGACAAGAACAAGCGGTTTCATGGTTTTTGCCATGACCAACCAACAACGCAGTGAGCTTGGCTCCGTGACCATCAACACTCAGGCATGGCCTTTTTCATAATCGCCAGCGCCTCAGCGGCGCGCTTGGCATAAGTCTTGGGCCAGCGCTCGAAATAGACAAGGGCCGTAGCGCTATTGAAGCAGTAGACCTTTTTGTCGTCGGGGTCAGTATAGTTGATCGAGCAGTCAGTGCGGATCAGTTCACCATTGATCAATCCAATCGGATCGTAGTTCTCGAACTCTCCGCGCAAATCTGCCGGCGCATAGGACTTCCACATCCCGACATTGTTCGCGTCGGCCTTGTTCCTCTTGTTCGGCTCGTCAGCGAACGCCGAGCCGGCGAGCAGCGCAAGGGAGAGTAGTGCGAAGAAAGTGAGTTTCACGGCAGCTTCCATTTCTCCAAAAGTGACCACTTAAAGTGGCTTGACCCCTATGTGGTCATCCACTCACCGAGGCTACGGCCTTCCAGAGAGAACGTCTTTCAAATGCTGACGGCGCTTTCACAATCTTGCAGAGTGCTTCCGATCCAACATCGAATGCAGCTGGGCGGTTATCATTCGCGGAAGTGGTGTAGTCTGCGCTGAGCGGTTACGGCGAGAGCGCATGAGTATTCCTTGATGCACGTAGATCCAGTCGGGACACAGCAAATTCGCGGCGATGTTGCAGCCGAATGCGACGCGGCCTGGCTCGACCGCTCTATCTACTTTGTGGTGAAGACGTGGAAGGGTGCCGAGGCCGAGTACTATCAAAAGACGGGTTGGCATTCGCTCAACTTGACGACCCACGGGGGCACTGCTCTCACCGGCGCTAAGGTCGGAGGTGAACTCTTGTATGAGGGGTTGGACGAGCCGGGTTCCCTAACATTCATCCCAGCGCATGTGGACCGTCACGGTTGGGCGAAGGCGACGGACATGAGGCTCATCGGACTGTACTTTCATCCGCACGTAGCCGAGCGTCTCTGCGATGCTGATCTCGCAGACATCGCTCCGAGGATCAATGACAAGGACCCGCTTGTGCAGGTCTGCTTGGCGCAGCTCGCTGACGAATTGAGAGCAGGGGAGATCCCCGACCTGGCTCTGATGGAGCAAACACTTGCGCTTGTCATCCGCCGCCTGCTCACCCGAAAACCGAAGATCGACCTGCCACGAACCCGTGAAGAACAACTAGGGTCCTCGGTCCTTCGGCAAATCACTGACTATGTGGATGCAAACCTTGCTCACAAGATCTCTCTGAGCGGACTCGCTGCCTTAGCTGATATGCCCGTCTTCCGCTTTGCCCGTGCGTTCAAGGCATCTACGGGCGTTGCACCCTATCAGTACATTCTCAGGCGGCGGGTTCGATGTGCTGAGCACTTGCTGGCCAATACGGAAACGCCGATTTCGGAGATCGCATTTGCAACAGGTTTCTCCAGCCAGGCTCACTTGACCACTGCTTTCAAACGATATGCAGGGCAAGCTCCACGTGCTTATCGCCAATCCCTGCGGCGTTGAGATTAGCCGACTGCGATCGGAGCGCGTCAAAAATGTTCAGATCGAACAACGTTAACGTCACTGACGGTGACAATGCCGATTTGGCGTGAGACCAAGCTAAACAGCGGTTCCAGGACATCGTCTTCTCTGGCCCCGTCAACAATGCACACAATTTGCACGACTGAGCCGACGCGACCCACCTGCCCGTCCCGATGCCACGACCCGTCTTGGCCCCTACCGGCAATGGCCGGCATCACCGTGTAGCCAGAGACATCGAGATCATCGAGAATCCCGATGACCCGGCCCATGAGTGGCGTTTCGACCATGATTTCAATGCGCTTCTTCGGGAAGGTTTCCATGGCGACCTGCTAGAATGATGCTGCTGCGTAGATGTAAACTGGAATACCTACGGCGAGATTGAACGGAAAGGTTACGCCAAGCGATAGCGGCAGATAGATAGATGGCTTGGCCTCTGGCAACGCCACGCGCATCGCAGCGGGTACGGCGATGTAGGACCCACTCGCTGCCAGCGTGGTCATCAGCGCAACGCCACCTGGCGACAGACCGATCAGTTGAGCAACGAAGAAGCCGATCGTAGCGCCGATCAAAGGCATGTAGATGCCAAACGCCACCACGGGAGCCGACAAGTTCTTGCCTTCCCGCATGCCGCGCCCCGCAATGACACCCATGTCCAGTAAGAACAAACATAAGATCCCTTTGAAGGGATCAACCACGAAGGCGGAGATTGACTCTAGCCCCTCGGTACCAGTGATCCAGCCAATGATGAACGATCCGACAAGTACGACAATCGAACCGTTGAGAAAGACTTCTCGCAGAACCGTCCGATCGAATACAGATCCTGCCGACGTGTCTCTGGCCAACCAGAGCGCGACCATAATCGGCGGTGTTTCCATGGCAGCGGCAATGGCGACCATATAGCCTTCATACTCGATGCCGGCCGTTTGCAAAGCTTGTGCAGCGGCGAGGAACGTTACGATCGAGATTGAACCATAACAGGCCGCGATGGCAGCCGCGTCCATCCGCGATAGGCGCGTGGTCCATGTCAGCAGTGGGAAGGCGATGACCGGGAGGACGGCGCTTACAATGATGCCTGCGATCAGCGCAGTGATGAGCGTGGCGTCAACGCCGTGCTCGGCAACACCGGCTCCACCCTTAAAGCCAATGGCCAGCATCAAATAGATGGCGAGGCCCTTGGCGATGGCCTCTGGGATCGACAAGTCTGATCGCGTCAAGGCTGCTAAGAGCCCCAGCACGAAGAACAGAATCATCGGCGATGTAAGGTTTGTTAAGGCCAGTTCGCCCATGACGTTCGTGTCCCCCCGCGCGCAAAGCTAACTGCAATTCATGATGGCAGCAAAAAGTACCGGAGGCTAGCTCTGAGGGTTGTTAGCGAGCTGCCGCCGGACTCTTGTGCTGCCGGTGGGTCTTAATCACGCATCGCTTGGTCCGCAATGGGTCATATAAGGGGATCGGCCATCGGCGAACGGCGTAGGGCGGTCCACTTTTCGTTTAGTAGCGAACACAGAGACGGTGCCACGTTGCCTCAAGCTGAGCCTTGGGGCAGTGATGCTCAGCCCACCTGCGGCCATCTTGTCGCTTCCGCATCGCATGTACCGATGCTACCTAATCTGAAGTTGCAGGTACGAAACCAGAGGGAAGCGACAACAATGTCGGACCAGAAGACCAAGCCAGAACAAGAGGCCAAGCTAAAACAAGAGCCAATGACGGTGGTGGACGACACGACAATCAGAGAGAACTACGCCAATAAGCTCGTCGCGACGACATTCGATGGGGGCGCACTGAGCATTACGCTGGGCACGACCCGCTTTGTTCCGGAGCGCATCGAGCGGGACGCCGAAGGCAAGCAGAGCAAGGCGCAGGTCCATGTGACGTCGCGGCTGGCTTTGTCGCCGGTCGCCGCCATGGAGCTCACGCGCGCGCTCACCAGCATGCTCGGCAGCTTGAGCAAGATGGCCGCGCAGCGCGCGGGCGAGCAGACGCCAGAAGAGGGCGGTCCAGCCAACACTGGCTGAGCCAAAACTCCTTCAGCCAAGACGTACCCAGGCCGGCGACACCCGACACAGTGTAATCAGTGCGCGGCTCAGCCCAAAGCTACGTCTGCAAATACAATTAGAAATTGTTTTTCTACGTCATCCTGATAGGGTGTGCCGATGATACGCGCCCAAGCGGGGTGGCGCAGGGCCATCTCATGGGGGTGCAAGTCACGCATAGGGTCAAACACGACCAAGTCTCTGAGGGGCGAGGGAAATAGTGCTCAATATATGTGCGCACTATTTTGGAGAAATTGACTTGAGAGCGGAATAAAGAACATTTTTTTCGAATATAGATAAGTATAGCTATGAGGTAAAATTCAAATTTGTATATTACTTTGGAATCAAAGACAGATGTAAATTCTAGTAGGGTTCTATCTGCAAGCACAGAAGACTAAGAAAATCGTATGTGATAGTCTAGATTACGAATATCAATCATAGTCTTAAGGCGGGGAGGATACGTTATGGCGTTTGGAAGTTTTGGAGGTTTTGCCCTTAAGCAGCTCTTGAAGCAGTTAGGGAAGAAAATAGCCAAAGAGTTATTCAATGACTCACTCAATATGAATGAAGTCTACGCTGGACGGATTGCTTCTGATTTTGGTTTGGATCTTATTGACGCAAACTCAGAGTATTTTAGGAACCCTGAGGGTTGGGAAGAGTATTACGACTACGATCCAAGGGATCCTACTACCGGACCAGCGGACCCCAGTAACGCAGAGGTGGATCCGCCTTGGTGGCCTATAGACCCGTCCGAACGGCCTTTCGGGGGGCCGTATGATGAACCACAATCATTCGACTTTCCGATCGACTTGCCCGCAATCATCCTAACGGATAGCGCCTTCTACGACCCCCCAATCTCGCCGCTGATTATCGATCTTGATGGAGATGGGGTGGAGACCGTTTCGCTTGAGAACTCACAAGCCTATTTTGATCTCGACAGTGACGGCTTTGCGGAGCTGACCGGCTGGGTTGCGAGCGATGATGCCTTATTGGCGCTTGACCGGAACGGCAACGGCGTCATCGACAACATCTCCGAACTCTTCGGCAACGAGACCACGGATGGTTTCACGGAACTCGCGGCGCTCGACAGCAATCAGGATGGTGTGATTGACGCGGCGGACGCTGAGTTCGCCAATCTCAGGCTTTGGCAGGACGCCAATGGGGATGGCATCACAGACGTTGGGGAGCTTGTCAGCCTGACCGATGCTGGCCTCGTGAGCATTGATCTCAACGCAGAGGAAATCTCCGAGACCAATGAGGGCAATCCCGTCACCCACAGAAGCACGGTCCTGTGGGGCGACAACAGCACGAGCGACGTAGACGACGTCTGGTTCAACAATAGCCAGGCTCTGACAAGGTACGTTGTGCCCGAGGACTTCGAGGTTGACGAGGCGGCGCTGCTCGAGGCGCTTAAGCTTCCCGCTCTTCCGGGCTACGGCGTCGTTCCCACGACTATCATCAAGGTTCTGGAGGATAACGGCTTCAAGCAGAGCCTCATAGACTTGATGATCGATGCGGAGACGCTCACGCCGAGCGCGCTGTTGGCGCGGGTCGAGCTCCTCGTCGAAGCGTGGGTTGGTGTGGACGATGTGGTTGCCGGCAGCCGTGGAGCATTCGTCGACGCCAAGCACCTCGCCGTGCTCGAAGCGTTCCATGGGCAAGGTTTCAGGCAGAATTCCACACGTCCCGATCCAGGACCCGTGGCCGGGGCAGCTCTCGAAGCACAGTATAACGACCTCATCGAGATCATGGCGGCGCGGTTTGTTATGCAGGTTCCCGCTTCGCGCTACGCTTACTCGGACGGCGGCTTCGACATGTCCGACAGTAAGTTCCTGCAATTTGCGCGGCTCTCCTACGATCTCGATGCGGACAGGATTCGCATCAACACGGAGGCGCTCTTCGAGGCCTTATCCGGGACATGGGAAAGCCAGAGCGCCAACGACCCGACGCTGCTTGAGCAGGCCGAGATCTTTGGATGGTTTGCCCACGATTACGGTCTTTCGCCATCGGAGCTGGAGACCCTCATTCGTGACGCGCTTGGTGACGCCGGGATCACCTCACGTGTGCATGACGTCTTCGTCGATGCCGCACTTCAAGCATCGGCGACCCAGTTCGGGACGGATGGCGATGATGTCATGGTAGGCACATCCGCAAATGACCAGTTCTTCGGAGCGCTTGGAGACGATCGGCTCGAAGGGGGGCAGGGCGACGACACCTATGTCTACGCAAGGGGTGCCGGCCACGATACGATTGACGAGTCGAGCGTTCGGGGCGGTACGGAAGATACCTTGGTGCTCCGCGGGATCGACGCTGCCAGCGTATCGTTCTCGCGCGATGGCGACGATGTAATCCTGACATTCGCGGAAAGCGCGCCGGGGGCGGACGATGGCGGTTCGGTTCGGCTCGCTGGCGGCCTCGACAACATTTATGATCGAGGGCTCGAGCGTGTCGTATTTGATGACGGCACGGTTTGGATCCATGCAGATGTACGAGCCCAGTTCTTCGCGGATGCGGCCACATCTGGTGACGACACCATCGTTGGCTTTGACACGGACGATACGATCGAGGGTGGCGCGGGTGACGACACACTGTCCGGCGAGAATGGCGACGACACCTATGTCTATGTCAGAGGCGACGGGCACGATACGATTGACGAGTCGAACATTCGGGGCGGCAAGGCGGACACGCTAGCCTTGCGCGGAATCGCTGTTGCCAGTGTGTCGTTCTCGCGCGATGGCGATGATGTGATCCTGACGGTGGCCGAAAGCGCGCCAGGCGCGGGCGATGGCGGTTCGGTTCGTCTCAGTGACGGTCTTGGCAACCTGTATGACCGTGGCATTGAGCGTGTCGTATTTGATGACGGCACGGTTTGGACCCATGCAGATATACGGGCCCACTACTTCGCGGATGCGGCCACATCTGGTGACGACAGCATCGTTGGCTTTGACACGGACGACACGATCGAGGGTAGCCTCGGTGACGATACGCTAACCGGCGAGGACGGCGACGACACCTATGTCTACACAAGAGGTGACGGGCACGACACGATTGACGAGTCGAACATTCGGGGCGGTAAGTCCGATACGTTGGTGCTCCGTCAGATCGACGTTGCCAGCGTGTCGTTCTCGCGCGATGGCGACGACGTGATCCTCAACTTCGCGGAGAGTGCGCCAGGCGCGGGCGATGGCGGCTCGGTCCGTCTCAAGGACAGCCTGCACGACTACCACGATACTGGCATTGAGAATGTCGCGTTCGATGACGGGACAGTCTGGACCCGCGCGGACATGCGAGCCCACTACTTCGCGGATGCCGCCACATCTGGCGACGATACGATCGTCGGGTTCAATACGGACGATATGATCACAGGCGGCCTCGGTGACGATACGTTTGTGTTTAGGACCGGCGACGGCGTGGACACGATAACCGACTTTGTGGCTGGCCAAGGCAGCGACGACGTTGTTGCGTTCCAGTCCATTACCGGCGTCGAGAACTTTGCCGATGTTATGGCTCTCGCCCGCGAAGTGGACGGGGATACGTGGATTGAGTTGAACAGGTACGACACGATCGTGCTGAGCAATGTGGCCGTGAATAGTCTGCATGCCGACGACTTCCAGTTTGTCTGATTGTCGGCATAGCGGGGTCATCGCATCGCAAGCACCTCGTCCCATGGCCAGGTAAGTCGGTCCGCGTGACAGCGTGCCAACAAGCCAAGTGCGATGCTTGCACTGGAGGGCCGAAAGTTCAGCATTTGCAGTAGTGAAGTCCGCCTGAGACAACAAATTGGGCTACCACAGACAAGACAGCTGGGTGGCTAGGTGTGGTAAACCCCATCCCAACGAGTGCTCCCGTGGGTTAGTTGCGAGCCTCCGGGTACGCGCCACATTACGGTGGTTTCGGGGACGCCGCTGTGGCGTGAGCACGGGAGACAATGGGGCGCTCAGGGGACCGGTTACTCCTGGGATTGGGGCACACAGGGGACGGGGCTTCGCGCACCGTGGCCGTAACTTAGCGTGGCCATAAATTGTAATGTTAAGCCCTACGGGACAAGCGCCCCAAGGTAATGGCACGGGCAGTGCATCGCCCGTTGCGACAGCCCTTGCCCTATGCCGAGGAGCCCTGATTTCGACGGGCCTCTTCAGTTTCGTCATCAACCTTCTGATGCTGACCGGCCCGCTCTTCATGTTGCAGGTCTACGACCGAGTCCTCGCAAGCCGGTCCGTGCCCACACTGATCGCGTTGACGGTCCTGATCGCAGGTCTCTTCACGTTCATGGGGTTGTTGGAGATGGTTCGAACGCGCGTTCTTACGCGGATCGGCCAGCGCCTGAACGATGAACTGGCAAGCAGCGTCTTCGATGGCGTGATCAGTCTTGGCTTGGTTCGGGGCGCCTCAAGTCAGACCCAGCCGTTGCGCGATCTCGACACTATGCGGCAATTCCTATCAGGCCCCGGGCCGCTTGCATTGTTCGATATGCCGTGGATGCCACTCTATTTGGCGGTCATTTATGGCTTGCATGTTGATCTTGGCCTCTTGGCCACTGTCGGCGGCATTGTTTTGGTGGTGCTTGCTGTCATCAACGAGTTTGTCACGCGCAAACCCATGGCCGAGGCAAGCAAGCACGCGATTGCGGCACACGCCTTCGCGGACGAAGGCCGCCGGAACGCCGATGTCATCCAGGCGTTGGGGATGCGCACAGCGATGCGGGGCCGTTGGCGGAAGCTTCACGATCTCGCATCGATCAGACAAACCGGAGCAAGTGACGCGGCGAGCACGATTTCGTCTGCATCAAAAGCGCTGCGCATGTTCCTGCAATCGGCGATGCTGGCGCTTGGCGCCTATCTGGCGGTCCTGCAAGAGGTCACGCCAGGCACAATCATCGCCGGATCTATTCTGATGGCCCGCGCGCTGGCGCCGGTTGATCAGGCGATCGCGCACTGGCGCGGGTTTTTGGGCTTTCGCCGGGCCAATGAACGTCTCAAGATGCTCCTTGAAGGGATCGAGAAAGCGGACGATCCCATGCCTCTGCCGGAACCGAAGGCGCGCCTTGCAGTGCAGGATCTGTCGGTTGGGCCACCTGGAGAACGCAAGCCCGTCATACAAGGCTTGTCATTCACACTAGAGGCCGGGACCGTTCTAGGTGTCATAGGACCAACGGGGGCGGGGAAGTCGACCCTTGCGCGCGCCTTGGTGGGGGTGTGGGCTCCCCTCAAGGGCAGCGTTGAGATCGACAGCGCCCCGTTCCACCTTTGGGATCACGAGCAGATCGGCAAGTTTGTCGGTTATCTGCCGCAGGAGGTCGCACTTTTTGCTGGCACCATCGAAGACAATATCGGTCGTTTCGCTTCGGACGCCAGCCCAGAGCAGATCGTCGAGGCGGCAAAAGCCGCCAATGTCCATGACCTCATCCTAAAGCTTCCGGCGGGGTATTCGACAAAGATTGGAGAGGGGGGCGCGTCCCTTTCGGCCGGTCAGCGTCAACGGATTGCTCTCGCAAGGGCCTTGTACGGTGGGCCAAAGTTCGTCGTGCTCGACGAGCCGAACTCGAACTTGGATGCTGACGGCGAAGCGGCCTTAGCCGATGCCATGAAGGACCTCAAAGCCAAAGGGAGCATTGTTGTCGTCATTGCGCATCGACGGCAGGCTATCCAGTCAGCCGACATGCTGCTCTATCTCAAGGATGGATTTCAGGTGGCGTTCGGCCCAAGGGACGACATACTGAGCAAGGTTCTTGCAGGGGGGGCTGGCGACAAGGCCGATCAGGCTGAACAAGCCCAGCGCCGAATCTCTGTTGCGAGTGGCGCAAAAGGAAGATCGAGGCCCGGCAAGATGGGAGTCTCGTCATGACGGAGGATGCCAAGGACGTTGTTGTCCGGGCTCCCGGTCTCGACGTGACACCCAATCCGGGCCCTAAGCTCAACCTTGGTTCGCTGCCTGGTCCCGATGTGGCCCCTGAAGACATTGTGAGGCGAGGCCTTGGCCTCTATCAGCTCGTAGGCTTCGGTCTTGTTGTTCTTCTCGTTTTTGGTCTCGGCGCATGGGCCGCGATCGCCGAGATCAAAGGCGCAGTTATAGCCCCGGCCACGGTCGTCGTTGAATCCACGTCAAAGAAGGTTCAGCACGTTGAAGGAGGAATCGTATCGGAGATCCTCGTCAAAGAGGGCCAGCGCGTTAAGGCAGGGCAGTTGCTTCTGCGCCTTGATCAGGTCGAGGTCCTCGCGGAGCTGGCCATTGTCGAAGCTCGGCTGAATGAGCTTGAGGCCGCGCAGGCACGTTTGAAGGCAGAGCGCGACCAAGTAGACGATATTCGCTTCCCGGACGGGCTGAAGTCTCGCGCTGGCGACAACGACGATGTTCAGAGCATCCTGGATGGTCAGGTAAAGCTATTCACGGCGAGAGCCTCGGAGAAAAAGGGAAAGAAGGAACAGCTTGGGCAGCGCATCCTTCAGCTCAAGGAGGAGATCGGGGGGCTCACGGCCCAACGCAATGCAAAAGAGAAGCAGGAAGAGCTCATTACAGCTGAACTCGAGGGGCTCTCGCTTCTGCGCGAGAAAAAACTAATACCGGTGAGCCGATTACTCGAGATGCAGCGGGAGCAGGCGAGGCTGCTCGGGGAACGCGGGTCATTGGTTGCGGAGATTGCGCGCGCGCACGGGAAGATCGCTGAGACCAAGCTTGAGATCATTCTCGTCGACCAGGAAGCGCGGACTGAGACGCTTACCGAGCTGCGTCAAGCGGAAGCGGAATTGACGGAATACCAAGAGCGCCGTACGGCCGCGCGCACACGGCTCAAGCGCACGGAGATATTCTCCCCTCGCGCGGGTCTCGTTCATCAGATGACCGTTCATACGATCGGTGGTGTTATCACGGCTGGCGAACCTGTGATGCTGATCGTCCCCGAACAGGACAAGCTTGTTCTTGAGGCGCGGGTCTCTCCCGCGAGCATCGATCAGATTCGGTTGGACCAAGTTGCTGCCGTTCGGTTTGGCGCTTTTGATCAGGGCACGACGCCCGAAATAGATGGGCAAGTAATTCGAGTCTCGGCGGATATCACGCTGCCGGAAGCCGAAGCAAACCAAGAGCCCTATTACAAGGTTCGGCTTGGACTGGCGAAGCAACAGCTTGATCGGCTAGATGGGCTGGCCTTGAAGCCGGGGATGCCCGCAACCGCATTCATTCAAACAGGCGGACGCACCGTCATAAGCTATCTTCTCAAGCCACTATCCGACCAGATCGCGCGAACGTTCCGCGAGCGGTGATGTTGCAGGCTCGTGTGACGCGTTTGCTCGCAAGAGCTACGGTCCCGCGCGTTCCGCCACTGGTGGCCTCGACCATGTACCAAATGGGCCCACCAATTGCGGTGCGAGTTCCATTGAAGCCCGATAAAACTCAGCACCTTAGTACAAGGGTCTTGCATTTTGTTGTGCAGTGCACCATGTCAGTTTTGTGACGAACGCCAACGCCAAACGGCACTGCCACCAAAGGGGAAAACTATGACCGAATCCTTCAAGGTTTCCGACGCTTTTCAGACCTTCGGTACAGAGGGCTTTGATAGCTACTTCCGTTCCTATGGCAAGCTCAACAAGGGCTTTCAGGAGATTGCCGACGAATGGACTGATTACTCAAACAAAGCCTTTCGGAAGTCGACCAAGGCACTGGAGAAGATGGCCGGCGCAAAGTCGGTCGAGGATCTTCTTGAAGTCCAGACGAAGTACGCCCAGAAGGCTTACGAGGCGTACATCGCCGAGATCACGAAGCTCGGCGAGATGTATACGAAACTGATGCAGACGGCCTTCACGCCGAACGCTCGATAGACAAATCTCGTAGTCTATCCACGACAAGCAAGTAAGGTCTGCGGCTCGTCCTCGGACCTTTCTTTTTGCCACAGCTCTGTGCGGGCCAAGGACGGAACGTTCGCTTTGCGATCAGAAGCTGACACGGGAAATCTCACGCCATAGATCCGCTAAGTGCCAATGGCAGACATCACTCGTGTCATGGCCGTGGATAGAAGAGAGCGCCGGGAAGATAGGCGCGCGGCAGGTCCATGCCGACCGGCATCGCGCGGCTCCATTCGAGCTGTTCCAGGAGCAAATGAGTATGGGGACCATCGGGCGATCGCCCGCCCGGGCTTGGGATCGGGCTTTGTACCTCGATCCGGCCAAGCGTTGTCTCGATGACGCGCGTTGGGTTTTCTGCGGTTAGGACAGATCCCAGCCTGGGCAGGCTTTGGATTAGAGTCTCGCCTGCCGCGCTTTGCAGCGCGCTGAGTGCGGGACCGCTGGCAACGCGGACACAAAACCGAGCCTCCTTTCGGCCAAGGCCCAGATCGAAGAGCTGTGTCGGGTTCTCATCAACCAAGGGCCTCGCGTCTTCACCAAGATCGGTGATGCGGTCGGTCGCAAGCAGGCGTCCGCGCTCACGTTTGACAGCCAGTACAACGCGCGTCTGTTCGAGGGGGGTTGACGGTGGATCGAAGGTCATGGCGCGGACGTCATCGTCGATCCACATGCTGAGTGCACCGCCATCAGTGTGTGCTGTGACAGTCTCGTTACCCACCTCGACTGCAACGGATCTACCGGTCGCAGGGGAGAACTCAGCAACGGCACCGACCACCCCCATAACCCAGGTCCCGCTGCCTCGCTTGAGCGACTCGACCACAAAGTCCTGCATATCTTCTTTGGCCCAGGGTAGCCTGCGGCCACTGACGCCGAGGTGCTCTAGACGTTCGGGTATTTCTGACCAGATGGCGTTCCGCCAAGCTGCAGTGCCGTCGCGCCAATCCGCAATTTCGGTGCCGCTGCGCCCGCAGCCAAGGCACCAACCGGTCGTATCGTCGAGCTTGCAAGTCCCGACACAGGGGCTGGCGGTCGTCATGGGCGTACCTCTTCTGGATTATGGGCGAGCGCCGCCACGATGGCGTCGAGCCCATCGGTCAGCGCCGCGGGGCCGGGCTGTAGGATAAGCGGGGATTTGATCTCAAAGACCCGGTCGTCACGGACTGCTGGCATCGTCTCCCAGCCAGGCCGCGCCGCGATCTTCTCCGGCCGGACTTTCTTGCCGCACCACGAGGCAATGATCACATCCGGAGCTGCGGAGATCACTTGTTCCGAGGTCACGATACGGTCGCGCGCAGCGGCCTCCGTGGCGAGTTCTGGAAACGCGTCACGGCCGCCAGCAATCCGGATCAGCTCCGATACCCAGGCGATGCCTGAGATCATCGGATCGTCCCATTCCTCAAAATAGACAAGCGGGCGGTGCGGGCCCAAATGGTTGGCGGCGATATGGGCCAGACGCTTCTCATAGTCATCAGCCAGGCGTGCCGCGCGGGGGCCTTGACCGACAGTCGCGCCGAGATGCCGGATCATGGCGAGGATACCGGCGATGTCGCGTTGATTATAGGCAATGACGGTCACGCCAGCCCTTATGAGTTCGGTCGCGATCTCCGCCTGCAAATCGGAGAATGTCAGCACGAGATCAGGCGACAAGGCTAGGATCTTCGGGATGTCCGCCGACGTGAACGCGGATACTCGCGGTTTTTCCTGACGCACGCGTCTCGGTCTCACGGCGTAGCCCGAGACTCCGACGATCCGCTCTTCCTCACCAAGCAAGTAAAGCGTCTCGACGGTTTCTTCGGTCAGGCACACGATGCGATTCGGAGGAAACCGTTTCATGGCTCAGGACATCCGACACGGGCGAGGCGGCACATCAGAATCTGCCTCGCCCGTATACCTCTTTAGCTCCCCGCGGACTCGCCAAGCGCGCTCATGAGGGCGCCGAGGTTGTGCTCGAACATGGCTTGGTAGCTCGTAGCTGGCCCACCACGCTCCGACAGTGCATCGGAGTAAAGACGTCCGCCGATCTCAATTCCAGTCTCATCAGAGATTTGTTTGACGAGCGCCGGACTCGTGATGTTCTCAACGAATAGTGCGGCTACACCCTCTCCCTTGAGCTGTTCGATCAAAGCGGCCAGTTCCTTGGCCGAAGGTTCGGCTTCGGTATCGATGCCCACTGGCGCGAGGAAGGTCAGCCCGTACGCATCAGCAAGATACCCAAATGCATCATGGGCTGTCACAACTGTGCGGCGTTCAGCAGGAAGCCTATCGAGCTGCTCGTGGGTCTTTGCATCTAATGCCTCAAGTTTGGCGATGTACGCTTCCGCATTGGCGTTAAACGCGTCGGCATGTTCAGGCATGGCTTTGGACATCGCCGCCGCGATATTGCGGACATAAGTCTTGCCGTTCTTCAATGAGTTCCAGGCGTGCGGGTCGATCTCGCCATCGACTTTCAGCGGTTTGATACCGTCTGTGGCGACAAAAACATCAGCATCGGTCCCGGACTCCGAGATCAGCGTGTCGGACCAGGTTTCAAAGCCAAGCCCATTGACAAAGACGACGTCCGCGTCCGCAACAGCGCGAGCATCGGCAACAGAGGGATTGTACACATGGGCGTCAGCATCGGGGCCGACGATGTTGGTGACGCTAGCATGATCGCCCACGACGTTTTCGACCATATCACCAAGGATCGAAAAGCTCGCGACGACATTGGCCTTGTCTTCTTCGGCCAAAGCCGTCAGCGGTGCCAGCGCCAAGAATGCCGCGATGAATCCGGCAACAAGGGTCTTCATCAGAGTCATTAAGTCTTCTCCTCTTTTAGGGTGTGCGAAATAGGTACTTCCCTCGTGGCAGACGAGACGTGTGAGCGTCCGCCAAAACCGAGCGGCCCGAACAAGACAGAGATTAGAAAGAAACCACCCGCTACCAGAACAATCGCTGGACCCGACGGGGTTTGTGGAAAGAGATACGACAGCGTCAGGCCGATCCAGCAGCTCGCTAAGGCGAACCCAAAGCTGAGAAGCAATTGACCGGTTATCGTGCTGGCCCAGTAGCGTGCAGCCGTGGCCGGCAGAATCATCAAACCGACGGCCATCAGCGTGCCGAGCGTCTTGAACGCGGCTAGCAGGTTCAGCACCAGAAGGAGCATAAAGCCCTGATCGACGAGCCAAGACCGCCGCGTCTGCGACTCAAAAAAGCCGGGGTCGCAGGTGCTCACGATGAGCGGTCGCAAGAGAACCGCGAACGAGACCAATGTCACCGTCGCAACGCCTCCGACGAGAATCATTGAGGCGTCGTCGATCCCGAGGATCGTGCCGAAAAGGAAGCTCTTTAGCGGCACCGCTGAGCCCGCTGCCGACAGAATGAAGATGCCTAGTGCGAGAGCGATGAGGTAAAGCGAGGCGAGGCTTGCATCGCTACGTAGGATCGTATGGCGTGCCAAGAAGGCAGTTAGGATCGCGACCCCAACTCCCGCAACAAGCCCCCCAACGAGGAGCGACAACACCGACAGACCTCCGACCACAAAGCCGATCACGATGCCCGGCGTGATCGCGTGAGCCATGGCCTCACCCGCCAGAGAGAGCCGTCGAAGGACAAGGAATGCGCCAACCGGGGCGACCGAAGCGGACAACACCGTCGTTGCAACGAAGGCACGGCGCATGAACGCGTAGCTCCACATCTCAGGGAAGACTTCAAGCATGGAGGCGTGCCGTTCTTGAGGCATCGGTACGAAACATCCAGGAGGCCTGGCTTTGCGACATGTACCCTTGGGAGACGAGCTGCTCAGGGGTCAGAACATCATTCACCAGCCCATACGTCGCTACGCCATTCCCCAAGAGCAGGGCATGGCTGCAGTAGTCCAACACCGAAGACAAGTCATGGACGACGAGCACGACGGCGCGGCCCTCATCACGCCAGTGCCGGATGATCGCCAGCAGATGTGATTCGGTGCTCTGATCCACTGCAGCAAAAGGCTCGTCCAGCAGGATCAGCGGCGCGTCTTGCAGTATGACGCGGGCGAAGAGCGCCCGTTGGAGCTGCCCGCCAGACAGCGTGTGGATCGGCCGGTCCGCCAGGTTTGCGACGCCTGCCTCGTCCATCGCATCATCGACCCGAGCCCGTTGAACACGATCAAGCCCCGACCAAAAACCGAAGCCGCGCCACGTCCCCATTGCCGCCAAGTCTCGCACTCGAATGGGAAAGCGCCGATCGAACTCAGCCATCTGCGCGAGATAGCCAATCTCACGCGGCCGCCCGGCAGGCCAGATCAACCGCCCGGACAGTGGGGCCATGAGCCCGAGCAAAGTCTTGACGAAAGTCGTTTTGCCAGACCCATTTGCACCGAGAACCGCTAGCGTCGTTCCCGCGTCGATGTCGACGGTCAGTCGCCGGAATAGAGTTAGACTGGGATAACCCAACGAGACGTCGCGAATTTTGAGAACGGCTGGCATCAGATCACCGCCCAGATCGCGAGCCAAAGCAAGGCTGACAAGCCAAGTGCGCCCGCAACCAAGCTTTTCTCGCTGATTTCGGTCAAGCAGGTGATGCGCGTGGACGCCTTGGCCGACGGCTGCCGCCTCATCGGACGAGCTCCCTCCTTAGGGCGCTCCAAACGGCGGGAGACATCTGCGCTGAATGGCAGCTACAAGTATCGCTACAGAGCCGGGGTTTTGTCGAGAACGCGGTCCGGTGCATCGCCACCTCCAATTGGGCGGTGCGCGGCGGAACCATGTTGTCGAACGGCGTTGGCCGTGCAGATCACAGTCTTCCCCCTCCGGAGCACCCCGCCCGGTCAAGTTTCGGTTGCGATGGCAGGTCTCCTGACTTGCGGGTCGAAGCTGTCCCAATCCTTCCCGGGCTGTCACCCAGTGGAGTCGTTTTGGGGTCGCTCGCCGCTCACAGTTGCGGGGGCAGTCACGGATTTGGCGCCAAATGGCAATGCCGCACCGTATTCCCTCTTCGTCTCTTTGGCGCTTGGCCGTCGAGAACCATCGCGATCACAAAAGCGGATGAGGTGGACTCAGTCAAGTGCCAGGCACGTCCCCCGATGTGCCACATTCGTTCAGGCGCACCAAGCTGCCTGGTAGCAGCGCGTAGCCATAACTCGGGTGAACCTTCTTACTTGATCTCGATCAGCGACGACCTGTTCTCATTCGAACAGGATCCACGCCATCGCGGTGGCCTAGGAAGGCTGGCCGCAGGCCGTTGACACGCGAGCGCTTTGATCGAAACCTTGGCGAAATACGCGACGCGAAACGTTCCGCGTTACACCAGCTACCCAACAGTGCCGCATTTCAGCGATGCCGTCGGGGCGGACGACTATGCCGCTTGGCTAGCTGCAATCGACCTCAGCGTGCCGCTGTCCCTCTATCTGCATGTTCCCTTCTGCCGGCAGCTCTGTTGGTATTGCGGATGCAACATGAAGCTGGCGACGCGGGAAGAGAAGATTGCTCAGTATGCGGCAACGCTGAGACGCGAGATCGCCTTGGTCGCCGACCGACTGCCGGGGCGCGCAGTGGTCTCTCATCTACACTGGGGCGGCGGAACTCCGACAACGTTGTCTCCCCGCGATCTTGAAGACGCAATGGACGATGTCCGGAGGACATTCGACTTTGCTCCCGGCGCGGAAATCGCCTTCGAAACTGATCCGAGAACGCTAAAAGCGGAGATGGTAGCGACGATCGGACACCTCGGCTTCACGCGGGCGAGTATTGGGGTGCAGGAATTCGACCCCCAGGTCCAAGCCGCGATCAACCGGATTCAACCACCGGAAATGGTTCAGCAAACAGTGGACATGCTGCACAACGCAGGGGTCGGCAGCATCAACTTCGATCTCATCTACGGCTTGCCGCATCAAACTGTCGATAAGCTTCTTCGAACCATTGAGCTTTGCATCTCGATGAAGCCCAACCGAATAGCTCTATTCGGCTACGCGCACGTGCCGTGGATGGCCAAGAAGCAACGCCTCATCGATGAGGCGGCACTACCTGGTTCTTCCGAGCGGATGCGCCAAGCGCGTGCATCCGCAAAAGCGCTAACGGACGCTGGATATGTGGCTATCGGCCTCGACCACTTCGCACTGCCAGGCGATCCGATGGCAAACGCTGTGAAATGCGGCAACCTGCGGCGCAACTTTCAGGGCTACACCATGGATCAGGCCAAGACGCTCTTGGGTCTCGGCGCGACATCAATCGGGCGCACGCCCTCAGGCTACGTCCAGAACATCGCGGAGCCCGGCGCTTGGGCCCGGGCCGTGGAGGGGGGAATACTCCCAATCGCCAAAGGCCACGCGTTTGCAGGTGAAGACGCGCTTCGGGGTTACGTTATTGAGCGTTTGATGTGCGCGGGCAGCGTTGACTTGGAAGAGGCCGCGCGGCGCTTCAACAATCCACCCAACTGGTATCAAGATATACAAGAAGACCTGACCCAGATGGTCAGCGATGGCGTTATCACGCAAGAGCAGGGACGGATTCGTATCACGGAGAGCGGCGCTCCCGCGCTCCGCGTCATCGCATCACTCTTCGATGCATACCTCGGCGCTAATGCGCGTCATGCTATAGCGGTCTGAGCTCTTCTTCGTTTCGTATCAGAAGCACATGCTGCATGCCGTGGGTCGGCTGGCTTGGACAATGGTTGCCGGAGCAATGCACACCAGGGACTGGTTGGCTAGCTACTCGCTTGGTCTGCCGACAGGACAATCATGCCGTCTTCATCCGCAACGATAACGTCGCCAGGGTCAACATGGATTCCCGCAAAGCCTATTCGAAGACCTGTGCTACCTTCGCCCCGACGGACGGACTTTCGTGGGTTGAGGCCGAGGGCCTTGATGCCAATGTCGAGCTCTGCCAAAGCCGCGCTGTCGCGCACGCAGCCATAGACCACGATTCCCTCCCAACCGTTCTTGAGGGCTTCGCCAGCGACGAGATCGCCCAAGACGGCGCAACGGACGCTGCCCCCTGCATCGACAACGAGAACCTTGCCGCGTCCGTCCGTCGCAACCAGATCCTTAATCCGCGAGTTGTCCTCGAAGCACTTGACCGTCTCGGCCACCCCGCGAAAACGAATCCGTCCGCCGAAGTCGTCGAACACGGGCTCCGGCACGCGAACCTCATCCAAAAACTCATCGTAGAGATCGCAGGTGCTCTTGAAGGAGGAGTCGTCAGTCATAATGGAATCTGTCCTAGCTGAAGGGTTTCTTCTCGCCAATCGCGAATGAGTTCCTTAAACACCACGCGCTTGTTTGGCCATCGGCACGGCAACGTTGAACACGGAGCCTTGCCCTGGCGTCGATGTCACGTCGAAAACGAAGCCTTGTTCGCGTGCAAGCCGTGAGACGACGGCAAGACCGAGCCCCGTGCCGCCGGTCTCACCCTTCTCGTAAGGCTTGAGGACGCGGTCGACTTCTTCTTGCGTCATACCCGGTCCCGTATCGTGAACCTCGATCAGCACGTGATTGCCAGCGCTGCGGCAGCCGAGCAGGATGCGTCCGGTCTTCGTGTACTTCACTGCATTCGAGACGAGGTTGCTGACGATCCGCATAAGCCCAATAGGATCGGCCGTCACCTGTCGACTACTGGGCACCGCTCTGAAACCTAAGCCTTTCGCGTGCGCCTCTGCCTCGAACATACGGGCCACATTGTTGAGGACGACAGAAACCGGGAAGTCCTCCGCCGGCGGCTTGTGTTGGGACAGGGTTGCGAAGCTGGCGTGATGGTCGTCCATCTCGCCATGGTCGCTTGCCGTAGGCCGGGTTTGCTGAAGGTTCCGATCGATCAGCTGATCGAGGTAAGACAGGCTGCCTGCAATCTTCTCCTGATCAAGACCCTCCAAATTCTTCACCTGCTGCATAGCCATGCGCAGAGAGGCGAGGGGTTGTTGAATATCGTGCGCCGTCGTCGCGAGTTGATCGCGCCGTCGTTCGGCAAGCTGCACGGCGCGGGAGTGTTTCTCCTTCGCGTCTTGCAACGCCTCGATGGCAGCAAGCTTCTCCTTCGTTTCCACGATCTCGCGGCGCATAGCCTCGTCCCGCTCGCGGCGGATGCCGAGCAGGTTCGCGAAGATGGCAAGAGCGAAGGCGATACCTTCCAACCCCAGCGCGTAGCGTGCGCCGTGGCCGATCAGGTCTTGCGAAAACTGGCCGGGCAGCGCGTAGCTGGTCAGCCCGAACAAGATCGGCGCGACAACGATCAATGAGCCGGCAAAGAAAAACCGCCCGCCTGCCTGGCCGCGCCGGACGGCGGCGATACCTGCGGCAACGTAGAGCGACGTGCAGTAAACCGCGAGCACGAGCGCGACGAATTTGAACCAGGGTGTTTCGAATAGCCAGAAGGACGTGATGAACATCAACCCCGAAGCGATCAATCCGGCAATGAACAGCCAGTTGAGCGTCGGATGGTTCTTCGGTGCATCCACGAACGAGCGGGCGAACTGTAGCCCGGAAGCGGCCCATACGGCGCCAATCGGAATCACCGCCATGGCGTTCCACTGCGGCCAATTCGGCCACAAGAACTGGAAGCCGTAGCCGTCGGTCTGGAAAAGGTAGAGGGCTGCCGCACATATATAGATGCCATAGTACAGCGCCGCCCGCGACCGCAGGGCCGTGAGATAAATGACGCTGACCAGGGTCATACCCAGCAGGACACCCAGAACCAAGAAGTTGTGCATGTCTTCTTGGTTGACCTGTGCGAAGAAGTAATCCGGGCTTTCCACATAGACGAGCTGCTGGGTGGCGGCCTTGGACGAGTAGGTGATCAGCAACCCGGCGCGCTCGTTTGGGGCGAGCCGGAACGTTGCAACATAGTTCCGGTAAGCAAGCGCACGGGCCGCGAATGCCTCTCCAGCTCTATGCGAGAGTATCTCGACGGGCTTGCCGAACCTCTCGCCAGTCATCGGGACGAGGTAGACCGAGAGCGTGTCCGAAAGCGGATTACTAAGCACGAGGTTCCACGCGCCCGGCGCGCGCGAGGCGTTTTGCACCTCTGCCCACAACCAGAATCGGGCCTTGGTGAAGCCGAAATCGACGATGGACGTCTCCACGGGTTTGAAGTCGTCCGTTGGAACAAGCTTGAGGGCCTGCTCGGCGCTTAGCGCCCAATCCTCGTCAATCAGGTAACGGATATGCGGCGCCAAATCACTGTGAAAATTCCTGTGCTGTAACTGGAGGGGCGTAGAAGAGGCGCCCCATGCTTGAACCGCCCCCAGAAGCACTGCTAACAAAACGAGACAGTTTCGCCAGACCCAATGCCTGTAACGATATTGGTCTTGTGTGTTTGCTGACGGCCGGCGCGTCGAGCGGGGGATGTCTGAATGGGTCATGACGGTTTACCGGAGATCAGCGCGACAGCGATCGTTGCGGACGACCATAAATTGCTACGCGACGGCATAAAGCAAATCCTTGCGTCGGTAGATGGTGTTTCCATCGTTGCCGAAGCACAGGATGGCCTTGAGGCGATTAGCCTGGTGCGTCAGCATAAGCCTGGTCTGCTGACCTTGGACATGGCGATGCCCTACGCGCAAGGCCTCGAGATTTACGAAGAGGTTAGGCGCTGGAGTCCCGACACGCGGATCATCGTGTTTACGGGTCTGACGTCGCTCGGCCTTCTGAGTGAGCTGGTCACCGCGGGCGTGGACGGCCTGTTCGCGAAACGGGGTGATCCCGACAAGCTGCGAGAGAGCGTTCCCGTGATCCTGAGTGGCGCGAAAGTGATTGCGCCCGAGATCGTCGCGTTGCTGGAGGAGGGTACACCGGCGAGCACGCTGACCGCGCGCGAACGGCAGATTCTCAGCCTGGTCGCGACGGGTTTGCAGAACAAAGAAATTGCTAGCCGCTTGGGCGTGAGTTTGAAAACCGTCGACAACCATCGCACCAACCTTATGCGCAAGCTCGATGTTCACTCCGTGGCGGAGTTGTTGAGTTATGCCCTTCGCGAAGGTCTCCTGGAAGGGTCCGACCAACTCTGAGCCCGTCATGGCCTTGGAGGTCGACGGCGTGCCCGCGCGCTCAATGCCTTTAGCGGCGGTGTGTGATGTCATGAGCGTCTCGCATCGTCCTAGCGGAAGACCACGCGGGTGCTTGCGAATCCCGCCGCACGACCGTCGGCATTCGGCAAGTAGGTGCACCGTGCACCAATCAAGCGGGCTGCCTTGCTTCTCGCTTCGCGTGCTCCATCGCACTGGATAACGTCGGCGTACCAGTCTCCGCGCCGGCCGCACTGCCCGCGATGGAGCGTGACGGTCACGTCGCGATCGCCGATGTAACTTAGCGGTCCATGACATGTCATGTTCTGGCCGCTGACCGAGTAGCTCCCATTGCATACTTCCAGCGTATAGCCGTAGACGCTGCCCGAGACGCATCGCGGGCTGCCGGGATCCGGCCGTGCAGGCACGAACATTCTCGAATCGTGTCCCATAGCGGCGCCAACCATGAGCGTCGTGGCTATCGCCACGGCAACAACAGCGCCTATCCAAAGCCTCATTGCCAATCTCCTCTTCGAGAGCATGTTCCCGCGGCCTGTCTCAATCGCTACGGGGTCCAACCGTTTCTCATGATGGATGGTAAAGAGATGGCGAGGCAGGCTCGATAGGGTGAATCCCCTATTCGAGCGCTTGCGTCGAAATCGCGGCTGGCTGCGACTTGAGGTGCTAGTTGGCGGCTAACTTGGCCTGGAGTTCCCGAGCCTTCTTGAGTTCCCGCGCGGCATCTGCTGCCGCGAGCTTGGCGCCACCCTTGGCGTAGCGATCCAGCAAGCCACGCAAGAGCGTGATCGCTTCGTCTAGACCTTCGTCTGTCTTCTCGAGCTCGGCGAGGTCGATCAGAGACAAAGCGATCTGCCCGTCTGCGTAGTTCCGCTGCAACGTGTAGTCTTTGCCGGAATAAGTGGAGCGAACGGAGAGCTGAATCTTTTTGGCGTCTTGGATGAGACCTGGATCGCCCTTCAGGTAGCCCAAGTCTCGCATCGCGCTTGCCTTGGCCAGAGCGACTTGTCCCTGCACAGCTGGGGCGTCGATGCCCTCGATCTTGCTCTGCACATCCTCCATCAGAGCTATGGCCTCTTTGAGAGGAGCGGGGTCCTTTGTCCTATCGCCAAGTAGGTTCAACGTATCGGCAGTGAAGAGGCTCGTCTCCACCCAGCCACCCAGATTGTCCAGCTCCCGCATCCCTGTCGCTGAGGTCTCGCAAGCGTCGAGACCCTTGGTGAGGTGCTCCCGCGCGCCCTTCGAGAGGGTCTCCATATCCTCATCGAACCTATAGCCGGCCGCGAAATGAGCCAGGCAGAAGCTCTGCTCAAGCGCAGCAGCATCTTCTAACGCCATCATCTTGCGTTGATCGATGCAGTGGCCGCGTTGGTCGCCCTCAAGTGACGCGCAAGGATCTGTTACCAAGTCTTGACCGCGGACCTGACCCTTCAGCTCGTCCAGGAGGTCGAGGCTCTTCCGAGCGCTTGGAAGACCTGCACTGTACAGAGCATCTAGGGTAAGAAGAGCAGAGAGATCGCGAGCTGTCCTGCTCTGCACTACTCGGCGCTGATTGGCCACGAGCAGAGGCAGGGCGTCGCTGTAGTACCCAATGCTGCGCTCCAAGGCCTCGACGTCAAGAAACCAGGTCATGCGATTCAGCTCAGCCGCTGCAAGCCGGCGGTTGAGCCGGACGGCATCTCGGGGCGCGGTCTCGGACGAAACATTCTTCAATGCGCCCTTGAGGCTCGCGATGCTTGCATCCAGCAGCGCTGGGGCGTTGTCGGCGTCGGCAAGCAGGGCGAGCGCGAGCTGTGTTGTCCCCAGATGGCCTTGTATGCGTGCATTCGACAAGGCGTCCTGTTCAGCGGGTACCTTGGCGAGCACGTCCTCAAGTTTGCTTTCAGCCTGGCTTAGATCGTCGCGCGCGGCGTCGAAGTCCCCGACAAGTATCTCCAACCTGCCTTTCAAACTGAGCATGAGGCCGGAAAGATAGGCATACTCCGTATCGTTTAGCTTGCCTTCCTCGTGCCGCTGCGCGAATGACTCCGAAACCATTTGGGCCTGAGCCAGTATCGGTGCGGCTTGTTCCGGACTGACCTGTCCGGAGATATCGGTGAACTGAGAGACGATGTCGGCCAGGAGTTCGGCGGTGAGGAGTGGTTCCGAAGTCAGAATACCGCCGTCGGACTCCGTTCCTCTCGGGGCGAACACGATACTCATTGCCTGATAGGCGATCTCGCTGCTCCCGTCGGCGGCAAGCGCGGAACCGATCTGCGCGATCGCTGTATCGATTCTCGCTTCGATCTCGGTGCGCGTCCGATTGCCCAGCGTCGCCGGGAGTTCGCCTCGCAGGTTCGAGAGTCGTGTAAGCCAACCGGCAAGCTCCTGCGCACGCGCTGGAGACAGATACCCTCCACGTTGATTCCAGGCATTGGCGCCCGCTCCTGCAACCATGCCAGCAAGTGCGGCGGCGATCTGATCCGAGAACTCAGTCGGGATTCTGACTGAGTACGTCTTGGGGAGTTCGGTGCCCAACTCGACCTGCGGTTCAGGCGTGATGATACGGAGCTCCAGCTCTTTGTCTTGGGGTAGCGCCTTGCCCCAAATCAGCAGATCGGCTCTCTGCTCCTTGAGCCATTCCCGGCCTTCGGCGTTGGCGTTTGCAATATTCTTGTACAGATCTCCGTATTCGGGAAGTGCGAGCGTTTCAGGATAAAGATTGACCTTGACGCTGGCATTTCCGTCAGCGCCAACCGGGAACTGGTGTTCCAGCGCCGAACGGACGCGGGAGGAATACTCATTACTCGGATCGTTATCCAGACGCGCCAGGAGAATGCCTAGGCTTTCCCCCGTAAAAGGCGCGGGCGTCCAAAAGAAGTGATCTCTGAAGTCTCGATAAAGCCCCTCGCCTTGAGTCCAGACAATAGCGAGGGCGCCGGCGATAACCGTCCAAAGAACGGGACTGACGAGCGGGTGCTCCAGCAAGCGTCGCTGTGGAGCGGCGTCGGCGGGGGCCGCCGCGGCTGCTGGAGTCGCCCGGCGTCTAGGCTTGGACGGCCGTTTGCGGGCGGTTGTCGCTCTCTTTTTTTTGGCAGTCGCCATATGCTTCGGGTCAGATGCTGCTCTTGGGCCACAGGCTACAATAGGGCAGTGGGGAATGAAAATAGGGGCTTGGACTTGACTGTCATCCAGGATGCCGAATGATCGTATCGGGTAGGGTGAACGAGCATTCCAGGAGGCCATGACAATTTCTTGTCGGAGGCTTCTGGACACAGCGACGGTCATGGGCGAGACGCCGGGTTTCATGCACATTGGTCACGGCTGCGGTCCCGCAAAGGCACCGAGCAGACGCTTCGACGCGCTTGCCGTCGTTTGTGCCGTCTTGACGACAAGTATTCTGATGGCTGCCGGACCGGCCGTGCATGCGTCAGAGGTTCAGTCGGGCCGCATGCCCGACCATTGCGCAGACGCAAAACCGGCCGACTTGCCGCTGCCGACAACGCAATCGCCGGAAGGTTATCAGGCGCAGCTCACGACCTTCCTGGCCGATCGGCGCTATGTGGAACTGGGATGGTGTGTGGACAAGGGGATGGCCGGAAGCCTTGTGCGCGATACGGGCCCATACATTGATGGCGTGTACTACGGCACGCATCCGGCGGTTCGCGTCTACTACTCTCCCGCGGCGATAGAGTGGATCATTAGCGACCGCAAGGCCCCGATGAAAGACGGTGCCATCATCGTCAAGGAGATGTTCAAGCCACCTGCAGCGCGTTACGAGGGGCTTGACGAGAAAGAGGTTGTTGCAGCGCTGCGTCACTGGACTGTCATGGTGCGGGACGCCGCCGGCGCGAAAGACGGCTGGTATTGGGCCGAGATCAATCGACCCGGTCACGAGGCGGAGACGGATGTCTCGCCTCACCTGAGTTATCCGGCCGCTGGCTTCGGGCAGTACTGCGTCCGCTGTCATGCCTCGGCCGAGCAGCAATCGACATTCTCGACAACGCGGAACATCAAAGGCCTTCCTGGAGAGCCGATTCGCTATCGGGTCGACGATTCCTGGCGTGAGAACGCAATGACACCGCACCACGCGCATGCACTCAAGAACACGCAAGGAGCTTCCCACACGATGTCGGGGCCCGGCCATACGGGCTCGGGTAAGATGCCGTCTCGTCTCGGATCGCCCAATCCCGACTTTGTTGCGCTGTTCTCGCCAGACCGCATAGCGAATGTTGGCCCTATTGAAGTCCTTCCGTCGGAGGTAGGTGATCGCGTGGTGGCGCCTGGAAAAGGCGCGCCTGGTTTCATCAGCTCGGACCAATGCATGAGTTGCCATGCGGGTCTGAACAGTCAGGGCTTGTCGGGCCCCAATCTGTTTATTCCGATGAGCGATCAGTATGGCGATGGATACAATTTGTCTCACTATGGCGAATGGCGGTGGTCGCCGATGGGACTAGCGGGCCGCGATCCGATCTTCCACGCTCAGCTCGACACGGAGATTGCGCTGCTTGAAAAGCAACTCTCTTCCGACCCGGAGAAGAAGACGAAGTATGTCCGGCGTCTACAGAATCTATGCTTCAGCTGCCATGCGCCCATGGGGCAACGGCAGCTTGAGCACGATGCGCAGAACCTGAGCTTGGATCCGTTGTTCAAGCGGGAATACCTCTTTCTAGAGGCGGAAGACCGCGACAACCCTTACTACAAGTATGGCGCGCTCGGCCGCGACGGGGTCAGCTGCGCACTGTGTCACAGCTCCAAGTCAGAAAGATTCGCATCGAACGATTTGGACCGGTTGCGCGCCTATTTGACGGAAGTCACTACGGGGCGCTTGCCGCGCGGCGAACCGGACGAAATCTACGGTCCGCTGGAAGACGACGATATAGCCGCGCAACCCATGAAGAACGCCCTGGGTCTGACGCCAAAGCACGACCCTTTTATTAAGAGCTCGCGCCTTTGCGGTTCATGCCACGTCGTCAATTTGCCCAATGTCGACGAGCCGATCCCGCCGGATCAACGCACCATGCTCGATGATCTGCCGAACGATCCGGTCTTCCGCCCGTACAAGCATACGATCGAACAAGCGACCTATCTCGAATGGCTCAATAGCGCCTATCAGGACGAGTACCCGGTCTACAACAAGACCCCGGAACAGGCGAGGAGCTGTCAGAGTTGTCACATGCCAGAGAGCTTCACGAGCGCCGATGGCAAGGTCCATGTCGAGAAAGTGCAAGGCCGGCTCGCGGCAATTCAGGACCACACTCATCCCGAGGCCGATCATCTGGTCGGGGCCGACGGCATCAACGTTCGCTACCGTGAGGAGGGCATCAGCCGGCACAAGTTTCGGGGGCTAAACGCCACGCTCCTGATGATGTTCGAGCAGTTCAATGACGTACTTGGCGTTCGGAAGAAGGATTTCATGACGGGCGCCAATGGACTCGCTCAGGCCCTCGACGGTTATGTCCAACAGGCACGCGACAACACTGTGGACCTCGACGTCTCTGCAGAAAGCGCAGGCGATAATCGCCTCAACGTGGATGTCGACATCACCAACAAGGCCGGCCATCGCTTTCCAAGTGGAGTGGGCTTCCGGCGCGCCTTTTTGGAGCTGCTTGTCGTCGAGGAGGGAGAGGACGGCGAGCGCACGCTGTGGAGCTCGGGCAAAACAAATTCTGTAGGCGCACTCGTCGATAGCGACGGCCGTGTCTTGCCGACGGAGTTTTTCGTGCGTGATGCGGACGGCAAGGAGCAGTACCAGCCACATCACGAAGTGATTACGCGAGAGGATCAAGTCCAAATTTACGAGGAGCTGATTCAAGACGTACAGGGCGATTTCACGACGAGCTTCATTCGCCGACACAAGCACGTAAAGGACAATCGGCTGTTGCCGCTAGGCTGGCAACTGCGTGGCCCATTCCCTGACCGGTATCCCGAGCTCAAGTACTATATCGAAGCGACCCATCCTGGGTACGACGCCATACGAGATACAGACTATACCGACGGCAAGGGTCGGGATCGCGTGCGCTACGAGATAACGCTGCCTGAGGGCACGAGAATGGAAAAGGTGAGCGCTCGTGCGACGCTCTATTACCAAGCCATTCCGCCTTATTGGTTGCGCCAACGCTTTGAGGCCGCGCCCCACATGCCGGCGACGCAGCGCCTCTACCATATTGCGAGCCATCTCAATCTGGACGGCACACTTCTTGAGGATTGGAAGTTGCGGCTTGCATCGGCAACGGCAAAGCCCTCTCGCTAGCGCCCGAAAGGTGTATCCTTAGCGAAAGGTGGCTCTGTCACTAGGGGCGCGGTCATCAGTCGGAGCATTCAAGTTCGGCACGGGGCAGATGACAGTGGAGATGGGGCGGGCACGGCGAGTATTGTCCATCGCGGCGTTGGTTATTGCCGGCGAGTCTGTGTTTCTCCTGCCCTTTGTCCTAGCGCGCGTGTTTCGGCCAACGCTTCTCGACGTATTCGACCTGACCAACCTTGAGCTTGGAACCGCCTATTCCGTCTACGGAATTGTTGCAATGGCGGCGTACTTTTTTGGCGGACCGCTTGCTGACAGATATCCCGCGCGCATACTTCTCGCGATTGCCCTGGTGTCCACGGCTGCTGGTGGCCTTGTTCTGATGACGGTTCCGTCATTCCAAATGCTTGTGATGCTCTATGCCTATTGGGGTATCACAACGATCGCCCTGTTCTGGGCGCCCTTGATCCGAGCCACACGCCAGTGGGGTGGCCGGGACGAGCAGGGGCGAGCCTTCGGGTTGCTTGACGGAGGGCGGGGGCTGCTCGCGGCCTCGATGGGTTCGATGATGGTTCTGCTCTTCGCCGGGCTGCTCCCGTCGGAAGAGGGCACCGCAAGCCTTACCGAACGGACCGAGGCCCTGAGTCAGGTAATCCTGGCTATGTCGTGCATGACATTCGGGGCCGCGATCTTGGTCGTGCTGGCATTGCCCCACAGCGATCCGTCCGAGGCGGGTGAGAGGCAGCAGTTGTCTCTCAAGGGCATTGCGCGCGTAGCGGCTATGCCGAGCGTGTGGCTCCAGGCTGCGATCATCCTGTGCGCCTATGTCGGTTTCAAAGCAATTGACGACTTTTCGCTCTACGCAAATCAGGTGGTGGGTCTCGACGAGGTCGATGCCGCGCAAGCGGGTGTCTTGTCGCTTTGGATCCGGCCATTCGCCGCCGTCGGGGCCGGCCTTCTGGCAGACCGGATCGGGGCGTCGACAATGACCGCGGGTTCCTTCGTTCTCCTCGCGCTGGGTAGCCTCGTTCTCGCAAGCGGACTGATAGGGTCGGGTATGGTTTGGATCTTCTTGCTCACCATCATATGCAGCAGTATGGGCATCTTCGCCCTGCGCGGCCTTTACTTTGCAATCATGCGCGAAGGCAAAGTGCCCTTGGCCTACACGGGAGCAGCGGTCGGTCTCGTCTCTGTAATCGGCTATACGCCGGATGTCTTCATGGGCCCTCTTATGGGGTATCTACTCGACCAGTCGCCGGGAGCGATGGGGCATCAGCATGTGTTCTGGGTTGTAACGGGTTTCGCCCTACTCGGGCTGGTCGCCAGCTGGCGTTTTTCCCGTTTAACCTCGAAGACAGGCTAAATCCTGATAACTCCGCAACATCCCCTGATCTTGGGCCCCCCGGGTGATCCGCGCGCGATCTTGCTCCGTACCTTTCGCTAGTGCCACAGATGTAGCCGCGCAGCCGCCAAGGTTTCCGGCAGCGGTGGCTAATCCTGACCTCGGAGAACCCGCTATGTTGCGTGTCCTTTCTCTCGTCTTAGTGATAGGTGCTCTTGCACCTGTGTCCGCTGACGCCAAAACACTCTCGGCGTCGGAGGTGCTCGATGAGATGCTGAACAAGACGATCGTAACACGTCAGTTCGGCATGAATGTCACCATGCGCTACCTGTCAGGTGGCGTCGTCACCGCCAGAGCGTTGATGGGTTCGGTGAACGGCACGTGGCGGGCAAAGGGCAACAAGATTTGTTCCACCTTTCCGAAAGGGCCGGCGAAGGGTACCAGCTGCGTAAGCTTCAAGCGCACCGGGCCCAAGCAATATGTAAGCTCGGAAGGTGTCCGTTTCCGCGTCGTCGACTGATCTGATTGGTATCGGTCGCAACCGGTTCCAGACTTGTCACGGCATTGGGGACCTGCCAATTCTGCAGGTCGCTTCAATCGCTGGCGAGTCGTGCAATGGCACATATGCCCTCAAGGTTTTGGATCGGGTTAGCCGCGGCGATCGTCCTGGTCGGTATGCAGATTAGGACAGCTAGTGCCGCTGAGACGACAATTGCCGTAGCCGCGAATTTCACATCGGCCGCAAAGCGCCTTGGTGCTGTATTCGAAGCCTCGACAGGACATCGCGTGGTCTTCAGTTTCGGCTCGACGGGCCAGCTATTTGCTCAGATTGCCCACGGGGCGCCGTTCGATGCCTTCTTGGCGGCAGACGTCGCGCGCCCCAAGCGTGCCGTCACCGATGGCTTGGCTGTACCGGGCACGCGGTTCACCTATGCAGTCGGCATCCTGGTTCTTTGGAGTGCAGATCCCGACCTGATCGACGGGACGCCCTCGGTGCTCTCCGACCCAAACCTCCGACATGTCGCCATCGCCAGCCCGGCCATCGCGCCTTATGGCGCCGCGGCCATAGAGACAATGACGAGATTGGGAGTGCTGAACGGCCTCAGACCCCGTCTCGTCGATGGCAAGAGCATCAACCAGACCTATCAGTTTGTGGCCACCGGTAACGCACCGGTGGGGTTTGTGGCTGCCTCGCAGGTCCAAGACAGTAACGAGGGGTCTCGGTGGCGGGTGCCAGAAGATATGCACCAACCGTTGCGGCAGGATGCGGTTCTCCTCGCGCGCGGGCGAAACAACGAGGCCGCAAGAGCCTTTCTGGAGTTCCTCAAGAGCCCGGAAGCCGTCACAATGATCAGGGAGCTCGGCTACCGTTAGCCGATGGACGGGCAGAGGAGGAAGTAGTCATGTTCGATGCTGCGATGATCGAGACGATCCTACTCACATTGCAGCTCGCGGTAGTCACGACGATTGTCCTCCTCCTTATCGGCATCCCCCTCGCGTGGTGGCTCGCGCGCAGTAAGGCTTGGGGCAAGGAGGCAGTTGCGGTTCTCGTTTCGCTCCCCATCGTCTTGCCGCCAACCGTTCTGGGGTTCTACCTGCTGATTGCCTTGGGACCGGATAGCCCGCTCACAGCCCTAATCGGCCGCTCGCTACCCTTCACCTTTGAAGGTCTCGTGGTCGGCTCGACACTCTATTCGCTGCCCTTTGTGGTGAATCCCATCCGCAATGGGTTCGAGGCGATGAGCCAGCGGCATTGGGAAGCTGCCGCTACCCTGCGTGCACGACCCCTGGACGCCTTTTTTAGCATTGCGCTCCCAATGGCCATGCCTGGCATCCTGACGGGCGCGATTCTGGGGTTTGCGCATACGATGGGTGAGTTCGGCGTCGTGCTCATGATTGGTGGCAGCATTCCGGGCGAAACGAAGGTGCTCTCGATTGCCATATTCGAGTTCGTGGAAACGTTGGAATGGGGCAAGGCGCACGTACTTGCCGGCGCGATGCTGCTGCTGTCGTTCGCGGTGATCTTCGCGATGCGAGCGGTCGAGACGCGATTCAAGAGCGACCAGCCGTGATCGAGGCACGGTTCTCAGGCGAGTTGGGCAGCTTCAAGCTCGACGCAGATTTCACCGCGCCGAGCCGCGGCGTCACCGCTCTGTTCGGACCCTCGGGCTGCGGAAAGACGTCGGTGCTGCGGTGCATTGCAGGTCTCACCCGCATGGCCGGCGGCAGGCTCGTGATCGATGGCGAGGTCTGGCAGGAGGGCCGGCGCTTTGTGCCCGTTCACCGGCGCGCGCTCGGCTACGTCTTCCAGGAGGCCAGTCTTTTTCCGCATTTGTCGGTCCGCGAAAACCTCGAGTTCGGACAGAAGCGGGCTAAGCGTGGCAGCCATACGATCGACTTCGATGATGTGGTGGATCTGCTGGCCATTGCACCGCTGTTCGATCGACCCACGGCGCATCTGTCAGGCGGTGAGCGTCAGCGTGTGGCCATCGGCCGGGCGCTTCTGTCACAGCCGCGCCTTCTCTTGATGGATGAGCCTGTTTCGGCGCTCGACAGCTTGGGGCGGGAAGAGATCCTGCCATATCTCGAGCAATTACACAGAACCCTATCCATTCCGGTGCTTTACGTAAGTCACAATATCGAAGAGATCGAACGGTTGGCGGACACGCTGGTCCTCATGCGGCGCGGCACGGTGCGGGCCGCTGGCCCCATTGCCGAATTGCTCGCCGATCCAGACTTACCCATGGTGCGCATGCCGGAGCCGGTCGCGGTTCTCGATGGTACTGTCAAGGAGTACGATCCCGGCTATGGTCTCGCAAAAGTCGACGTCCCGGGCGGAACGCTTCTCGTGGCCGGTGACTTGGGACCGACGGGGACGGTTCGGCGTTTGCGGATCGGTGCAAGCGACGTGAGCCTAAGCCGCGAGGCATCAACAGACACCACGATCTTGAACGCGCTGCCGGTCCGTATCGATTCAGTCGCACCGGCTGGCGAAACGCAAATGACTGTTCGATTGAAACTTGGGGCTGATGGAAGGGGGGCGCCACTCCTCAGTCGGGTCTCGCGGCTTTCTTGGGACAGGTTGGGGTTTGCGTCGGGCGAAACCGTCATGGCGCAGATCAAGGCCGTCGCGCTTGCCAAGAACTAGACGGCCCTCCCTTGCGGAAGCGGGATAGGCGAGCAACGCTGAGCATGCAGTTGTCACAAATCTGATTCATCGTGCGCAGCGGTTAGGTCAAACCAGCACTTGGCAGCGATGCGATGACCTACGGCGCCAAGTCGGGAAAGCTGAAGCGCGTCGCCGGCTAATCCCGGACCCTCTCGGCTGAGAGGAGCAGATTGAATTCACGACGGTGCTACGGCGTCTTCGCTTCGGGCCGGATCAAAATAGCGCCGACAACCACGCCCAGCAGAGCAGCGATCATCATGAAAATCATGACACCAGAAAACCCGCTGTCGGCGGCGCCAAGCATGGCAGTTTCGAGTTTTCCGACATCGGCTTGGGGGATCTTCGTCATAGCTCGTTGAATCTGGCTCTCTGAACCATGCACGAGCATGATCTTGAGAGTGTGCAAGTGAGGTGTCGAGGCGGCGATGCTGTCGACGACGGGGCCGATAACGTCATGCTTGATTCGCGACGTCACCACGCCGCCGAGAGCCGTTCCAGTAGCTAAGCCGGCGAACATAGTCGTGTTGAGGACGCCCGAGCCCTGTCCTGCATGGGCATCGGGAAGGGCACCCAAGCCCAGTCGAGGCAGAAGCGCCCAGTTGAAACCGACGCCCACGCCCATGATCGCTAGTCGCCACCAAACATCGCTATAGGGTGTCTGGTGGTCGATATCGTGCATCAGCCAATAGCCGACAGCCAGGAGGAGCATGCCCAGCACGACTGGAATGCGGTACCGACCGGTTGCGATCAGCCTTGGTAGCGTTAGCGATACCACGAACATCGCGAACGTGAACGGCAGCAGAGCCAGGCCCGCCTGCGATGCGCTGAAATCCAAGCCCGTGGGTGATTGGAGAAAGATGTTCGTAAAGTACAGGACGCCCATCTGGGTGATGCCATTCAAGAACATACAGATCGTCGCGGCCACGTAGTCCAGATGTCGGAAGAATCCGAACTCGATGAGGGGGTCGTCCGCATGTAGTTCGCGGATCACAAAGCCAACGCCGCCCGCTATCGCGAAACCAAAGAGCATCAGCGTTTGAGGCGCGAGCCAGCCGGAGAGCTGGCCGCTGGTCAGGCCGTAAAGAAATGACGCCAACATCACGAAGAGGAGTCCAATGCCGCCAAAATCGGTGCGCTTCCCAGCATCCGGTTGGTGAGGTACCAAATCCAGCCGATCGACTCGAAAGCAAAGAAAGCCCGCCACGCACAGAATCAGGAGATCAAGAACGAAGATAGCGCGCCAGCTGATGACATCGACGAGCGTGCCACCGATCAGCGGGCCGAGGGCAAAGCCGACCGCGACCGCCGCGGCCCAGAGTCCGTGCATCGAGGCCCGCTTCTCGGGCGGGGAGGAGACACTGATCAGCGCCACGGACGTCGCCATCAAGGCCGCTACCCCAAGCGCTTGCAAGCTCCGCCCGGCGAGCAGAACAACCGCATCGCCCGAGAGCGCGAGCGTGATCGAGCCAAGCGCGAAAAGGCCGAGTCCGACCGCGAACATGCGGGCCAAACCGAACGTATCGCCAAAATGCCCCATTGCCGCGAGCGTGACCGCCGTCGAGAGCATATAGATGTTGATGACCCATTGGAGCGTGTCGACGCTGAGGTCGAGGCTCGACTTGATCGCCGGAAGCGCCGTCATGACGGCCGTCGTGTTATAGGCGACCGCGAACACCCCGGCGCAGGCTGCCACAACCACCAGCCAGTAACGGGCCCTTTGTTCGCTGGTTCCGGTCATTGGTCCCATGCAGTCCCCCCAAGCACGTGCGCTGCGACTCCGGTCTAGCACAGAGTGCGGTCCATTGCGCGCGGTGACAGCCGACGGTGGGGTGAGATTCTGGCCAGTGCTCCGAACGACGAGATCCGACATAGCCGACCGGCGCACGAACGGTTAGGGTCTCGATTTGCATCAATTCGATCGGCAGCGATGAGCTTAGCTGTGATGCGGCCAGAATTGGGGATAGGTCGACGCAGTGCTGGAGGGACAACAGTGTGATGCAGAGGCTCGCCATTTACGCAATCGCCACGTGTCTGGTCACTGTGGCCGGGCCAAGCGGTGCAAGTGCCTCCGCCTACAGTGAGGCCGTACGGAAGCACTGCCGGGCAGACTACAAGAAGTATTGTGGCCAGTACGGTCTTGAAACCAACGCTCTGCGCAATTGCATGAATCGCCACGGCGACAAGCTGTCAAAGAGCTGCGTTCGGGCCTTGGTCCAGTCCGGCGAAGTAAGTCAACGGGAAGTCGATAGGCGCAGAAAGTCAAAGCCGCGCTAGAGCTTGGGGAGGAGAAATCTATGTCGAAGAACAAGTGGGCCCTTAGGCTAGTCGCAGCCATGCTAACTGCCTCGCTCGGTGTTGGTGCCAGTCATGCCGCCGACTGGGCCGGAACCTATATGACCGAGGACACGAAGGGCAACGCCTTCAAGATTGCTCTTTTTTCTGACGCGACCGCACGCGGCGAAAAAGAAGGGCATGTGCTTGATGGGTCGTGGTCGGCGGATGACTCAAACGCTGTGATCAAATGGACCACGGGTTGGACGACCAAGCTCAGCCTGGATGGGGGCAATTACAAGAAGACTGCCTATCGGCCGGGAGCACCGACGACAGGCGAAGGGCGTAAGACAACACCCGCCAAGAAGGTTGAGTAGCGGCCTAGCGCAACCTAGTGCCCAAGTGCCCTGCTGGGCATCGTGGGCAGATTCTCAATCGCGAGCCGCATCAGCTCAGGTAGTGACTTCACCCGCAGCTTTGACTTCAGCTGACTGCACGTATTCGCAATCGTCTTGTAGCTAACGTGCAAGTCCGCGGCGATCTGAGCGTAGGACCTTCCCTCGGCCAGTAAAGACAGGATCTGCAGCTCCCTTTCCGTGATCGCGTGCAACGGGTTCTTGCTGTGGCCGCGGGCCTCCATAAACGCAATGCTAGAGGCAAGCTCGTGGCTCAAATACGGAACGCCATTGCGGATCGCAGCGAAGGCCTTGACGATCTCATCGCCAGACGTGTCCTTGAGAATGTAGCCGTTGGCGCCGAGCTTCAGCGCTTGGGATACGATGAAGGGGTCGCTGTGCATACTGAACACAAGAATAGGCGTCCGATTGTCGTGAAGTCGTAGGCGCCTGATGAAGGACAATCCGCCCAGGGCGCCAGTTCGCATCGCCAAGTCGACGATGATCACATCTGGCTTCTTGCTGCGGTAGAGCTGGAACCCTTCTGCGAGGCTCTCCGTCTGTATGATCGTTTTCGCCCCCGCGTATTTGAGAAGCTGCCGGCAGCCTTCGAGCACAATGGGGTGATCGTCGATTACGAGAACCTGCATCTATGAAACCTCAACATCATCGAATGTCCTGAATGAGGAGCCCCTGGCTCTGGCCCGCGCTGCGGAGAGTGGGATAACGATCTTCAGCAGTGTTCCTTTGGCCGAAACGCTCTCAATGTTCCAGGTTCCAGAGAGTGCGTGGACTCTCTCGCGCATAGCGGTCAGTCCAAATCCCATCGCCGCGTCGGTGCGGAATCCACGACCGTCGTCCTGAATAAGAAGCTGGAGCGTTCTAACGCCTGCCCTGTGTTGCTTTGCGAACAGGTCCACTCGAATGGCTCGGGCATTACCATGCCGAATCGCGTTGGTGACGCCCTCTTGAATGCAGCGATAGACTGTGAGGTCGATAGCTTCTCCGTAGCGTTCCGCCCGCGTCCGAAGTGAATGAGTGATGTCTACATTCGTGTAGCGCTTCTGTAACTCGCCGATCAGTTCGCTGGCGAGTTCGGAAACTGCTACTCGGCCAACCGCCACCGGACGCAGCTTCTTGAGCATGACCCGGTTCATGTGCTTTAGCCGATCGGTGATCTTCAGAATCTCGGTCATGTGCTCGCCGATTTCGGCGTTGGACTCTGTCTTGTCTTCAGTCGCGCGCCGTTGCGCCGAGATGGCGTTAGCCATGATGCCGAAAAGGCAGGGACTTGCCTCGTCGTGGAGTTCGTTGGCTATTTCGCGCCGTTCGTCCTCTTGGATTGTGACGAGCTGACCGTATAGTCGGCCGTTCTCGGATCTCGTCCGTCCGAGCGTCTCCGCAAGGCGATTGAAGCGCAGTGCGATTGTGTGCAGTTCTTGGGCGCGTGGCGGTGCAAGCCGAGTTTCGTACTCACCGTCCTCAAGCCGGGTCAGGCCCTTGCCAAGACTTGTCATGGGATCGAGCAAGCGACCTAGCACGACATACAGTGTAGCCAAGACGAGAACATCGATCAGGGCGATCATGGGGCCAAGGGACGACATGTCCGCCCATACTTCGGCGATTTCATCGGCTGGTTCGCCCGCTATAACGACGGTTCCCACATCCCAATTGCGTTCGCCGTCCATGACGGGCGTCTCGACCATGACGACTGAGCCTGCGAGCTTTTTCGAGACCACCATGTTGAGTGTTCGTGGAGCCACGTCAGGAGCAACGAGCGTCTCAAACCACTTAGGTGCCGGGGGCGGATGTTTCGGATCGCGCTCAGAATCGGGTGCCGGTGATAGCTGGACGAGATCGCCGTTGGCATCGGCCATGAGAATGCGGACATGGCGGAGTTTGCCGATCCGCAGACGGCCGGAGAGCTGATCCACCTTTTTCGTAAGGTCTTCGGGCCGAGCATCGAGCGAGAGCGATTGAATTGCAATTCGAGCAAAGTTCTTGGCGAGCTCAACCGTTGCCTCCATCTCAACCTGCGTGGCTTGCCGGGCGTTCGCGACAAAGATCATGCCCACGATGGCAAGCGCGACGCCATTGATGACGCCAATTGCAATCATAAGCTGAATACGGATGGTCCTGCCGTACCAGATCGCGTCCAGTAATCTAGACATGCCGAATCGTGCTCCGCATGTCTCGACGGCTTCTTTGAGACAGGCGCGGGAGAGCCCTATTGCGTCCGGGCCAAAGACTGGATGAAAAGTGCTTCTGGCGCGCGAAAAAAAACGGTGACATCGCGTGGGTAGCTCTCAGTTGCTCTGGAGGATGTCTGGCTTCCATTCGCGCCAGCCACTTTTCTGTTCGCATCCCTCAAAACGGCGCGGCCGACAGGCGGCATCCGATCGGTCGCAATAATGCCACCCAGCGTCTTGCTACCGTTGCCCAAATCTCATGCCCGGTGTTCCCAAGAAACTGCCGCATATTGCCCCTTTGCTGAGTGAATTCCGCAAGGACGAGGGGGATATGTTCCTTCACCAATCGCAGCGTCGCCTTCTTGTGGGGCCCTTCGGCATGTACGGGTTCCATGTTCTGGATACCTATGGATGCTGGGGAAGGGGGCGACGCCGGCTAGGTCTAAGCCGCGAAAATGGTAATGTCTGTGCATGCATGGGCCGGTTACCAAGAGGCGTCATCTGGGACTGATTGAGCGGCTGCGGCGCGCTATCGTCGATCCCGCGACAGACGCCGTCCACTATGGCGTTGCGGTGGCGGCGGTCGCCGGCATGGCTTGTCTCGCCTGGGGACTGTATCCCTGGCTTGAGGGGCGCGCTTCCTTCCTTATCTTTATCCCTGGTCTTGCGATCGCGGCCGGCTTCGGCGGCTTGGGCCCGGGCCTCTTGGCAACGATCCTGTCAGCTGCAATCGGCTTTGCGTTGATACCGCATGGCGACAAGGCCGTTCCTGATTTGGCCGAGCTCGGCATCTTCGCCGGTGTTGGGATAGGGATCGCCTGGTTGGGCGAGTTGCTTCGGCGAACTCGGGTGCGCAGCCGCCGAAGTGCCAAGGAGGTTCGCGCACGCGAGGCTCATTTGCGTTCGATTTTGGACACCGTGCCCGATGCCACCGTGGTCATCGACGAGACGGGCATTATCCACTCGTTTAGCGCAGCGGCCGAACGCCTCTTTGGACGCAAGGAAGTCGATGTTGCCGGGAACAATGTTTCAATGCTCATGCCTTCACCTATGCGCGAAGAACACGATGCCTATATTGCGCGGTATCTCGAGACAGGCGAGCGACGCATCATCGGCCGTGATCGTGTTGTCACCGGAGAACGCAAAGACGGTTCTACGTTCCCCATGAAGCTCGAAGTTGCGGAGATGCGGTCCGGCGATCAGAGGTTTTTCACTGGGTTCATCCGCGATCTCACCGACCGTCAAAATACAGAGAAACAGCTGCAGGATTTGCAAACAGAATTGGCGCGACTCTCTCGCTTAACCGCGATGGGCGAAATGGCCTCGACCCTCGCACACGAAGTCAATCAGCCACTGACCGCCATCTCCAACTACCTGCAAGGATGCAACCGGCTCCTGGAATCGATCGAAGGCAAAAAGGTTGCCATGGTGCGCGAGGCGCTGGGAGCGACCACGCAGCAAACGCTTCGCGCCGGCGAGATCATCCGCCAGCTTCGGGATTTTGTGACGGACCAGGAGACTGTTCGCCGTCCAGAGAACATCAATGATCTAGTTGAAGAGACCAGCGCACTGGCTCTGATTGATGCCAAAGACGAAGGTGTAACACCGAGCTTCCAATTGGACACGTCCGTCTCAAGTGTGATGGTCGTAAAGGTGCAGGTTCAACAGGTGCTCCTAAACCTCATGCGCAACGCCATCGAGGCCATGGAGGGGTGTGATCCAAAAGTCCTATTGGTTTCAACGGCCCGGTCGCCCACAGATAGCCACGAAACGGGAGAGCCCATGGTGCTCGTAACGGTCGCCGATACTGGAACAGGGATTTCCGAAGAGATCGCCGAGCAACTGTTCCAGCCTTTCGTGACAACCAAGGCCACTGGTATGGGAGTTGGGTTGTCCATCTCCAAGCGTCTTGTAGAGGCGCACGGGGGTCGCATGTGGGTTGAGAAGAATCCGGAAGGCGGCACTATCTTCCGGTTTACGTTGGAGCCGGCGAGGAGCGAGGCCGAGGTTTGATGTCTGCGAACCCCGTCATTCATATCGTCGACGACGATGAGGCTGTTCGCCAGTCGTTGGCGTTCATGCTCGGCTCGGCAGGGCTTCCCGTTAGGGTCTACGAGTCGGCGGTGGCGTTCTTGGAGGACATTGACCCGTCCGTCAGCGGCTGCCTTGTGACTGACGTGCGCATGCCCGATATGACGGGGATCGAATTACTTGGACGCATCAAGGACAAGGTGCCTTTTATGCCGGCCATCGTAATCACGGGCCATGGCGACATTCCTCTGGCGGTTGAGGCCATGAAGGCTGGCGCCGTCGATTTCATCGAGAAGCCTTTTGAGGACGAAGTCCTCCTCAAGGCTGTGGAAGCGGCACTGAAGAAGGCCGACGGTGATGGCGACACTCAGACGCGGGAGATATTGGGCCGGCTTGCGAACCTGTCCGAGCGTGAGCGCCAGGTTCTCGAAGGCCTTGTAGCGGGCCAGGCCAACAAGGTCATCGCCGCCGCGTATGGCATCAGTCCACGGACGGTCGAGGTCTATCGCGCGAACGTCATGACCAAGATGCAAGCAAAAAGTCTGTCGGAATTGGTTCGGATGGCCGTTCTTGCCCATGTGGGAATGTCTCCTGGCACTGCGATCTAGAACCAGCAGCTACCCCTCGTTTTGATCGCAATTTCCTTTTGATGTGGCTCAAAGCCGCTAACTCCACGAGGCATACACTGCAGGCCACATGGCAGGGGGCGAGCTGCTGGGCGGGTACCGATGGTTGGGGAAGAAGAAAATGAGCCATGCTGGCACGGTGTTGATTGCCGTTCGCGACGGGACGCTCGCCGACAGCTTGCGATTTTCCTTGGAGCTTGAAGGTTATGAGACACGCTTCTGCGACGAGCAAGGGCTCTCCCCGCTCTTACGCACAACACACCTCGAGAGCACCTGCTTGGTGTTGGACCAAGACGTCTTTTCGAGGGTCGCGGGTGCTCGCGACTCGGAGCTTGCCGGCCGTTCCGGTGTCCCGGTCATTCTCATGGTGTCCCAAAAGACCGAGCGGCTCCTCGCCAAAGCGCGGAGCGGCGGCGTCACCAGGGTCCTCGAAAAGCCGATTCTTGGCGGGCTCATGCTGGAAACCATTCGGCAAGTAATTGAAACGAATGAGTCATCCGGCGCAAATCTGCGACCGCTCTGAGACAATCCCGCCTACGTAGAATCCCTTAGGGAACCGGCCCGAATTTCAGCCACGCACGAACGACGCTATCTCTGATGTTAGTCAATGTGACCTTCAGGGGGTTGTTATGCTGACGCCGCTTCCCGTCATGGATCTTCCGCAGACACAGATGCCACTCGCGCCGTCGGTTCCTCCGAAGCCGCGCGAAGAGACTGAATTCCACACATCAAGCGTTCCGCTGAATTTCGCGCGCAATAGCGAGATTTTCGCTGAGGGCGAAGCCGCAGGCTACGTCTACAAGATTGTCTCGGGCGTTGTCCGTGTATCAAAGCTGTTACCAGACGGGCGCCGCCAGATCAGCGCATTCCACCTCCCGGGCGATATGTTCGGCTTCGAAGTAGACGATGTGCATCATGTATCGGCAGAGGCCATCGGACCGGTGAAGGTCATCGCCTATAAGTGGCAGAACCTTCTCAGTGCCACATCCTCAAGCAGCTTTGTTCACGAACTGCTGAATCGTACCATGATCGGTCTACGGCAGACCCAGGATCATCTCCTACTTCTTGGCCGTAAGAATGCCCTGGAGAGGCTTGCTGCATTTCTTATTGAGATGGTGCGCCGGACTGGGTCCGAACAATCCTTACATCTGGCAATGCCGCGCCACGATATCGCCGACTATCTTGGGCTCACCCTTGAGACCGTATCGAGAATGTTTGCCGAACTAAAGGACGCCGGTATCATCAAGCTTGAATCGGCGCGCCAGGTATCGGTGCTCGATATGCCGAAACTTGAGGCAATGGCTACATGAGTTCCTACAAAGTTCTATCGCCGCTCTGTGTCTTCGCACTGCTGACGGCCGCTCTTCTTCTCTGCCTTGCGTCCGACGTCGAGGCCCAGAGCCCCGTTACGAATGAACCGGACGCCGATCGTGGCAAGGCGCTGGCAGAGCGCGTTTGCTCGAACTGCCATCTTGTCTCAGACAATCAGACCGAGGCCGTCGCCGACGTACCAACCTTTCGCGAGATTGCGAACCAGCAGCATCAGACACCCGGCGAGGTCATGGCGCGGATTGCCATTCCCGCGCACCCCATGCCAGTGATTCCACTCACAAAGCGCGAGCTCGAGGACCTTGCGGCCTACATCATGAGCTTGCGAAGTGAATAATCAGCAACCAGAGGGTCCCAACTTTTCGATGGATCGATGAAGAGCTTGCGCTGAATCAAGGTAGTTGGGCCCTAGTCGGCGTGTAACGATGTTGAAAAGAACCGCGACGGCTGACGCGGGAACCAATGAATTCTCCGAAGCGCAATGCTTCGGGTCCAAGTTTGGGCAACGCTTGAGATTGAGGGGTTGGAGACATGGCCGCAAAAACGCAGCGGGATGAGTGGAAAGCGCTGTCAGACTTTCTCGCGATTGGCGCCGCGGCGTTTCTGGTAATCCTTGGTCTCGTCCTCGCGATAGCAGGCGAGGATCCGGTCATGAAGTTTCATGGCTGTCTCCTGCTTGGCGCGTCCGGTATCGCACTTCTTTACATACTGACGCAGTTCGTCGAGGGCCGGGAGCCCGCGGACACGCGCGGTTACGCCGACGGCGTCGTCAGGGCTGGCGTTATCGCAACGGTCTTTTGGGGGATCGCGGGATTTATCGTGGGCGATGTCATCGCCTGGCAGCTTGCCTTTCCTGCGCTCAATTTTGACCTGCCATGGACGAGTTTCGGACGCTTGCGGCCGCTCCACACCTCCGCGGTGATCTTCGCGTTCGGCGGTAACGCACTCATCGCCACTTCGTTTTACGTAGTGCAGCGGACGTGTCGCGCACGACTCGCAGGCAAATGGTCTCCGTGGTTCGTTTTCTGGGGATACCAGCTCTTCATCGTTTTGGCGGCGACCGGCTATCTTCTGGGCGTTACGCAGAGCAAGGAATACGCCGAGCCCGAATGGTACGTGGATCTGTGGCTGACGATCGTTTGGGTCGTCTACCTCCTGGTCTTCCTTGCCACACTCGCCAAGCGGAAAGAACCGCACGTCTACGTGGCGAACTGGTTCTATCTCGCTTTCATCGTGACCGTTGCGATGTTGCACATCGTCAACAATTTGGCGGTACCGGTCTCGCTGCTGGGGACGCAGAGCGTCATTCTGTACGCGGGCGTTCAGGATGCCATGACTCAGTGGTGGTATGGGCACAACGCAGTAGGCTTTTTCCTAACGGCCGGCTTCCTCGGCATGATGTACTACTTCGTGCCGAAGCGTGCCGAGCGGCCGATCTACTCCTATCGGCTTTCGGTCGTCCACTTCTGGTCGCTGATCTTCATCTATATCTGGGCAGGCCCGCATCATCTGCACTACACCGCTCTACCTGACTGGGCGCAGACCCTTGGAATGACCTTCTCGATCATCCTGTGGATGCCGTCCTGGGGCGGTATGATCAACGGTCTCATGACGTTGTCCGGGGCTTGGGACAAGCTGCGCACGGATCCCGTCATCCGTATGCTGATCGTGGCCGTGGCCTTCTATGGCATGTCGACCTTCGAAGGCCCGCTCATGAGCATCAAGTCGGTCAACTCACTGTCGCATTACACCGACTGGACCATTGGCCATGTTCACTCTGGCGCGCTCGGCTGGGTTGCCTTCATTAGCTTCGGCGCGCTGTATTGCCTTGTGCCGTGGCTGTGGCACCGCAAGGCCCTCTACTCACAGCGCCTGGTCGAGTGGCACTTCTGGATCTCGACGCTCGGCATCGTGCTCTACATCACCTCCATGTGGGTGTCGGGCATCCTGCAAGGGCTGATGTGGCGGGCCTACAACTCGCTCGGCTTCCTCGAATACTCTTTCGTGGAAACAGTCGAGGCCATGCATCCGTTCTACATCATCCGGGCTATCGGCGGACTGCTCTTCGTCCTGGGTGCGTTCGTGATGGCTTACAATCTCTGGCGCACGGCGCGAGGCGATCAGCCCGTCGATGCGACCGATCAACCGTCTGTCGCTGCGGCTCCTGAATTCCGGCCTGGCGAATACACGGCGCCGGCGGAATAGGGAGGGGCCAATGAGCTGGGGAAAACACGACGTCCTAGAAAAAAGCCCGATGCTGATGCTCGTCGGCATTCTCATCGTGGTGAGTATCGGCGGGCTGATCGAGATCGCGCCACTGTTCTGGCTGAAGTCAACGGTCGAGAAGGTGCAAGGTATGCGGCCCTACTCGCCGCTGGAGTTGACGGGTCGCAACATTTACATCCGTGAGGGTTGCTACGTCTGCCATAGCCAGATGATCCGGTCCTTGCGGGACGAGGTCGAGCGCTACGGTCATTACAGTCTGGCAGCCGAGAGCATGTACGACCATCCCTTCCAGTGGGGATCGAAGCGCACAGGGCCAGACCTTGCGCGGGTCGGCGGCAAATACTCCAACGAGTGGCACCGGGCGCACATGATCAACCCAAGGTCGGTGGTGCCTGAGTCGATCATGCCCGGGTATCCTTATCTCGCCGAGCGGGAACTAGACTACGAGAACATCCAGGGTGTGCTGAAAGCAAATGCAGCCGTCGGTGTCCCGTATACGGAGGAGATGATCGAATCCGCGAAGGCGGACCTCGAAGCTCAAGCCGGCAACGACGCCGGCGACGTCGAGGCACTGCTGGCTCGTTATCCGAAGGCGCAGACTGGCCCATTCGACGGTAACTCGGAGAAGATCACCGAGCTGGATGCGCTCATCGCTTACATGCAGATGCTGGGAACTCTCGTTGACTTTGCTAGCTTTGACGAGGCCGGCCCCAACCTGAGGTGAGGACGGAACCATGGAATACGAACAAGTCGCTTCGATCAGTCAGGTAGCCGCGCTCATCTTTTTCATCGTGCTTTTCGCCGGTGTCGTGATCTACGCGTTCTGGCCTGGCAACAAAAAGCGCTTTGATGAGGCGGCGAAACTGCCTCTGGAAGACGATCCAGAGTCCGACAAGGGGAAAGACGGCTGAGCCATGGCGAACAAGGAAGAAAAATCCCCGGAGGGGTTCGGAACCACCGGTCACGAGTGGGACGGAATCGAGGAGTGGAACAACCCGCTGCCTAAGTGGTGGCTCTACGTATTCTACGCCACAGTCATCTGGGCCATTGGCTACTGGATCGTCTATCCGGCTTGGCCCACCGTATCCTCATATACGAAGGGTTACCTGGGCTACAGCCAACGTGCGCAGGTAAACAAGGATATCGCCGCTGCAAAGAAACAGACGGCCGTCTTTAGTGACAAGATCAACGAAGGCGATTTCGAAACGATCCAGGCCGATCCGGAGCTTTTGAGCTTCGCGCTTGCCGGCGGCCAGGCCGCGTTTGGTGACAACTGTGCTCCTTGTCACGGCCGTGGCGCACAAGGTTTCGTAGGCTACCCCAACTTACGGGACGATGCCTGGATCTGGGCGGGCTCGATTGACGGCATTCAGCAAACGATCCTTCACGGCATCCGGTCTGATGATCCACAGACCCGGATGAGCATGATGCCGGCTTTCGGCGAGCTTGGAATGTTGAACCGGGAACAGATCTCGGATACTGCCGAATATGTCATGTCCCTCTCGGGCAATGAGCAAGACGCAGAGGCAGCGGCGCGAGGGCAAGAAATCTACGCGACCAGCTGCGCGGCTTGTCATGGTCCGGACGGAGCGGGGAACCAGGCGCTTGGTGCGCCGAATCTATCGGACGAGCTTTGGTTGTACGGGGGGGATAAGGACACGCTTGTCGAGACAATTACTTATAGCCGCGCTGGAATGATGCCGGCATTCTCGGAGCGTCTCGACCCAGCGACGATCAAGAAGCTGGCGATCTATGTACACTCCCTAGGTGGTGGGCAATAGAGCGCCCTGTGATAGTTTGGTAGGGCAATGGCAAATATCGAGCTGGGCGGCGGCGCATCTCCCTCGGACGAGGAGACGCAGCTCTATGCCGACCGAGTCAAGGTTTACCCGAAAGAGGCTCACGGCCGTTTTAGAACGATCAAATGGATCGTCATGGCCGTCACGCTTGGCATTTACTACCTGCTCCCTTGGGTGCGCTGGGATCGCGGGCCTTATCTGCCCGATCAGGCAGTTCTACTCGACCTGCCAGCACGCCGCTTTTACTTCTTCTTTCTAGAGATTTGGCCTCAAGAGTTTTACTACGTCACGGGCTTGCTCGTACTGGCGTCCTTGGTGCTGTTCCTGGTCACCGCCGTGGCGGGACGTGTCTGGTGTGGCTACACGTGTCCACAAACTGTGTGGACCGACTTGATGGTGGCCGTTGAGCGCTTTTGGCAAGGCGACCGCAATGCGCGCCTGCGGCTCGACAAACACCCTTGGGCTTTTGAGACAATCTGGAAAAAGAGCGCCACACATCTGACCTGGCTCGCGATCGCGGTCGCCACAGGCGGCGCGTGGGTTTTCTATTTTGCTGACGCGCCGACCCTTGCCAAACAGCTCCTGACCTTCAGCGCGCCGGCGGCGGCCTATTTCTTCATCGGGTTGTTCACGGTGTCGACCTATGTTCTGGGCGGCATCGCCCGTGAGCAGGTATGTATCTATATGTGCCCTTGGCCGCGAATTCAGGGGGCCATGTTCGATAGCGACTCACTGTTGATTTCCTACCGTGACTGGCGGGGAGAACCCCGCGGTGCGCACAAGGCCGGCCAATCCTGGGAGGGCCGGGGCGACTGTATCGACTGCAACCAGTGCGTGGCCGTCTGCCCCACGGGAATCGACATACGCGATGGTGCTCAGCTCGAGTGCATTCAATGCGCACTTTGCATCGACGCCTGCGATGCGATCATGGATAAGGTTGGCAGGCCCCGCGGTCTGATTGCTTACGACACCGTTCGTAATCTCGAAGCGGGTGCACCGAACGCCGAGCCACTGCGTCTATTGCGGCCGCGCGTCTTGCTCTATGCGGGTTTGATTGTCCTGGTCGGCATCATCATGATTGTCGCGCTCATGATGCGCCCCGTGCTGGAGGTGAATGTCATTCACGATCGCAATCCGCTCTACGTCAAGCTCTCCGATGGCGGCGTTCGAAACGGCTATGAAGTGAAGATTCTCAACAAGCAATATGTCCCGCGCGCGTTCAAGCTTGGCGTAACCGGCTTACCCGATGCGACGGTACAGTTGGTGGGCCACGACAGCGGTGTCGTCCCGGTGCCGCCCGACCAGTTGAAGGGCGTCAAACTCCACGTTGCCTTGGACAAGGAAGGTGTTCGCGCGCTTCCCGACCAGGCAACGCAGTTCCAGTTCGTCGTGACCGATATCGCCACCGGGGAGACCATGGAACATAACGCGACATTCCAGGGTCCACCGAAGAGCGGGGCGAAATGACGATGGAGGCCACACCACTCCCGCGAACCGTGCGGGGCCGTCACGTCCTAATCGGCCTCTTCGTCTTCTTTGGCATCATGTTCGTCGCCAATGGTTTTCTCGTCTATTACGCGGTCTCCACGTTCAGTGGCGGTGATCGTCCGAGCCCGTATCGCAGCGGTCTCAATTATAATGAGACGATTGCCGAGGCCGCGGCGCAAGACGCTCTGGGCTGGTCGACGACGACGGACTACGACGGCGATGCCGGGCGGCTGACGCTGAGCTTTACGGATTCCGCCGCAGCGCCTGTCACGGGGCTCGGCCTCTCAGGAACACTCGGCCGGCCGGCAACCACCCAAGGAGAACGTGACCTGGTTTTCCGCGAATGGCGTGAAGGCGTCTATGTGTCCGACGTGACACTCGCCCCAGGCAATTGGGTGCTAACTGTGGAGTCCTCTAAGGAAGGGGTCGATTCGCCGGTCTATCGCCTGAAGGAGCGATTGATCGTGACCGAAGGGCCATGACCGAGATCCCCACCGCGCAATTCAAGAACGCGGTGCCTATCGACGGTTCGCCGCCTGACGGGCAGCACTCCCCGCCGGCCGAACCCTCTACAATGACGCTTGCCATCGAAGACATGCATTGTGGCGGATGCCTTAGGTCCGTCGAGCGTGCCGCTTTGCGCGTCCCAGGCGTCGAGACGGCGCGGGCATCCCTAGCAGCCAAGCGCCTAACGGTGGCCTACCACCCCTCGGAGACCAATGAGGCTGACGTGATCGCGGCCCTGGATCGCGTGGGATTCGACGCTGCCCCGCTCGAAGCCTCCAAGCAAGATAGCGGGGATCAGCGCCAGAAATACTTGCTGCGGCGTGTTGCTGTGGCGGGCTTCGCCGCCATGAACATCATGCTCATCTCCATTGCCGTATGGTCGGGCGAAAGCGGCGACATGGACCCGGCCCTTGCGCAGATGTTTCGTTGGCTCTCGGCGCTGATCGCCCTGCCCACAGTCTTGTATGCCGGTGACCCGTTCTTCGCTTCGGCTTTTGCAGCGCTCAAGGGACGCCGTCTTAACATGGACGTGCCCATTTCGCTCGCGATCATCCTGGCCACGGGCATGAGCGTCTACCAGACCATGCGCGAGAGTGAACAGGTCTACTTCGATGCAGCGGTGATGCTGCTCTTCTTCCTGCTGGTCGGCCGTTATCTGGACGAAGCCTTGCGGGTCCGCGCACGGGGGGAGGCTCAAAATCTCCTCAGTCTACAGAGTGGTATCGCTACCATGGTGACGGCGGACGGAACTCAGTCGAAAGTTCCGGCAAGCGCACTTCGCCCGGGCGACCGGATTCTGGTCGCCGTCGGGGAGCGCGTCGCCGCAGACGGCGTCGTCGTGCGTGGGAGCGGCGATATCGATCAGAGCTTGATTTCCGGCGAGACAATGCCGGTGGCTGCTTCGGCGGGTACCGAAGTTTATGCGGGCACGTTGAATCTGAGCCGAAGCTTGGAGATAGAGGTCACCGCGGCGGACGATGCCACGCTGCTTGCCGAGATCAGTCGGTTGATGATGGCGGCGGAGCAGGGCAAGGCCCGTTATCGTGTGCTCGCGGACCGCGCGGCGCGTCTCTACTCGCCTGCGGTCCATGCGCTGGGTCTTTCAACCTTTGTCGGCTGGCTTGCTTTCGGCGCCACATGGCAAACCGCACTTACGTACGCGATTGCGGTACTAATCATCACATGCCCTTGCGCGCTCGCCCTTGCGGTGCCGGTCGTTCAGATCGCGGCAGCTTCGAGGCTGTTCAAGCGTGGAGTGATGGTCAAGGTGCCCGACGGGCTTGAGCGTATCGCCGAGATCGACACGGTTGTGTTCGACAAGACGGGCACGCTAACCCTCGGCGAGCCTCAGTTGCTCGACGTGGAGACCGTTCCAGCCGAAGCGCTCGGCGCGGCCGCGTCGCTTGCCAGCGCGAGCCGTCATCCTTTCTCGCGCGCGCTGGTCTCGGCCGCACAGGATCGCCTCGGCTCCGTGGAGGCCGCGCGCGATGTCGAGGAAACGCCGGGCGAAGGGCTGCTGCTCCGGACAGGCGAGGGTGAGGCTCGGCTCGGCTCGGCGGCTTGGTGCGGTGTTGAGAGCGCTGATGGACGGACAGCCGAGGTCTGGTATCGTTTTGGTCACGAAGATCCTGTCTGTTTCCGGTTTTCCGATCAGCCCAGGCCGGACGCCGCGGCAACCATAGCGGCACTCAAGGAGCGCGGCCTTGCTGTTGCACTCCTATCCGGAGACCGCGACACCGTGGTCGCACGGACCGCCGGCGAGGCTGGGATCGACGTTTTTGCCGGCGAACTGAAACCTGCGGACAAGATCGCTTGGCTTGAAGAGCGGGCAAATGAGGGCCGTAAGGTGTTGATGGTCGGGGATGGCCTAAACGATGCGCCGGCGCTTGCGGCAGCGCACGCGTCCATGTCACCAGCGACCGCCGCGGATATCAGCCAACGAGCCGCCGACTTCGTCTTCCAGGGTCGGGCGCTGTCTCCGGTGCTCGAGGCGGTGAGTACGGGGTCCCGTGCCCGCACGATGGCATTTCAAAATTTCGGCGTGGCCCTGGCCTACAATTCTATCTGCGTTCCGCTTGCGATGGCGGGGTTTGTCACGCCGCTGATCGCAGCAATCGTCATGTCGAGCTCGTCCATTCTCGTCACGCTCAATGCGGCGCGGCTTGCAGGAGGAAAGACATCATGACCGCGCTTGCTTGGCTTGTTCCCGCGGCACTCTTCCTCGGGGGGTTGGGGCTTGCTGCTTTCCTCTGGGCCTTGCGCTCCGGCCAGTTCGAAGATCTGGACGGAGCGGCATATCGTGCACTTGAGGACGAACCCCCGGACGAACAGGATTCCGATCGCAAATAGGCGATGGTCTGACGCAAGCCATGCCTGCGAGGTGATCCGGGTGAGCAAATTTCACGTAACGCTTACGTAGATAATTTCCTGGGATCAGCTCATGACCTATGCTGTCGCCTATTTGGCTACCGCAATTGGATTTTTGGTGATCGATGTAATCTGGCTCGGGTTCATTGCCAAAGGCTTCTATCAGCGGGAGATTGGACACCTCCTCCTCGAAAACTTCAACATGGTCGCCGCTTTCGGCTTCTACTTAATGTTCATTGCTGGAGTGGTGATTTTCGCAGTGGCTCCCGCGTTACATGCAGACTCATGGAAGACGGCCTTGTTGTTCGGAGCGCTGTTCGGCCTATTCACCTATGGCACTTACGACCTGACCAACTGGGCCACGCTCAAAGGTTGGAGCCCTATGGTCACATTGGTTGATATGACCTGGGGCGCCTTTTTGACTAGTGTTTCGGCAGTTATAGGCTATTTCGCTACGCGTTCTTTGCTCGGCAGCTAACACGAACTAGGTTTGAAAGTGATCTGGGTACGGTGGCGGGCCGTAACACATGGGTTGCGCGCAACAAGATGAACAGTATGGCTCCTTTAAGCATTGGCATAGTCGGATCGGGCATTTCCGGATTGTCGGCCGCGTGGCTCTTGTCCAAGCGCCACAAGATAACGCTGTTTGAACAGGACAGTCGTCTGGGTGGGCACACGAATACGACGACTGTGATGACTGCAGACGGTCTCGTTCCTGTCGATACGGGCTTCATCGTCTACAATGAGCTGAACTACCCAAATCTCACCGCGTTGTTTGAGCATCTCGGCGTCCGCACGCAGCCGACCGAAATGACGTTCGCCGTTTCGGCCAACGACGGCGCGTTCGAATATGCGGGCAGCGGCCCGGGCCTTTTTGGTCAGTTCAGAAATCTGATCAATCCGCACCAATGGCGGTTAGTCTCAGACATGTTCCGCTTCTTTCGGAGTGCCGAGAAAGAGCTCGAGACCCATCCTGATGGTATTTCGCTCGGTAGTTTTCTTGAGGCAGAGAACTACTCAGACGCCTTCATCGAGGATCACATACTTCCGATGGGCGCGGCCATCTGGTCAACGCCGATGGTTGGGATGCTGGATTTTCCCGCCTCGACATTTCTCAACTTTTACGCCAATCACGGCATGCTGCAGGCCGTAGGCCGTCCCGCATGGAAGTCGGTTTCCGGCGGAAGTAAGAGCTACATCACCCGCCTACTCGAAGATGGTGATATTGAAGTCGCCGTCAGCACGCCGGTTCGAAAAGTCGGGCGCGCCCGCTCATGCGTTCACGTGGAGGACACGCGAGGGGTCGTTCGCATGTTCGACCACGTCGTTATTGCCACGCATGCAGATCAAGCATTGAGGATTCTGAGCGATGCCACGCCGCAAGAGCTTGGGCTACTAAGCCGCTTCACCTACGAGCGCAACCATGCTGTCCTTCATCGCGACAAGCGCCTGATGCCGCGCCGGAAGCGGATTTGGCAAAGCTGGAACTATATGAAGCGGGGGCATGGCCTGGAGTCCGAGCTGTGCGTATCTTATTGGATGAACAGTTTGCAAAACCTACCGACTAAGACGGATCTGTTCGTGACCCTGAACCCGACTAGGAAGATACATCCGAAGGCAATTGATCTTGAAGTCGACTACGATCACCCTGTGTTTACCAACGAGACTATCGCTGCACAGCGTGACCTCTGGTCGTTGCAGGGGAAGAGCCGTACCTGGTTCTGCGGCGCTTATTTCGGTTATGGTTTCCATGAGGATGGCCTTCAGAGTGGGCTTGCAGTTGCCGAACAGTTGGGACGCGTCAGGCGCCCTTGGTCGGTGGCCGAAGAGTCAGGGCGCATTCAGATCACGCACGATGCGGGCGGAGAGCAGGCTGCTCCGCTCGTGGCCGCTGAGTGATGTCAACGTCGGCGCTCTATAATGGCGTCGTCGTGCACAAGCGCGTCCGGCCCGTGCAGCATTCGCTTCGCTACCACGTGTTCTCGCTCTTGGTTGACTGCGATGAGCTTCCCGACCTCGGTCGGCGCTTACGTCTATTCTCTTACAACCACCTAAATCTATGCAGCATTCACGATGCCGATCACGGAGATGGGACCCCCATCTCCGACTATCTGAGGCAGATCTCTGCGCAAAGCTGTGTCAAGGGCGTCGAGCGCTTCATGATGCTCTGCTATCCGCGCGTACTCGGCTACGTGTTCAATCCGGTGACAATCTACTTTGGTGTTGACGCCGACGGCGAACCCCTGTTGATCGTTTACGAGGTCAACAACACGTTCGGCGAGCGGCAAACTTATGTCGTTCCTGTGGAGCAAGACAACCGCTCCGACATAGTGCATCAGAGTTGTGCAAAGGCCTTCTATGTTTCACCATTTAACAGTGCAGACGGGCGCTATAGTTTCCATGTCACGCCGCTCGGCGAGGAGATCACTGTCGGTATCGCGCTCCACACCGAGGATGGACCTCTGCTTAAAGCGTTCTTTCGAGGTGAGCGGGAGACACTAACCGACGGCACGCTTGCTAAGGCGCTTGCACGTACCGGCTGGCTTTCGGTGAAGGTCATATCGGCCATTCACTACGAGGCGTTGAAGCTATGGCTCAAAGGTTTGCGGCTTATGCCGCGACCGCGGCGGCCGAAGTCTGCCATCGCTTATGTATCACCACCCGGAGAACACGGAGACCAATGACAGACAATTCGCTCGCGGTTGGCCGGTCGCCTTTGGTGCTGGATCTTGTCACACGCTTGATCGTGAGATTGGCGGGGCGCGTGCTGAACTGGCAGTCCACAGGTTCGCTTCGAATTGTGCTGCCTAGTGGCCAACGCGCGACGCTCGGCAATGGGCGGCCGTATGATGCTGTCCTAACCTTCAAGAACTATCGGGTGGTCATGAAGTCGATCCGCCGGGGCGCCCTGGGATTCGCGGAGGCCTATATGGACGGAGATGTCGAGTGCTCCGACCTCGTGGGACTCTTCCGGTTTGTCCTTCGAAACCAAGCACCGCAGCATGACGAGTCAGCCCCTAGGCTGTTTCAGGCAAGGATGATGGATCGTATCGGCCATTTTCAGCGCCGCAACACCCGGCAAGGAAGTCGGCGGAACATCACAGAGCACTACGATCTCGGCAATGCGTTCTTTGAGACATGGCTCGATGATCTGATGATCTACTCAAGCGCGCTTTATCGCGACGGCACTGAGACGCTCGACGAAGCGCAGGAAGCTAAGCTACAGGCGATTCTTGACTCTCTTCAGCTCGAGCCAGGCATGAACATGCTTGAGATCGGCGCAGGCTGGGGCGCGTTGGCGCGCGCTGCCGCGCGTCAGCACGCCGTCTCGGTGCGCGGCATCACGCTGTCCCACGAACAGCTGGCGCATGCCCGTGCACGAGCCAAAGTCGAGAACCTCGAAAACTTGGTCCAGTTCGATCTCGAAGACTACCGGGATACGGAGGGTCAGTACGACCGGATCGTTTCAGTCGAAATGATAGAGGCGGTTGGCGAGCAGAATTGGCCACTCTACTTCCAAATGCTACGCGATCGCCTAAGGCCAGGCGGCGTCGCAACCCTGCAAGCGATTACGATCGGCGAGGAGCACTTCGAAACGTACCGGCGCGAGCCGGACTTCATTCAACGCTACATATTCCCTGGTGGCATGCTCCCAACAAAGACAATCCTCAAGGAGCAAGCCGAGACTGCCGGCTTCACCTACGAGCCTGTGCTCGCATTCGGGCGCTCTTACGCGCGAACACTCGAGGAATGGCGCACACGGTTCGAGGCTGCGTGGCCGCAGCTAGCGGAGCAGGGCTTTGACGACGCATTTCGCCGTAAATGGCTTTATTACCTCGCCTATTGCGAGGCAGGCTTTCGAGAAGGCTCGATCGATGTTGGGCTTTACCGGCTGACGCGCCAATAGCGGGCGGTCATGACGATTGCAGAATGAAGCGCCGAACAATCCAAAAATAGATCGCGTTGGGTAAGAGACGCACAAACTTCATGATCCACGTAAACCGGCGTGGAAATGTGATCTCGTACCTCTTCCTTTCTAGTCCGTGGAGAAGCCGTTCCGCCGCAGCGTCTACTGGCATGATAAACGGCATTGGAAAATCATTTACAGCTGTCATGGGTGTTTCCACGAATCCCGGATTGACGATGGACAGGGTTACGCCCTTGGCCTCTAGTTCGGGATACAAGGATTCGGCAAGATTGATCAGAGCCGCCTTGGTCGCGCCATAGGCAGCCGCCTTGGGCAAGCCCCGATATCCGGCCACTGACGAAATAATCGCAATCTGACCTGAACCCCGCTTCATCATGTCCGGCACCACCTGTGCCAGGACATTCACAACGCCCATGAAGTTCACCTCCATGGAATTCCTGAATGCCTTCGGATCGAGATCGGGCGGGGTTACGACCTCCCAGGTGCCAGCAGATAGAACGACCAAGTCAACAGGGCCAGCCTTGCTCTCGATCTCTCGATAGCATTGAGCGACAGCCGACTCATCGGTGATGTCAAGCGGGTACGCTACAATCGTTTGCGATGCGGAGTGAAGCGCATTCAGCTTCTCGGCGGATCGAGCTGATACGGCCACCGTTGCGAGACGGCCATCCAACAGTTTGGCAAGTGCCGCCCCCAGGCCCGTGCTGGCGCCAACAATCCACGCAGCCCGCCAGGGGAGCGGCTCCTTGTCGCTCACTTAGATACCCACGATGGGCTGCAATATCCGGCCAAAGACGTTCTTGAAGCGTGTGGGCGCCTCCGTTGCCACCACACAGACGCATGGCTCAGGAGAGTCGACAATCGGTTGGTGTTCGACATGCTCGTCGAGATCCGCAAGGTCGCCGGGCGCAAATCGGCCAAAGGCGTCGCAATACGATCCCTTAAGGACCAAGGTCAGCTCCATGCCGCCGTGCCCATGATCAGGAACCTTCGTGCCGGGCGCGATCTTCAGAAGGGTCAACCGGCTTCGGGCCGCCCGCGAAACAGGCAAGGGGTGTTTAGAAACCCCTGGGGCTACGGTCTTCCAAGCGATGTCGTCCAGGCCGCCTTTGAGCAACCGTGCGAGCGGTGCGGGTAGGTCCGGCCGCTTCTCGCCATTGGTCCTTGGTGCACGGTGTTCGTCCGCGGTCTCGCTATCGAGCCGGCTCAACGTCCTCTCCAGAGCCGTAGGGCTCATCGGTGTCGCGTCGACAGTGTCTAGCAGGGCGCCGCCGACACGTTCTATCTCACGTAGCGCTGCTTGGCACTTTTCACAGGATGCAATGTGGGCCGCGACCAAAGTAGCAAACCCTTCGTCGAGATTGCCCGCGGCATAGCTCACCAAGGTGGCACTATCCGGATGATGGACGATCTTCATTTCACAATCTCCAAGCGTTCCCGCAGCTTCGCATAGGCAAGTCGCATACGGGACTTTACAGTTCCTAAAGGCAGGTCAAGCGCGCTGGCGATTTCTGCCTGCGGCATGTCCTGCACAAATGACATTTCAACCACACGACGCTGGTCTGGCGGCAACTCGGCGAGCGCCTGACCAACCAGCCGATCGCGCTGATTCAGTTCTGTCGTTTCCTCACCGCCTGCGTCTGGCGACTCTAGATCAAGATCGGCGATGTCCTCGTATGGGCGGGACGACTGCCGGCGCAGTCTGTCGATGCGAACATTCCGCGCGATCGTGAAAATCCATGCGCTGACAGTTCCTCTGTCGGGCGCATACAGTTCTGCCTTGCGCCATAGCGTCAGCATGACGTCCTGGGCCAGGTCTTCAGCCATATCCGAATCCGACCCACTGCGGATCATTAGGGCTTTGATTCTTGGACCAAACTGCAGAAACAAGCACTGGAACGCCTCACGGTCGCGATGCCGCGCAACACGTTCCATGAGGGCTCGATCGTCCTGGTTCTCTTCCCGATAGGCGGACAATGTCTGGGCCGCGCTCATTCCTATGAAGCCGCAAAGTCCTGTGGTTGCTACTGGGATTGTATACGGTAGAACCGCCTTGGCGGATCACTCCGCTATCGAGGGACTTTGAGCTTGAATTTCAGTTACTTTCCAACCCCGCGAGCGGATTATATCCAACTCGGCATCGCTTGCGAAACGTGTATCCCAATCGGCCAGCAGGGGGCGCATGACATGCCGCCAAAGCGGCGGGACGAGAGCGAACGTGGCCATGGTCTGGTAGCCGTAAGGCAGCATCGGCACATCTTCGGCCGCGTCCAAGCGCCAGAACGGCTTGGTCGCGAACATATGATGATCCGAGTGCCGCGGCAGATTGTAGTGCAGCACATTCGACAGGTGGTGGTAGCAGTCCCAGCTATGCCGTGGCTGGATCGGTGCGTTTTCGGCCCGCACTAGCCCATAGTGCTGAACATAGTTGATGAGCTCGTGAAGGAAGCGCCCAAGCAGGGCGGCCAGCCCGAAAAGCAGCAGGGCGAAGGGGCCCCCGATCAGCACCACAACAGCGACGATTACGAGTGGTGCCGCGAGGCCCTGAATGAATCTGTTGTGACGGGACAAGACGGGAAGCCCTTTGCGTCTAAGCCGCTCCGCCTCGACGACGGCGGCCTGTGCGTATTGTCCGAAGACTGCACGGAGAAAGAAGGGAACCAGCCGTTCCCCGCGCCGGGCAGTGGACGCCTCATCGTAATTGCCAACCCGGCGGTGATGGACATGGACATGGTAGATGGCGAAGGACGTGTTGAAGGTGAAGCCCAGCAGCACATGGGCGACAACTTGCGGAATCCAGCCCCTCCGGTGGGTGAGTTCGTGGCCCACTGTGGCGCCGACCAGGGCGAACAAGTATCCGACGACCCAAATCGCCCCAATCGTCTGCAGTGGTTGCTCCGTGAAGCTCGCATCGCGCGCGTAGATCGCGAGGAGAACGGCCAGCAGACACATGAGGGGTAGAGCCAGGTAGAGATTGAACTCGTAGAAGAGCCTGACGCGGTCATCGAGCCTGTCCCGGTCTTCGCCGCTCAGCTCGTCCGCAAACGAACCGAACACCAAGATCAGAAGGATGACAACAAAGGGCACCCACCCGCCGATCAAAAGGGAGGCGCAGCCTAACAGGAGCAGAGTGTTGGACGAGGCATATTGCCCAGCGGCGAGAATGCTGGACACCAATGTCCGGCGTGTCTTCGCATCATTCGTCGACGAACCCACGACACTTCTCTTCGTGCATAGTTGCTTTTTCTTGTACCCGCGAACCCTATGCTACATATCTATCCACGATGGAAAAGCCATAGTTTTGCCTATGGCAGCACGTCTCCCATGTGTGGAAAACAGCTGCACGACCGGCGCGCCAGGGACAAGCGAGCCAGCGAGACAATTGTATGACGGGTGCGAAGTCATATGCGAACAGTATTGATCACGGGGACTTCGACAGGAATAGGCCAGGTCACTGCCAAGGTCCTAGCGTCGAAGGGGTGGCACGTTTTTGCCAGCATGCGGAACCTTGAGAAAAAGGCGCCGCTCGAGAAGCTGTTGAACGAGGTCGATGTCGCTGGGCGCGTGAGCTACGTGGAGCTCGATTTGAACAATCCAGCCTCGATCGAGGCGGCCGTGGCTAACGTGCTGGCTCAGACCGGTAGTTCGCTGGATGCGGTCGTACATAATGCGGGCGTGGCGATCGCCGGCGCCCATGAGGATCTACCCGATGCCGAAATCCGGAGAGTCATGGAGACAAACTTCTTCGGCGTCCTTGGGCTTACCCGCGCGCTCTTGCCCACGTTCCGGGCGCAGAAGCACGGTCGCATCGTCTGTATTTCAAGCCAGTCAGCTTTTGCCGGTCAGCCAACGAATTCGATCTATTGCGCATCGAAGTGGGCATTGGAGGGCTGGGCCGAATCTATCGCCTACGAACTGGATCCCTTTGGTATCGATGTCATTCTGGTCGAACCGGGCCCGTACAAGACAGAGATTTGGCAGGCAACCGAGCGGGTGACGCCGCCCGGCGGGCCCTATACGAACTGGGTACGGCTCGTGATGCGCGGTGCTGATTCGCATGCGGAGAAGCACGCGCGCGATCCCGCGGAAGTCGCCGAGGTTGTCGCCGCGGCCCTGGATGCGCCGCATCCAAAGTTTCGCTATCCGGTTGGCTTCTTCGCCAAGATGGATTTCTTTCTTCGTGGAAAAGTCCCGAGCCGCTTCATACGCAGGGCCACGACGCGCTATCTCGGCATCCCGCGGACGCGGTAACTCTATGCAGTCTTAGTTTCGGCTTCTTCCGTCTCGGCCTGCTCGACCTGAACCTTTGCTTCGGGCTTCCAGCGCGATGGCCAGTACCGCTCCATGGTAGACATCACGGCCGGCAGGAAGAGCAACGCGCCGACGACCGCCGAGGTCAGCACGATCACCACGATGGTTCCGTATAGCGCCACGGTCGGCAGCTTACTCAGCATTGTCGTGCCGATACCGCCGGCGATCAGTACAGTCGCCATGATCACAACCGGTCCCACATCCATGGTCGTTTTCTTGAGCGCGTCAGCGACCGACCCGAGGTTTGCGCGTTCCAGCCTATAGCGGGTGAGGTAGTGGATGGTCGCGTCCACGGCGATACCGAATCCGACGGCAAACGCGACAAGGCTAGTGAACTCCAGACCACCCTCGACGATGTGGAGATAGGCGCCGCCCATGGCGATGGGGAACAGGTTCGGCAGGACGCTAGCGAGGCCCGCCCGCAGTGACCGCATCCCAACACCGATAAGCACAAGAATAAGACCGATGGCTGTGATCAGGCTGATATTCAGCTGCTTGATCATCTCATGGCTCGCCGCCGACGAGACGGGAACGATGCCGGTAACGGCGATCTTGAGACCAGGATTCTGAGCCTCGACTTTCCGCATTTGTTGCTCGACATCGTCGAGCAACGGCGTCATTTCATCCGACGTCATGGCGTGGAACTGAGCCGAGATGCGGATGGCATTTGCCTTCAGCGCGACAAAGCTCGCAGCAAAGTCCCTCGTATTCTCCGCTTCCAGAAAGCCGATCAGCCGGTCTTCACCAATGTCGCCGCCGCCGAGCCATTCCTCGACAGTGTGGAGTGAAGTGACGGCGCCGAAGGCCGGCTCATCGTCGAGTATCTTGTGAACCTCGCGAATGATCTCAATCGTCTTATACGATTTGAGGGCGTGGTCTTTGGGGAAGTACAAGAGGACTTCGAGTGTGCTAGCTCCCGCAAGCTTGCCGTCGTAGGCCTGGATTGCCTTCAGCGCCGAGCTTTGCGGCGGCATATTGTTGGCATAGCTGTATCGCGGCTCATTCAGTACATGCAGCCAAAGGCCGCCAATGGTCAGCAACAATCCGATCAAGGCGATAGCGCGCGGGTATGAGGCCACTGCATCCGCTGCCTTGGCGCAAAGACCGTTGATACCTCGGCGGAAAACATCCGGCTTCTGAGCCTTGCCGTGAACCTTCTTGGCAAAGCTCCGCAGGAGGAGCACGGATAGCGCCGGAACCATCAGTAGCGTAATGCACAGCGACATGGCTGTGCCGGATGCCGTCGTGACGCCGAAGTCGGCAATGAAAGAATGCGGCATCCAGATCAGCGATGACATCGCTAGGGCCGTCGTCAAGGAGGTCAGCACGCAAGCCGGACCGACACGCCGTACGGCGCCTTCTATCGCCGCCTCAAGGGAATCTCCGCGTTCGAGGCCTCGGCGGATCGAGAAAAGCAAATGCAAACAGTTGGAAAGAACGATGACGAGGATAATCGTCGGTGCAATTCCGGTGAGCAGGTTTATGTCCTGGCCGAACAGCCACATGCCGCCCCGCAGCCAGGCCACGGCAATGATGGCAGGCACGACGGCAATAATGATCAGCGGAATGCTGCGGAGGAATATCCAGCAAACGACGATTCCAAGTCCGACCGCGACGAGGCCGAACATCTGTTGGTCCTCCGAGAGACCCGAGAGAATTTCATCTCGGATCACTGCAAGGCCGGTCAGACGAGCGGATACATTGGTTCCTGCCAAGGTCTCTCGCGTGGTCTTGCCGATCTCGGCAACCAGAGCGCGCTCTGCGGCTTGTCCCTCCGTGTTCTGCGCAAGTTGCTCCAGGGAGAGCGCGAAGACCGCCAGGCGCCAATCATCACTCAAGAGCTTGCCTTGGATTAGCGGGTGATCAGTGATCTCTTTTCGTGATGTATCCGAGCCCTCTAGTTTCGAGAGATCCTCCGGAAAAATCGGCTGCGGCTCACCGGTGTCCTCCTCGGGCGCGTCGACAGCGGTGAACATGGAGAGCACGCCGGTGACGCCGTCGATCTTCAGCAGCCTTTCGTGCAGCGACTGAAGGGCTTCGAGGTCCTTGGTGTCAAAGGGTGCCTTAGATTCGGCGACGATCTGAAGGTCGGGCTGGCTGGACGGAAATCGCTCATTCAGCAGGTCAAGCTGGACGAAAGCTGGGTCGTCAGAACGGAAGATTTCACGAACGTCACTCGAAAAGCGATTATGGGTGGCGCCATAGATTGCGAAGGGCGTGATCACCGCGATGATAAGGAGGCATATCCAAGGATGCCGTAGAGAAACAAGCCCGAGCTTCTCTATTCCAAAACCAGCTGTCATCGACAGTATTCCTCCCAGCCCCACGCCATGAATCGAATCTACTTCTAATCTACTTTGCCCCACCCGCGCATACCATTGGCAACGACCTGTAGCCTTTATTTGCGGCCTTGAACAGGTGCCATATGGGCCCACAAATCATGGCAATCCTTAGAAATAACCCTTTGGGAGGCCATCAATCGCGCCCCCAACCGAAGACATTCCGGACCGCGGACCAGCGCAACTTCTTCTCATCTGCGCCTTTGCCCAAAATCCAATAGTTGTAAAGGCGGTCGAGAAGCGAGCCGGACTTGTATCGCGCGATCCACGTATCGACATATTCGGCCAGAGATGTGGCGTTGTCCGGCAGGCCGAACACGATCTGTACGGAGATGACATTCGGATTCGGCGCAACCACTGAGAATGCCGGATAGAGAAGGGTCTACGCCGAAACGAAACTCGTCTGTAGCCTGACGGGATCTGATTACCGCGGCGCTGCAGACCCGCGTCCTCGCAAGAGCAGCACGAAGACGTAGAAGAGCCAGACGCCGATGGCTGATACAGCCGCAGCGACATAGGTCCAGGCCGCCGCGTCTAGAACGTGGTCGACCCCGTCGATTTGACTGTCGCCCTCGATGATGCCGTGCGCTACGAGGAGGTTCTTCGCACGCCGGCTCGCGTCGAACTCGACCGGCAGCGTCAGCAGCGCAAAGGCAAAGGACGAGCCGAACAGGATGACGCCGCCCCACGTGAGCGTGTTGGCTTGTAGGATGAGGCCTGCCACGAAAAGCCACGGCGCGATTTGCCCGGCGAACTGCACGAAGGGCACGACATATGTCCGGAACTCCATGGGCCCGTAGTCCTCAGCGTCCTGGATCGCATGCCCGGCCTCGTGGGCGGCAATCCCGGCTGCCGCCACGCTCGGCGTAAAGTAAACGTCCTGGCTTAGCCGCAGCACTTTTGCGGCGGGATCGTAGTGGTCGCTGAGGACGCCTGGCGTGGATTCGACGGCGACATCATGCAAGCCCTTAGCGTCTAGAAGGCGGCGCGCAACCTGCGCACCCGTGATGCCACTGGACGTCCGAACTCGCGAATACTGTGTGAGGTTCTTCTTGATGCGTGCCTGCGCATAGAAGCCCAGCAAGAGGCCTGGCGCGACCAAGATCCAAAATAGCGGGTCCTCGAACATGGCTATCGCGGCGTGGCAAGGAGTGACAATGGACCCCGGTCCATTAGCTCCTTCGGTCTAACCGCGTCCCTTCCAGGCGTTTAGTACAAACGCGATAAGAACTGCGAGGATTACGCCAATCCCCACGGCGGCTAGCACCTCCCAAAGCGAGACAGTCTCGCCTTGCATGGCAAATCCTCCCAGTCAACGCCCGCCCCATGCGCGCGCTGGTAAAGGGAACCTACGCCATTTTCGCGTCAAGGCTGAAGCGTTGGTTGGGAGTGCTTACCGGGTTGGCCCGAGCGTCCAAGCGCGCGCAGGCTGTTTGCCACGTGCTCTGAGGCGTTTGAAAAGACCTCGGTTGCGCGGCGCCGCCTGAACCGTGTGTGCCTGCGCCTGGCGCGTCTGCACTTGACGCGTATCGCGCGGTGCTTGCACGCGCTGAGGCCCAAGGGGCCGGCCGAAGAGGCCTCGGCGCTGCGGTGGAAGCGCCGCGGCGATGCGGTCGATGGCCGGCTCAACGGTCATGGGCTGGTTACGTGCTGCGAGTCTCGTCGTCGCACGAACGGGCTTCTTAGTTTCCGCACGGTTTGGCGCTGGCTTGGCCAACTGGGCCGCGGCTACAACCGCCGCCGGTCCTGACGCGTCAGTGCTTGCGGTTGGATCGGTGTTCTCGGAGCCGAAGGGCGCCTCGTTCGATGCGACCAGAGTCGATGCGGTTTCACCATATGCCTCGACAGGCACGCCATCGCGGAGCGACCCGAGCGTGGGTCCCCAGGACGTCAGAAGGGGTTTGTCGTCGCGGACGGGAATCTCGTTTGCGCTGAGCGCTCTCTGCGGCGCTGGCGGTTCCGTCATCACATAAGCAATGCCGACGAGAAAACCGAGGAAAAGAATAAACCTGAACATGGCCAGATCTCCGAACCTGGCCCCCCGTTCCGTTTACATGGGGGAGGGCCGTTAACGATTCAACCAGGCCCCTCGATTCATTGGGCGCTGTGCTGACTCCCCCAAGTCCATTTCCCAATGTCCGCTTCCTTCAGTCCACGCGTGAGCACGTCGCCAAGAAGACCCTATCGCAGACATGTTGCGGACGCTTCCTATTTCGAATCCGATGGTTAGCCCGCTTGGTTAGCGGGTTTGGTTAGCGAGCCGCTCATGGGTTGCCTGGCCGGCATGTCACAACCTGTTGGAGCCGGCAACTGATCTAGAGTAGGAGACGTGCAGCCCTTGCGGCGGACGCGCAGAGTGGCGATCTTGCACCGCAACAATGTTGGTGATTCCCAACCCTCGACAAAGGGAAGCTCAATGACTGCAGTTTACAGTGTCCTGATCGCCGATCCGATCCACGCTTCGGGACGTGACATTCTTGAGAGCGACGCCCGCATTCGGGCCGATGTTGAAACGGGGCTCGATGAAAAGGCCCTCATCGCGCATATCGGTGCCTATGACGCTTTGATCGTCCGATCCAAGACCAAGGTTACGAAGCCCGTGATCGAGGCGGCGACCCGTCTTCGAGCCGTGGGACGGGCCGGTATCGGCGTCGACAATATCGATATCCCCTCGGCCACTGAGCGCGGCATCGTCGTGTTCAACACCCCAGATGCGAATGCTACGACTACGGCGGAACTCTCCATCGCGCATTTGATGTCGCTCAGCCGGAACCTACCCCAGGCCGATCGCGCCGTTCGGGCAGGGGAGTGGAAGCCTGCGCGCTACTCCGGCGTTGAGCTTTCGGGCAAGACCATCGGCGTTGTCGGCTTCGGCACGATTGGGCGACTCGTTGCCGAGCGTTGCGCGGCACTAAAGATGCGTGTGCTCACGCACGATCCATTCGTTGCGCCGGAGATTGTGGCCGAATACAGCGCGGAGGCGGTAGACCTTGAGACACTCTTGGGCCAGGCGGACTACGTCACGCTCCATTGCCCGCTGTCTGAAAAGACACACCACATTATCAATGCAGCCCGCCTAGCTTCGATGAAGCCAGGTGCCCGGATCATCAATTGCGCGCGCGGTGGTCTGGTTGACGAGGCTGCACTGTTCGATGCGCTGAAAAGTGGACACATCGCTGGCAGCGCGCTCGATGTCTATGAATCCGAGCCGCCAACGGATTCACCGCTCGTCGAGCTGGACAATGTCGTTCTAACGCCGCACCTGGGGGCCTCGACCGAAGAGGCGCAACAGGCCGTGAGTCTTCGGATCGCCGAGGACATGGTGAAGTTCCTGACAACTGGCGCGGCCGAGACCGCAGTCAATCTGCCCCGCGTGACATCAGACCAGCTGACACAGACTGTGCCCTATCAGAAGCTTGCTTATGCGCTCGGGCGCTTGGTGGCATCGCTTTGCGAGGGACCCATTTCACGGTTTGACGTGCGGCTGTTCGGCCGCGTGACCGAATTGGACTCCCGACCCATCACAGCCGAGGCTCTCGTGGGCCTGCTGAGTCAGCGCATGACAGGCCGGGTCAATCGCGTCAATGCGGGCCATCTGGCTAAGGGGCAAGGCATCGAGGTGACGGAGTCGAAGACAGAAGACGCGCGGGACTTTATCTCCCTCGTCGAGATATCGGCGGAATGCTGTGGGCAGAAGACGACCGTAGCGGGGACGCTGCTCGGCGGGAGCCGTGCACGGCTTGTCCGGATCGACGACTACGATGTGGAAGCGGTCCCCGAGGGGACATTCCTATTCACGCGCCATCGGGATCAGCCGGGCGTGGTTGGAGCGCTGGGCAGCATTCTCGGGCGCGAGAACATCAACATCTCGCGCATGCAAGTTGGCATGGGCGAGGATCCAGACACCGCCATCGCCTTGGTCAGCATCTCTGCACCGTTGTCAGCGACGGCTATGGAGGAGATCCGCTCGCTGCCTCCAATAGAGCAAGCGGTGAGCTTTGAGCTGTGACCGCGGTAGGAAGATCCATCGATATCGTTTGTTTCGACTGCGACAGCACGCTGAGCCGCGTCGAGGGCATCGACGCATTGGCGCGCCGTGCGGGCGTGGAAAGCGACGTCGCGCCGCTGACTGTGGCCGCCATGGCCGGAGAACTGGCGCTCGATTCCGTTTATGGCACACGAATGGAACTCGTACGGCCCGATCGTGCGGCGATCGAGTGGCTGGCGAAGCTATACATGGACGAGATGGTGCAGGGAGCACCCGAAGCCGTTTCTCGTCTGCGCGAAGCTGGCAAGGATGTTCACATTATCAGTGGCGGCCTGCGGCAAGCAATTCTGCCGCTGGCGGCGAGCCTTAAGGTTTCGGACGATAACGTTCATGCGGTGGATGTCGTTTTTGACAACGACGGCGCGTATGCGGGTTTCGACCAGGCATCGCCGCTCGCCCGTCCGGGGGGTAAGGCGGAAGTGTGCCGTGCACTGAGCAGAACGGGGCGGTCGCTCGCGCTCGTCGGGGATGGTGCGACGGACATCGAGGCTCGCGCGGCTGGCGCCTTGATTGTCGGGTTTGGAGGTGTGGTCGTACGCGACAACGTGAAGACGGCCGCCGACATCTTTGTAGCGGGACCGTCGCTAACTGCCGTTGTCGATCCGATTCTAGCCCAGCCCCGCTGACACAACTTGACGAGCAAGCCAATGAAATGGGAGGCGCCGAATGGCACCTCCCAACGAACTCTGCAAAGGCTCTAGCTCTTCAGCGCGTCGTTAAAGTTTTTCGCCGCCGTCTCGAGCGACTTGGTGAAAGCATCGCGGGATTGATCAAGCGCCTCGCTCATGGCTCCCCAGGATGTCTGACCAGCCTTGGCAAGCTCCTCGGCTTTCGCCGTCAGGTCCGCTTGCGCCTTCTTTGCTTCTGCTTGGAGCTGCGTTATCTGTGCCTGGGCTTGAGACTTGTTTTGCTCGTGCACATTATTCAGGCGCTGCATGTAGGTGTTGACTGCGTCCTGCCAGGCTTGGACTTGTGCCTGCGCGCGGGCCTGGAATAGCGCCTGGTTGTCCTTGAGAAGCCCAGCCCAATCGCCGGAGTTCTTCTGAAAGTTCGACCAAAGGGTCTCCATGTCCGCCTTGGCTTGGGCGAGGGAGGCTTCGCCCTGTGCTTGAGCCTCCTTGATGTCGCTCTGACCCTGTTCGATCCATTGATTCAGCTGGGTGACGGCCTGTTCGGCTTGCGCGCGCGAATTGGCGTCCAGCTTGTCGAGATTGTCTTGAAGCGTGCCGGCGTTTGCCGCCATTTCGTCGAGCCGTGCCTTCGCCCAGTCGACAAAAACATTCACGCTACTCTGAAGGGGGGATTGCTCACTCATGTCTCAAGCCTCACTTGCTTGGTGTTTCCAATTGTATTTGACCCTGAGACGGGTTCTATCGAATGGCACTACTAGGTTCGGCTTCCGTCGCCAGCCGCCCTCGGTCGGATGGCGATAGCCTGCACCCATAACAACTATATGGCGTTTGGGCGGCTGCCGCACAGCCTACAAAAGGCCTAATGGAAGAAAGAGGGCGAGCGCTCGACCTAGATCGCTTCGAAGATGGCCGGCAAGCGTTCAACAGTCCAGTAGCCTGCCATGAGGATGCAGGCCCCTGCGATGCCGAGCCGTGTGTAGTGCCAGGCCGGTTTACTCAGCCGTTTGAGGACGAGCAGGGCAGGCCATACCAGCAAGACGATGGCGAGCTGGCCAATCTCTATGCCGATGTTGAATGAGAGCAGGCTTTGCCAGAGATTTGGCGCATCGATTTGGAGCACTTCGTGCAGGACGAACGAAAAGCCTAGGCCGTGGATCAGGCCGATAAAGAACGTCACGAAGAACATAGTCTTTTCGCGGGCCGGGTGACCTTCCTCCGTCAGGATGGCAATAGCGGCGGCGTAGATAATCGAAAGCGCAATGAACGTCTCGACTGTCGGGATGAACCACGCGCCCTTTGGCACGTACCCAAAGAAACCCAGCGTAAGCGTGATGCTGTGGCCGAGCGTAAAGCCCGTAACACGCGAGACGAGGCTGTAAAGCCCTGTTGCACCGATGACGATGCACAAGACGAAGAGGACATGATCCAATCCACCGAGAATGTGGTTGATGCCCTCGATGATGAACGACCACGCCGCCGAAGTATGCGACGCGGCAACTGCCACGGGTTCGGTCATCAGGCCCTGGGCGCGGAACACCTTAACCCCGTCCGGGCCATAGTCGAGGATCACATTGGCCGTCAGACCTTGTCCGGGAATCTGGGGATCGAGCGTGCTCGATAGCGCATAGGCCGAAACCGGTCCGCCTGCGTCGTAGCTGAGAAGCACGTCCACCAGCGCGTCGCCCACATAGGTCTCGAGAACGTTGCCGGGGAACACGGGCCCGGCGTTTAGTGCCGCCTTGGCTTCGTCCAGCGTGGCGAAGCCTGGCTGCTCGCCTATCGGATAGACCCGCACGCCAACTACCTTGGCTTTGAGCTGTTTGCCGCCGGTTTCGACCTTCAGCGAGTTCGCTGCGATTCTGCCAAGGCCGAGCGGGTCGGCCTTCAGCTCATCTACATCGACCAGGTGCATCAGCCCCTGTTCTTCATATCGGTTGAACGTAAAGGGCGGCGCCTCAGGGAGGCCATCGGCGCCGATGGGGCCGCGTTCGCCCGCCACGAGATAGGGCATGGGCATGCGGATATAGAGGCGTAAACCCTCCGGCGTATGCTCCACCTGGAACACACGAACGTTGAGGTTCAGGTTGAAATGCGCCTTTGTTGGTCCGCCGCCCAAAGCGGCAACCACAAGGGCGACTGCAAGAAGAGCAACGAAGAGACGGGTGCGCCGCATGCCGGTTATGGTCTTGTGCTCGCGTCGAGAACGGTCAAACCGCGCAGCTTCCACACACCATCCGTCTCCTCAAGATCCAAAAGGCCACGGTAGCGGATTCGCTGCCGGTGCTGATGTCCCCAATGTCCGCCGCTCATGTTGGCGGTCCAGCGCGCGAGGACGTCGATCCCCCCGTCGCGCGGCTCAATCTTCTCGATTGTCACATCCTCGATCTCATCTGTCAGCGCGCGCGCGCCTGTGGGCAGTGTTACGGAGAGCCCGCGCCGCATCTCTGCGCCGACCGCCTGAAGCTCATCGGGCGGCACGAAGGCGGACAACGTCGTTGTGAAGGCGGCATCCTCAGTCTCCAGCATCGCGGTCGCCGCGTTTGTCAAAATCGCCTGGGATATCTTTTTTGTGGCTTCGCGGTTTGGCGCCCCGGACAGGGGAAGGGAGACCGTGAACGCGGATAGTGTTAAGGCAGCGCCAGCGATGGCAAGGGCGCTGGCGGCGCCCCAGCGCAGACGGGCAGACGGTCTTCGAACGGCTCCGACGAGGAACGCCAACGCGACGGCGAAAAGAGCCATCGAGAGGACGGGAAGTGTCACCGCGCTCGTCGCGTCAGCTTTGACAGCCGAGACCTCCGGGTTGCTCCACGTCTTGAGAAAGTTCTTCCAACTGATTTTGGGGCTGTTCGGTGTGGCCCAATCGGGAACCGGACCAGCTGGATCAGTCACGCCAACGGGGATTCTCTGGGCGGCGTCTGTGAACAGCTCCCAAGTCATATCTACCGACTCGGGCAATCTACTATGGGGGTAGGAGAGGATCACGCCCATCAGCGCCGAGTTGCGATCGAGGTCCTGCGGATCCTCGATGGGGGTCACGCCCGCGGCGCCAACCTCCAAGAACATCGCAGTCACAGATGACGGATGGACCTCCTTGCCGTCGATCAAGAGCGGCGGCAGTCCCTCGAAGTGGCGGACCGCGGCAGCCTCAATGACTTTGATCTGTGCGCGGTCGAGCTTCTCGGACGGCGCCAAATCGAGGTCCGTCCAATCGTCCAAATCGCGCAGTCTAAAAATGATCTCGTGCCGCACTTCACGCGGGGCGATCGTGAGAAACGACATGATTGCCGATTGATGATGGCGCCGAAGGTTCGGATTGTCGAACGCCGTATACCAAGGGTCTTCCCAATCGAGGCGCACGGCTTCGGGCTGCGACAGAAACCGATAATCGGTGACCGGCACCTTGCCGTGGTACGCGATGAAACCGAGATTGACAGATGCCAGACCTTGGGCGCTGAGCGGCGGCGCGAGGGTCAACCGGGCCGGCTGGCCCGTCAACGGATAATCGAGTTCGGCGTAGATGACGCGGCCACCGCGTTCAGGTGGAGCGGGGTTGTTGCCCGTGCGTGGCGCCATAGCCGCAACACGACGCGGGGTACGATCTCTGATTTCAATCACTCGGACTTCCGGAGCGATCGTCCTTCCATCCCCGTCCCGCACGGTAAAAGCCTGGCCTGTTGCCTTGGAAAGCTGTGCGGGATCGGGCTCGCTGGTTTCCGCCAGTGCCTCCGCGCTGCCGGGGACGAAGGCCGGATAGTCCGGGAAGTCGATCTCGAGCTGCACGCGTACGCGGTCGTCGAGGATGTGGACCTCGGCAAAGTTCGGCGCCGTGTCCGCACCGTTCGTGTTCAGCATGTCTGCTGCCGCGAAGTTTAGCCAACCCGTGGCGCCAACAGCGATGATAGACGCAACGAAAAAGACGGTGGGCAGCGTGCATGCCGCCCGCCTTGATATCCTCAGACTAGACACCCGCATCTTGCGGCTTGATCATTCGCCTTCGCTTTTCTTCTCATCTCCTGGGTACGGGAAATCGCGTCCAACCGCTTCGCCAGCCTCCTTGTAAATCGGCCGAAGCACGTCATCCACATCCAAGGTCCCGCTCTCGATGAACTCCGAATAACCGATGGCCTCTTCGGGAACGCCCGTCTTCTCGCTGAACGTTTTGCGGTCGGCCATGTCTGGCGGCACGGCAGGACGCGCCAGTGGCGGCGACCAGGTATGGTCCTCGACTACGGCGAGGCGTTCCGTGACCTCGTCTTTGGTTACATTCCAGACCATGAAATCCTCTGCGAGACTCAGCGGTCCGTCATAGGTCGAGCGAACGCGCTCATAGACCTCAGCAGTCGTATCGAAGTCCTTGAAGAAGTGATAGGCAACGGCCATGCGCGGTTCGACCTCGCTCATGACCTTACCGAATGCTTCGGGGGCGGTGTGGATCTGCGTCCCGACCATAAGCGCCGACTCCGGTGTGAACCGCATCTTGTTTACAATAGTCGGGACCGCGATGAAGCACTCATGAATGGCAAGATCGGCGTTCTTCGCGTACTCGACGAACCACTTGTTCGGATAGGTGTCGCTTGAGAACGCGAATTTCAGGCCGTTCCATTCGAGAACGAAGCTCACCGGCCCATCGATCGAGTGGATGGCAGGGAACGATCGGACTGTGACTCCGTTCTCGTCGTAGATCACGGCGTTCTCGCCCTTGTAGTCGAACTCGTTGACCTCGAGCTCATAGCCTCGGAAGTCGATCATGCCCGCACGACCCGCGAGATCCCACGTCAGCATCTGCATCATGCCGTCCAGAGCATGCGCGGTCCCGAGTTCCGTGGAAGGGCCGCTCGGTCCCCAAACGCGCAGCGGCACGTTCCGTCCCATCAACGCGCCGCCAATGAAGAGATCGTGGAGCGCACCAAAGTGATCCGTGTGAAGATGGCCAATAAAGACCTTGTCGAGGTAATTGTAGGGAATCTGAAGGGAGGAAATCCGCTCTGCCGAACCCGATCCAATATCGAAAAGGAATTTGTCTCCGTTCCCAAGTTCCACAAGGAAACAGGCTGCGGCCTGCGCCGCCCGCGTCGTCGGCATGCCGGTGCCGCACGCGATCACGCGCATCTCGTCGGGTTTTAGGTCCTCAGTGTTCGGGAAGTACGTGTCCCGCGGCCGCTGACTCACCTTTGTCGGAGAGACGGACACTTCTTTCTCTTCCGCGACTGCAGGCTTAGGCGCCGCGAGGCCCAGCAGCTCTTGTCCAGCACGGTGGAGCGGCGCTTCTGGTGCAAAAAGCGCCCAGCTGAGAGCAAAGCCACCAATCAAGAATAAGCTGGCAAGCCGCAACGACGGTTTCATGGAGTACCTCCCGGTTTCCTTTGAGCACTCTTGAGCGGGTGCCCCTTATGGTTCGTTGAATTCCACCATACCAAAAAGTGCGGTTGGGAGCCTAGTTGGGCGCCAGGCTGTCCGTAACGAACTGATTGTTCGTCGTGTCATAGGTCCTCTGATCGACGACAGTGAAGACCCTGCAGCCGCCCTCGTACTGGTCTCTAGCAGCTTCCCAATTCGGAAGTTTTGGCATGCAAAGGGGGGTGATTCGCCCGAAGAGGGTGCAAGCTGAGTGGTGGCGGGGACTGACAGCTCGCGCGATTTGTCCCTCCAGTACCTACTAGGATAAAAAAAAGACCGTTTCAAGCAGACGCTAAGGTTTGCGCGCACGCTTGCTTCCATCAGAGAGTGTTTTTTGGGCTTTTTTGAAGCTTAAACTTTGTCACAGTACTCCAGATTATGGTACTCATGCTCTAAGGGTCGCTGGTGATACTTCTGGTGATACCTAAAGTGGGAGACAAGCGTGTTAAAAAGACGGATTGAATCTGGATCGAGGTTTCACCGCGAAGCATGGCTGTCTGCTGCCCTGAACGTTCTGGCTGAAGAGGGTCAGGCGAAGCTGCGGGTGGACAAGCTTGCGGCGGATCTTGGTGTGACGAAAGGCAGCTTCTATCACCACTTCAAATCCCGCGACGATTTCGTCCAGAAGCTCCTCGACTATTGGTCTCGGAACTACACGGACCGCGTTATCAAGGAGATCGGTGCCCTGAAGGCGACGCCGCAAGAGCGGATCCTGGAGATGATGCGGCTCATCGTGCGGGAACGCTTGGACCGTTACGACATTGCGTTTAGGAGCTGGGCGGCACAAGAGCCCTCTGTGGCCGAACTGCTCCGCAAGGTTGATGCCAGGCGGCATGTCTTCTGCCGTTCGTTGTTTGCCGAAATGGGGTTCGAGGGTGAGGAGCTTGAGTTTCGGACCCATGCCTTTCTGGCATACCAAGTTGGCAAGGGCACAATTTTCTTGCCCCAAGCGTTGCGAGGTAATCCTGAGAGGGTGAGATGGGCCGAGACATTCTTCGCCAATCCCTCTCTACCAGCTGACGAGCGCTTACCCACTGAGATCGCATCGTCCGCCTAAATCAAGTCATTAGTCTTCCGTCGTTCGACAGCGCGCTCGTACGCGGCTCAGGCGCTCAGGGTCTTTTGGATTTCGGCCAGCGTCGCCTTCTCGGCGTCACTCACTTGGACGCCCCCGAAGCCGAGAAAGCCGCCCTCCTTGGAGGCTTCGGCCACCTTCAAGCTGATCGCTTCAAGCCAAGACTTGAAGCCGGCGGCATCATCGGGCGCCTTCGCGTCGAGAATGCGGGCGACCTCTGCAAGGACAGCAAGAGCCTCCGGTACAACAGTATCCGGCTTTGCACCAGCAAAGCGTGTCTTCAGCGCCTCCTTGATTTCGCCGCGTCCATCCGCAGTCTCGAAATCAGCCACGACGGCTTTGACCAAGGGATTGGCGTTCGGGTCGATCTTGGCCTCGACGAGGGCGGCGCCGCTGGCAAATGACTCCTTGAGCATTCCCCAAAGCCCACTGGGATCAGCTGCCGTGATCGCCATGCCAGCAATCGTTGGGCTCATCAAGATCGTGGTCCATTCCTCAGGAGTGAAGTCATGCTTATCGACCATGAGTGCCTCCTTGCCGCTGCATAGCCTTCGCCTATCGAACGGCCCATGAATGGAGCAGATCGGCTCATGCAGGTCGGGGCCGCTCGATCGCTTAGTCTTGATTGGCAATCGTGATTGTTCTGTAGGGAACAGCAAACCCTTTTTTGCAACCAAAGTCGATTGTTGGCGGTTTATGTCGAGGATTACCTTGCAAACGAACACGGTTGATTACACCCTGCGCATGTTTAGAGCAGGCAACGAGCGTCGAAGGGGGGCCGATGCGAGGAGTAAATTTCAAAGTACGTGTGGTTCGCTCAGCGCTCGTCGCTCTAGCGGTAGCCGCGTGCGTGTTAGCTGCCGAAGAGACGTCGGCCAAGGTGGAGAAAAACGACGTCGGGATCGAACTCAACAAGTTGAGCAGCGACGCAGACGGCTGTCAGGCCTATTTCGTATTCGATAATCAGGGCTCCGCCGACTACGCGAAGCTGGATATCGATCTAGTCGTCTTCAACTCCGACAATGTATTCGAGCGCCGGTTTGCTATGAGCGCGGCGCCACTCGATGCAAAGAAGCGAACACTGCGCATGTTCGAATTGAAGAAGATGGCGTGCGATGAAATAGGAAGTTTTCTGATCAACGGCGTATTCGAATGCCAGCAAGGCAAGAGAACTAAGGAGGATTGCGTCCAACGGCTGGTACCATCAAGCCGTGTCGACGTTAAACTCACGAAGTAGGTGGACTTAGAAAACTTATTCTACGTCACCTTGTTGTAACCAGTTTCGCGGAAAACGAGTTAGTGTCACATACCGTTTGACCGCCGCGAGGAAGATCATGAGGGTCCCCCACCTCTGCGCCTTAGCCGTCCTCTTTATGCCTGCGCTTCAGCTGAGCGCCGCCGAGATTGCCCCGCCGGCCGAGCTAATCGACACCGGTCCTGCCGGAGTGGCGGAGGCGATGAATGTTGGAGGGGATGATACCGCCCCTGCCTCAGGCTCCGAGGCCAGCCCGCACGACGAAGTGAATGCGGTATCGGTGATGCGGCCAATCGCGATTTCTAAGGATGCCGATGCGGCTGGGCGGGTCGACCCAAGGCTAGCCGCAATCGAATTGCCGGACGCCGAGCCGCTTGTGGCCGCAAAGGTCATCCCTGTCGCGTTGAGAAGCCCATCTTTCAAAGAGATGATGCTCAAATCCAAGCTGGTAGCAGAACCATTGAGCGAAATGGTCGCGCGCGAGAACTTGGAGGCAAGCCCCAACATTGGGCCGGTCGAGCCGCTTGAGCCAGTGGAGATTACATCTACCAAGATACAAGGTAGGCGCATCGCGGAACCGCTTACAGTCATCATTTCGTTGAAGGACCAGCAGCTCGATGTCTATCGAGGCCTTGAGCGGGTCGAAACGACACGCGTATCGAGCGGCAAACGCGGTTACCAGACGCTAACGGGCGTCTTCGGCATCTTGCAGAAGAAGCCAGAGCATTACTCGAACCTTTACGACAATGCCCCGATGCCTTGGATGCAGCGGCTCACGCGATCCGGCACCGCAATACACGCCGGTGTCGTTCCGAATTATCCAGCCTCCCATGGCTGTGTACGGATGCCAAACGACTTCGCACCAAGGCTATTCCGAATGACCGAGATCGGCGGCAAGGTCGCGATGCTGACCGGGGCGATGGTCAAGCCGGAGCGCATTGAGAGCGCTGCGCTGGTGATGCCGGCTTCAAATGACGCTGCAAGCGATGGCGGTGCAACGGCACGCGTCAGCGCAGGCCTTCGGCAAGGCGCACTTGCGGCTGCTCTAAGTCCTCGCGCCAAACGCGCAGATGCAGACTCATCCGATACCAAGCCATCCGGCGCCAAGCCGCAGAACGAGAAGCCGTGGCACATTCTCGTAACCCGCCGTGAAGAGCGGGACATAGCGATCGGCACACAAGAAGCGCTGGCGGCCATGGGGTACCTGAAACCTCAAGACAAATTCGTCGGCTACCTTGGCTCTGGCACCAGGAAAGCGATCCTTGCCTTCGAAAAAGATCACGGCTTGCGCCGCCGCGGGGTTTTCAACGAGCGGATTGCTGCGAAGATTTACGAGGCTGCGGGCAAGGGACCACTGCCTGACGCTTATCTTTTTCTGCGCAAAGGGTTCAGCCGCGTTCGTCATGTCCCTGTCCAGCTACGTGATCCCAAGAAGCCGCTTGGGACGCATCTGTTCACCTATGTGCATCCAAGTGATGGGAGTGAGCCGGGCTGGGTCGGCATGAGCCTTGAGGGCGAAGACTCCAAGACGGTTCTGGACCGCATCACGATTCCGCGGGATATGCAGGACGAAATCGCCGCTGGCCTGGCACCAGGTGCCTCCTACATTGTCGCCGATGTGGGCAAACACTCGTCCGTTCTGCCCGAGGGCGACGATTTTATCGTCCGGACGAATGACTCGGCAAAGTCGAACGCCGTCGCTGAGAAGGCAAAGGCCCAAAGGCGCAAGTTTGCTAGGCAGCGTGCCGCGCAGCCCAAGAAGCGGGTTGTCCGGGTCAAGCCGCAGCGGAAGACAAGAAACGTCCGGCGCGCCTCTGGACCGCGCGGGTTCGGCGGAATGTTCCGGCGACGCTAGATTTCAGCTGTCTTTGCCCAGCTCCTGCGACCGCTCAAATGCCGTGCGTAGGTGCCGCCTCAGCAGCTTGCCATTCGCCCCCTTCGGCAAGGCTTCGACCTCCGCATAGATGCGCGGGCATTTGTAGCGCGCGAGCTTTTCCGCGGCGTGTTGCTCGAGGTCAGACTGCTCGACTTGGCCGATTGGCACGTAGAACGCCGCGATCACGGTGGTGTCCGCCTTGACCGAGACTTCTACTGCGGCGCATTCCGCTACGTTCGGATGGGCATTGAGAACGTTTTCGACTTCGAGCGGCGACACGCGAATGCCGCCCGCATTCATCATGTCGTCGGCGCGCCCGAGATAGGTGAGCGCACCGTCCGCCGCCATGCTGACGAGATCGCCAGTGAGAAACCACTCTCCATTGAAGCGCGCGGCGGTCTCGGCCTCGGCGCCCCAATAGAACAGCATCAAGCCGGGGTCGCGCCGTGAGATGCTCAGTACGCCGGGTTCGCCGAGGGGCACGCAGCCGTCCTCGCCCAGAACCGCCACACGCCGTCCTTCCTGCGGAAACCCCAAAGTCCCCTGAGGGGCCGGCCTGTCGGGACTGCCGGACACGAACGTGGAGCATTCGGACATGCCGAACGCCTCAAATACTGGTGTTCCAGTTGCTTCTTCCCAAGCCGCTCGTGTTGCTTCAGGCAGCTTTTCGCCCGCGGACAGCCCGTGGCGCAACGAAGGCGCTTTGCAAAGCGGCGTCCTGAGCAGTTGCCGATACACGCCGGGCGCGGCGGCGAACAGTGTCGTCTCGTGCGCCGCGATGAGCGCGCCCAACTGGTCGGGCGTGATGCCCTTTGCCGGGATCAGCGCCGTGGCGCCGCGCGACCAGGGATCCAGTAATCCAGTCCCAAGCGTGTAGGTCCAGTTGAACGACCCGGCATGCATCAGCCGGTCGTCCTCGTTGAGGCCATACCAGCCATCCCACATCATGCGGCGCGCCCAAATGGCCCGATGCGCGTGGGTAACCGCGCGTGGACTACCGGACGTGCCGGACGTGTAAATGATGTAGCCGGGTCGGTCCGGATCGCCCATCGCATAGCGGGCAGGCGGCAATTCGTAGAGCGCTTTGAAGGCTTCGGCGCTCAGAATTGGGCACGGCGCATCGGCGGGAACCGAGATCCCACGCTCAGCGACGATCAGCGACGGCGCGACGTCCGCACAGATTTGCGAAACCTCGTTTTCGGTTAGGAGCGAAGAAGCGGGGACTGGAATGATATCGGCGGCAAGAGCCGCGAGATAACAGATCGGAAACTCGACGCTATTGCCGAGGCGCATAAGCAGGCGATCGCCAGCTTGCAGACCGTGTTCTAGCAGTCCCGTCGCTGCGCCGCGTACCGCGGCTTCCAGCGCCCCATAGCTCCAGGCCTCCTCGACTCTCTGTGAGACGACAGAAAGTGCTATCTTGTCCCCCAGCTCGGACGCCCGCGATAGGACGTATGCCGCCAGGTTAAACGGGGCAGGGCAGGGAGGAGGACGGCCGTGGTCGAAGACTGCTTCCATGCGGGGCCTGCTACGCGGTTCGTGCCGACCTTGCAAGTCTCACCGAGCGTCAACCGAAAGTGATGTCATGTGTGATGACCTCCAGAGGTCATTCGGGACACGCTCTAGTCGGGCAGCAAATTCTGCCGGTTCCGTCTTGGGCATATGGAGCAGAACCGATGTCGGATTTCGATCAAGTGACGCGTTTTACAATGGACGGGTTGGGCTTCCTCTCGACGCTCTTCATCTTCGTGATTGGCTTGGGTGTTTTGGCCGTGGCCGTGGTGTTCGTGATCGACATCACCCAGAAGCACGATGCCGTACGGCGCAACTTTCCGGTGCTTGGACACTTTCGCTACCTGTTCTCGAAGCTCGGCGAGTTCTTTCGCCAGTACTTCTTCGCGATGGACCGCGAGGAGATGCCGTTCAACCGCGCGGAGCGGGAGTGGGTTGCGGCCTCGGCGGCCGGGCATGACAACACGGTGGCCTTTGGCTCCACGAAGAACCTGACGCCGGTGGGGACGGTGATTTTCGTAAATTGTCCGTTTCCGACACTCAGCGAAGACTCGGTTCCAACGCCGCCGATTACGATTGGGGAATATTGCGATAACCCTTACGAGTCGCGATCGATCATCAACATCTCAGGGATGAGCTACGGCGCTCTCTCTCAGCCTGCCGTGCGTGCCCTATCGAACGGCGCGAGGCTCGCGGATTGCTGGCTCAATACCGGCGAGGGCGGACTGTCGCCGCACCATCTCGAAGGAGGTTGCGACATCGTTTTCCAGATCGGGACCGCCAAGTATGGTGTGCGGGATCTCGACGGCCAGTTGGACCTGGATAGACTACGCAAGATCGCTGACAGGCCTGAAGTCAAAATGTTTGAGCTCAAGATGAGCCAGGGCGCAAAGCCCGGCAAAGGCGGAATCTTGCCAGCCGTAAAGGTAACACCCGAGATCGCTGAGATTCGCGGCATACCAGTTCAGCAAGCCTCGCTCTCGCCCAACGGTCACACCGATATCCGCAATGTTTCACAACTCGCGGACATGATCGAACGCATTCGTGAAACGACTCGAAAACCCGTCGGCTTCAAGACTGTTGTCGGCGCCTATGGCTGGCTAAACAGCCTGTGCGAGGAATTCGCAAAACGCGGCGTTGAAGCGGCGCCGGACTTCATCACAATCGATTCCGGCGACGGCGGGACGGGTGCTGCGCCCATGCCGCTAATGGACAATGTGGGCCTGCCTGTGAAGGAGTCGCTTCCCATGGTTGCCGACATTCTGACCCGCAACGGAATGCGCGACCGCATCAAGCTGATCGCGTCCGGCAAACTCATTACGCCGGCGGAAGTCGCCTGGGCTTATTGCGCGGGCGCTGATGTTGTCGTTTCGGCGCGTGGCTTCATGTTCTCGCTGGGCTGCATTCAGGCGCTCAAATGCAACAAGAACACCTGTCCGACGGGCATCACCACACATGACCCGCGCTTGCAGAAGGGGCTAGACCCCAAGGATAAGGCAGTGCGTGTGAAGAACTACATCGAGCGCGTGCGCTACGATGTTGGTGTCATCGCCCATTCGTGCGGCGTGCCCCATGCACGCGCCCTGAAACGCTATCATTGCCGGATTGTTCAGAGTTCGGGCAAGTCAACCCCGCTCGATGAACTCTATCCGCCGGTCGCTGCATAGGCGTAAGAGCGACGTCCTACAGTGGAACTGCGTCAACCGGCCGCTCAGCAATCAAACGCGTGTTTGTGTGTCAGAACCGCAGCCGGTAGGAGGCGGCGACGCTGGTATCAAGTTCGCCAGCAACGAGGCCTGAGTTGAAGCTCTGGACCAGGCCGACCTGCGCAAGGTGCGCGGCGTCCGGTGTGGCATAGCTGTAGCTCAGGCCAACATCGACTTGGCGGCTGTCCGGCGCCAGGCTGCGCTTATAGGTCTCGTATATGATGGTGCCGTCCTTCTTGCGGCCCCTGGCTAGTCGCAAGGTAACGTCCGATTGTTCAACGCGCATCGGCTGACTGAACCAGATGCCCAACCGGTCATAACCGCTCAGTGTGCGGTTTTTCTCGAAGCCAGCCTCGAACCCGCTATACAGTGCCGGTCCTTCCGCCTTCATCAGATCACCATCATTGCCGGCGGTCGCGGAGCCGAGTTCGGCGCGCCCGACCAGCGCGAAGCCACCGCCCAGCGCCTGGCGTACTGTGAACTGGCCGGCGGCAATCTGTGTGATGCCGCCAAGCCATAAGTCTGATTGACCACCCATCCCAAGATACGACCCGTTCTCGGCCGCGAACGTGGAGCCAAGCTGAACTGACGTGTCGGCAAATGCCAGGGTCGTCCGACCGCCGATCCCGCTGACATGGGACTCAGCGAGCAGCCATGAATAGGACGAGCGTCAGAACACCGCTTCTAAAGGCAACGGCACAAACCCTCGTCCTAGAACACGACTAGTCCTCCGGTTCTGATTCCTCTGTTAACGAGGGCGTCACCGATTCCGAGCGATCTTCGTTGACCCCATCTTCACCCTGGTTCTGTTGAAGCTGACGAATTAGATTCTGCCTAATATCAAAGAACGAGTCGTCGTTGCTATCTGTATCGCCCATCTGATCCTCATCACTTACATCTTCTATTATTGGATCATTCTTGTTAGATGCATTGCGAAGTATGGGGCGGCCATGAGAGTCCCAAGCTATTCGAATATTGGGTACTATTACATCTCCCTTCTCTTCGTTTCTGACCATTTTTACGAACAACAATCCTCCGTACTGATTTTGAACCTTAAGCAATCTGCTCAACTCAGCCGCAGACACAAGCTTAAGCGGGTCATTGCGATTAATATAATCCAGGACACCTTTGCGCCGATCCTCTTCAGTGAGGGGTACGCTATGACTTGATGCTAAGTCATCATCTTCAGTAACATTCATAAGGAAAGACCGGCTATCGTCCGAGGAAATGTCTATACTCTCTTCTTTCTTGTCGTCGTCATTGGTTAGGTAGTTGTCGGAGTCGTGCTGATTCTTCACGGACGGTTCGCTCGCATAATCGTCAATTGCCCTCGCAATTTCGCTATTCTTTTCGTTTGGAATCAATTCGTAGAAGCGTTGGCCATCGGAGTCTGTTGCAACTCTGATACCTTTGACTTCGGCCCGCGCCAAATCGACACTCAGACCGTCTAGTTGGCCTCTATTGTAAAGACATTTGTAGTCTATATCATATCTATATTCTTTAGTATCATTGCGGACGGGAGAACAATGTTGCAGACCATATCGCTCTGACCAGTTTACGTGAGCTCTGTTTAATCTAGCCTCATTTTCTAGGCGTTCGCCAAAGTAGTCATTCAACATATTTGCAGCACTTTCTGTGCTCGTCTCTATGTATAGATCGATTCCACGTATTTTATTGAGCCATTCAACCAATCTTCGGAGCTGCTCCACAGACTTAAAAGTCAATCCAAGCGATTCACGCGGCTCAATCGCAATCGAGTACCCATAAGATGGATAGTGTATCCCTTGATACGTCACAGCTATATCATTCACTATGTCATCTTCGCTAATATCATCTTCGCTATAGTCAGTCTCGCTTTCATCAAGTGAATTGTGTTCAAATTCCGGGTTCTGGTCATCAATATCGTCCCCATCGGAATATTCGCTATAGTCCTCTTCATTTTCATCCTCTTCGATATGATCGTACCTCAGGTACTCGTCTTGAATATTGGTGTTTTCGGTTTCGTCATTTAAGCCAAAGCGCTCATCATCATCAGTATTGGAATT
>JASJEH010000001.1 GCA_030064755.1 Methyloceanibacter sp. | reverse complement strand
CAGGTGGTCCAGGACGTTCGGGACGTGCTCGGCGACAAAGTCTACACGACCGTCATTCCGCGGAACGTGCGCGTGGCTGAGTCGCCATCCCACGGCAAGCCGGTCCTTCTTTACGATTACAAATGTTCTGGAAGCCAAGCCTATATCCAGCTCGCCTCGGAGGTCATCGAGCGCGAACGGCGGATCAAGGCGGCATGATGCGAGGGCGGAGCCGCACCGCCTGGAACGGGAGACTTGAGATATGGCAGTGAGCGCACAGAAGAAGCGATTGGGCCGAAGCCTTGCGTCCCTGATCGGCGACGACCCGGTGGGAGGGCCTATTCCGACGGACGATCAGCGAACCGTCGCCCTGTCGGCGCTCAAGGCGAGCTCCTTCAATCCACGGCGCGACTTCGCGAGTGAACAGCTCGAGGAGCTGGCGGCGTCCATTCGGGAGCGGGGCCTCGTCCAGCCGTTGGTGGTCCGGCCCAAGGGGGCGAACAAGTACGAGATCGTCGCCGGAGAACGCCGCTGGCGTGCGGCCCAACGGGCCAATCTCCACGAAGTGCCTGTAATCATCCGTACACTGACGGATCAGGAAGCGATCGAGATTGCCATTATCGAGAACGTTCAGCGCGAGGATCTCAACGCCATCGAAGAGGGTGAGGGCTACAAGGCCTTGATGGACGGCCATGACTACACGCAAGAGGACCTGGCCAAAGTCATCGGCAAGAGCCGCAGCCACTTGGCCAACACGCTACGCCTTCTCAAGCTGCCTAAAGCTGTGCGGGAGCTGGTCCGCAATGGCGACCTTAGCGCCGGCCACGCCCGTGCCTTGATCGGTAGGGACGACGCCGCGAAGCTCGCTCAGCGCATCGTTAAGGAGGGGCTAACGGTGCGCCAGGTCGAGGCTCTTGCTCAGGAACAGAAGTCGAAGGGCAAACCCAAGCAAAAGGCCAGGAAGGACGCCAACACCCGCGCTGCCGAATCGGAGTTGCACGAAGTGCTAGGCCTGAAAGTCGAGATCAAGGCCGGGCGTGGCGAGCGCGGCGAGCTTCGCATTCGCTATACGAACTTTGATCAGCTTGAAGACTTGCGCGAACGGCTCATGCGCGCACCCGGCCGCTAACTAAATATAGGACGTATACGGACGTTATAGCGAATCGGCTCCGAGAAACTCCGCGGCCTTGAAGAGCGATTTGAACGGGACGCCCGCGTCAGCATAGAGTTCGGCGGCACCCTCGCCACGATCGAGTATCGAGATGACCAAGGACACTTTGGCTCCCGCGTCTTCAACGGCCTTGACCGCGTCCATGGCGGAGCCGCCGGTTGTCGTCACGTCCTCGAGAATCACCACGGTCTTGCCGTCGATGTCGTTCCCGTCGACGCGCTTTTTGGTTCCGTGATCCTTAACGGCTTTTCGAACAAAGAAGCCGGGCAGGTAGCGCCCATAGGCGGGAGACTTCATGGCGACGGGCGCGATCAAGGGCACCGCGCCCATCTCAAGACCGCCAACGGCGTCCGCGTCGATCCCCTGAAGCTCCTGCAGGATCAGCTCCGCCATAAGGTCCGCGCCGTCCGGATCGAGCATGGCCGGCTTCATATCGAAGTAGTAAGTGCTCTCCTTGCCCGACGCGAGAACCACTTTCCCACGGCGGAAGGCCCGCGCTTGCAACAGCATGAACAGCTTGTTACGGCGCTCGAATGTAGCGGGGTCTAGCGTGGCACGCTGATGCTCCATGTCATATCCCTCTCAGCTTGATTGGGCCTATGCATAAGAACGGTCGAACGCGGCGTCAAACCTTCGACGCGAGAGCCAGGAGAAGCCGTTCGCCGAACGCTGTACCGAGATCTGGTGTCCGGCGCGTTCTGCGCACGGCCTCTTGAATCAAGGGCAGGGCACTTGCCAGACGCCGGGCGCCCCATTTACGGCAGTGGTTCAGGAACATGTCGCGGCGCTTGTAGTGAAGCGGCGGCCGCAGCCGCTTGGCGCCGTCCTCAAGCGTGCCCGGGTGGGTGGCTACCAGGTAGAGCTTGGTAAAGTGCCGGGACAGCGCCCCCAGCGCCACGGTGCGGTCCGTCCCTGAAGCGGCGAGTCGGTTGAGTTCGCGCAACGCCACAGCCGCATCGCCGCCACTCACCGCATAGACGAAATTGTCGAGCGCGATTTCGGAGGCATCGCCAACGATCGCAGCAACGTCGTCATGGGTGACTTTGCCCGAGCCCTGCGCATAGATGGCGAGCTTGGCGACCTCACCACGTGAAAGCGCCTGATCGGCCCCCAGACGTCCCATCAAATAGGCCTTCGTCTCGCGGTCAATCGAAAGGTCGCTCTTGGCGAGCTCCGACTCGATCAGTTCCGAGAGTCCACGCTCGTCGGCGTAACAGGGCAGAGCCGCCGCCTCGTCATGTTTCTCGAAGAATTTCCGGAGCCCCGAATCGGGTCGGAGATTGCCGGCCTCCACGATGAGGGGGTTGGCCACGGGTTCATCGAACAAAGCCTTGACTGCGGCGGCATCCAACCGGGCGCCTGCTTTCGCGCGCACAACCTTGCCCGACGCGAACATCGATTGCGTCTGGCACTCGACCCCAAGCCGACCCGGATCCTCGGCGAAGTCCCGGTCGTCCAGCCGAACCAGCTCCGTGTCCGGTCCGAGGTTCTTTGACAAGGCGTCGACGAGGGCCGCCACACGCTCGGAGACAAGTCCAGCGTCAGGACCGTAGACAAGCATGGCCCGACACGCGGGATCTGGTGCGCGAAGAAACCTTGAAACAGAGGCGGCTTTGTAGGCGACCATGAGAATCAGCCGATTTGGGAATGGGCCTGCCCTGACAGGCTCTAGTTCCCGCAAGTCGTCACGAAAGGACTATTGATCGCGGAGCCCAGCTACGTGGTTGCAAGGTAGGACGCAAGCTGGCTCTTGATGCTGTCCGACACCGTCTTGGCGGCCCGATCCTCTGCATCGTAACGGGCCCGGACATTCGCGAAGACTTCCTGGAAGCGCGTGTAGGGCGCCCGCGATATGGCCTTGCCCTCATGGATGACCCTCCCGCTCGCGATATCAGTGAGCTTGTAGGTCGCCTGAAGCTGGTAGACCTGGCCTTGGGCATCACCCGTAACTTGAACGAGCTGCTGAATATCGCGCTCTTTCAGAGCGATCGTGAGCTTGTACCTGGGTGACGCCGCCTGTCCGCCACCGGTATTGGCGAAGATCAGTTCGTTCCGGACTTTTTGCCCGACCCGGCCAGGGATCGGCTGGACGTCGACAGCAGCCATCGCCTCCGTCAGGCGGGCCCCGCTGGAGGTCGTTGTGTTGGTGCCGTAAAGCGGCTGGAAGCCGCACCCCGCCAGGAGCAGCCCGGCAAGGGCGGCAACCGTAAGAGCAGCAAATGCGCGACTACGCGACCACATTGACGATCCTCTGTGGTACGACCACGATCTTCCGAATTTCCCGTCCCTCAATGGCGCGCGCGACTGCATCCAGCGCAAGCGCCGCAGCTTCAATATCTTCCTTCGCGGCGTCTCGTGCAATCGTCAATTCGCCTCGCCTCTTGCCATTCACTTGGACGGCAATTGTGACCGAATCTTCGGTCAGGAGGGCAGACTCAGCCTCCGGCCAGGGCTGTTCCGCGACAAGCCCTTGATTTCCAAGTATTTTCCAACACTCTTCGGCCAAATGAGGGACCATCGGCGCTGCCAGCAGCACCAGGACCTCAGCGGCCTCACGGAGCGCAAACGACAGTCCCTCCGACGGGGATTTCGCCTGCAGTCCAGACGACACGGCGTTCGCGAGCTCGTAGATCTGCGCGACCGCCGAATTGAATCGCAGCCTTTCGACGGCGCTCGTGACGGCGGCGATGGTTTTGTGTGTCGCCCGGCGCAGATCGAGCGCCTCTGCGTCGATGTCCGCAGGACACGGTGTTCCCGCCGGCGCGCCCTTCTGCGCCACCTCTCCAGTGAGGCGCCACACGCGCTGTAGGAAGCGATGCGCCCCGTCAACGCCGCCCGTGGTCCACTCGATATCCCGTTCCGGCGGCGTGTCGGACAACATAAACCACCGCGCGGTATCGGCTCCGTAGGTTCCGATGATGCTGTCCGGATCCACGACGTTCTTCTTTGACTTCGACATGGATTCCACCGGACCAATCGTCACGGGTGCGTCTGTTGAGACGTGTACGGACTTTCCGTCCTTGGTTGTGACTTCCTCCGGGAAGAGCCACTTTCCCGCTTCGTCTTTGTACGTCTCATGCGTGACCATGCCTTGGGTGAACAGCCCTTGGAACGGCTCGTCGAGCGCTACGTGTCCTGTTTTGTGCATGGCGCGCGTGAAGAAGCGCGCGTAGAGCAGATGCAAGATTGCGTGCTCCACACCGCCGATATACTGGTCCACCGGCAACCAATAGCCCACGGCCTTCGGATCGGTCGGCACGTTGGCCCGCGGCGAGCAGAAGCGTGCGAAGTACCAGGACGAATCGACGAACGTATCCATCGTATCGGTTTCGCGAGTCGCTGGGCCGCCGCATTTGGGACAGGCCACCTTCTTCCAGGTCAGATGCCTGTCGAGCGGATTGCCTGGTACGTCGAAGGTGACATCCTCCGGCAGTTCCACCGGAAGGTCCTCATCGGGAACGGGTACCAGCCCGCAAGATTCACAATGGATCATGGGGATGGGACAGCCCCAATAGCGCTGGCGGGAGATACCCCAGTCCCGTAGGCGGAACTGTGTCTTGCGCACGCCTTGTGGCTCACCGCCAACTTCTTGCGCCTCGAGCCGGTCCGCCATGGCGCTCTTGGCGTCCGCGACAGCGAGCCCATCGAGGAAGCCAGAGTTGAAGAGCGTTCCATCGCCCGTGAAGGCCTCATCGCCAATCTCGAACGTCTCGGGATCAGCGCCGGACGGCAACACAACGGGAAGGACGGGAAGCCCATAAGCACGGGCGAATTCCAAGTCGCGCTGGTCGTGGGCTGGGCAACCGAAGACCGCGCCCGTGCCGTACTCCATCAGAATAAAGTTGGCGATATAGACTGGCAGCTCCGCGCCCGCGATGACGGGATGGACGACACGGACGCCGGTATCGAAGCCCTTCTTCTCCAGCGTCTCGATTTCAGCCGCGCTCGTGCCGTGCCTTTGGCATTCCTCGACGAAGGCGCGTGCATCGGCATTTGATGAGGCGATCGCCTGCGCAAGCGGATGGTCCGGCGCGATAGCCAGGAAAGATGCGCCGAACAGCGTGTCGGGCCGTGTCGTGAAAACCTCGACCATGTCGAAACCGGCTGGCGCCGTCGCCGTACTGTTTTCAAATTTCAGCAGCAGGCCTTCTGAGCGTCCGATCCAGTTCGCCTGCATCAGGCGCACCTTCTCGGGCCAACGCTCCAGCGTGTCGAGCGCATCCAACAGATCCTGCGCATAGTCCGTGATCTTGAAGACCCATTCGGGCTGCTCGCGCTGCTCCACAAGTGCGCCAGAGCGCCAGCCCCGGCCATCGATGACCTGCTCATTGGCGAGCACAGTGTTGTCGACCGGGTCCCAATTCACTTTCCGCGTCTTGCGATCAACAAGCCCTGCGGCAAGCATATCGAGAAAGAGCTTCTGCTGTTGGTGATAGTAGTCGAGGTCGCAGGTTGCGATCTCGCGAGACCAGTCGAGCGAGAGGCCCATGCTCTTCAGTTGGCCGCGCATGGTCGCGATATTGTCGTAGGTCCACTTTCCCGGATGAACGCCGCGCTCGATGGCGGCATTCTCGGCCGGCAGGCCGAAAGCGTCCCAGCCCATGGGATGCAAGACGTTGTATCCCCGGGCCCGCATGAAGCGCGCAACGACATCGCCCATCGTGTAGTTGCGCACATGCCCCATATGAATCCGGCCCGACGGGTACGGAAACATTTCAAGCACATAGTATTTCGGGCGCGCGTCGTCCTCGTGCGCCTCGAACAAACCCTTGTCGTCCCAGGCCTTCTGCCAATGCTTTTCGCGTGCCGGCGCGTCGTAGCGGTCCGCGGCCATCGTCACCCCATTCCTTTATCGATTGCGCGGCAATCGAAACCAAATCGCCAAGCGGGTCAAGCGCACGCTGATGTTGCGCATTGCTATGACCAACGCCATCGCTAGACATAGGCGATTCCGCCGCTCATGATCGGTCCTGGGTACCCCGCATGACAGCAGAAAGCCACTCCGCCGCCGAGATTCCCGGCCGCCTGAACTTGGTTCGGGAGGAGATTCGTCTCGCCTGCGAGAGCGCGGGACGACCGCCCGGCACGGTGGAACTCGTCGCCGTCAGCAAGACAATGCCGGCTGCGGCAGCCGAGGACGCGATTGAGGCGGGGCAGCGCGTGTTCGGCGAGAACCGGGTGCAAGAAGCGCTGGCGAAATGGCCCGCTCTGAAGGAGCTGCACCCGGGCCTGGAGCTCCATTTGATCGGGCCGCTTCAGACTAACAAGGTTAAGGACGCGATCGCGCTCTTCGATGTCATCCAAACCGTGGACCGGCCGAAACTCGCCCGGGTGCTTGCCGAAGAGATGGAGCGAACGGGCAAGCGCCCACGGTGCTTCGTCCAAGTGAATACGGGAGAGGAGCCGCAAAAGGCCGGCGTCGCGCCTGAGGACGTGGCCGCGTTCGTCACGCTATGCCGCGAAACCTTCAATCTGCCGGTCGTGGGACTGATGTGCATACCGCCGTTGGAAGAGGAGCCGGCCATGCATTTCGCATTGCTGGCCAAGTTAGCGGATGAGCTGGGACTCCCGGAACGTAGCATGGGCATGAGTGGCGATTTCGAGACGGCAATCGCCTTTGGGGCAACCTATGTGCGCATCGGCACGGCAATCTTTGGCGCGCGCATTCTCCTGGAGTAAACGCCAGGCTCCTAAGGCATGACGACGAAACGGCTGCCCGTTCGCAACGCGCGAAGCACCGCCTGCATGTCTTTGTGCGAAAACGCAATGCAGCCCTCCGTCGGCGTGTAGGCGGGACGGGCGAGGTGGCTGAAGATCGCGCTCCCGCGTCCACGCACCCGGGGCCGGTCGTTGTACCCGAGCACCAGCACCACATCGTAGAGCGCATCGTCCCGCTTCATGGACTCGGTACTCTGTCTGTAGGGAAGGCGGACAGGCCGGTTGTAGTTTCGGTCCCGCGGATCGTCGCACCAGCCATCGCGCAGACCAATTGCCCGGACCCGCAGCTTGCTTCGAGGGCGTGACAGCCTGTCTGCCCGGTAGAGGATCCCTCGGACGGGCAGGGTCCCTATGGGCGTCCCCCCATCTCCCTCGCGCTTGAGTGCTTTAACGCCGCCGCGGCCAATTGCGGCCCGCCGGACGCCATGGGCCAATTGCACACGGGCTTCCGAGGGACGGCCGGGCGCGCGGCGTACAATGATGGGCTTTGGCGGTTTCAATCCGTGTGTGCCAGTATTCGCCATTTCACGAGAGGATCGATATACTTGTAGCTTCGCTGCACCCCCCTTAAGAACGTGTACCGAGAAACTGTCCACCTGGCGACCGGTGCCCAACACTTGGACAGTCTTTACTTGGGCAACAACCACCTGGAAGGACCGCCCCATGAGCAACGCGCGCAAGATCCTCATCATCGACGACGACGATGAGTTGCGCGAGTCCTTGAGCGAGCAGCTGTCGCTGCACGAGGAATTTGAGACCGAGCTTGCCTCGACGGCGCAGGATGGACTGAAGCTTGCCCGCAACGGCCATGTGGATCTGGTCCTCCTGGACGTGGGCTTGCCCGACCTCGACGGTCGCGAAGCCTGCAAGCTCCTGCGACGCGGCGGCTTCAAGGGCCCGATCATCATGCTGACGGGCCAGGGGTCCGACGCCGATACGATCTTAGGCCTGGAGTCGGGGGCCAATGACTATGTGACCAAGCCGTTCCGTCTTGGGGTGCTTTTGGCGCGCATCCGAGCGCAGCTGCGGCAGCATGAGCAGAGCGAAGACGCTGTCTTTACGATCGGACCGTACACGTTCAAGCCGGCCTCGAAGCTGCTTCTGGAGGCCGATGGCGGCAAGAAGATTCGCCTCACCGAGAAGGAAACGTCCATTCTCAAGTATCTGTATCGCGCGGGCGAGAGGGTAGTGACGCGGGATGTCCTGCTGCATGAGGTCTGGGGCTACAACGCGGGCGTGACAACGCACACGCTTGAGACCCATATCTACCGCTTGCGCCAGAAGATCGAGAAGGATCCGTCCCAGGCAGAGCTTCTGATTACCGAGACGGGCGGCTACAAGCTGGTACCCTGACAGTTTCGGACGGAATGTCGTCTCAATCGATCTCGAAATCCGAAACGACGGGGACGTGGTCCGATGTCTTCTCCCAGTCTCGCGTCTCGTCCAGCACACGCATAGCAACGGCCGCGCCGTCCAAGGCGGGGGTTGTCCAGATATGATCGAGGCGGCGCCCGCGGTTTGACGCGCGCCAGTCGCGATTGCGATAGCTCCACCAGGTGAACAGCGTCTCCTCCGGAGGCACGTGACGGCGCATCACGTCGATCCAGTCGTGCGAGGCGAGGGTTTGCGCCATGCGTTCTGTTTCAGGAGGCGTGTGGCTCACAACCTTCAGGAGCTGCTTGTGCGACCAGACGTCGGTTGGCAGCGGCGCCACATTGAGATCGCCAACGAGGATCATGCGGTTCTTCGTCTTTGTCCGTTGCGCACCCGACCATTCGGTCAGCGCATCGAGAAAGTCGAGCTTATGCTTGAACTTGTCGTTGGCTTCGGGATCGGGGATATCGCCGCCAGCGGGCACATAAAAATTGTGCAGAGTCAGTGGCTTACGCCCCTTCGTGCCATCGTCGAGGACGACGGAGACATGGCGCGCGTGGCCGTCGCCGCACAGATCCATACGGCCCATTTCTTTGACCGGGATCTTCGAGACCGTCGCGACGCCGTGATAGCCCTTCTGACCTGTCACGGCGATATGCGGAAAGCCCATTGCCTCGAACGCCGCACGGGGGAACTGGTCCTCCTGGCACTTGATCTCCTGAAGGCACAGCACGTCGGGATTCTCGGCCCGTACAAACCGCTCGACAAGATCGATGCGAAGCCGAACCGAGTTGATATTCCACGTAGCCAATCTAAAGCGCATAGGCAGCTTTGCTAATCGGTTCGCGCGAAGCGCGCAATGCCGCCTGGCCCGGTTGGCCTCGTTTTATGGGGTTCGCCTCAAGGGCGGAGAACAAGGGGAAAGAACATGGGCAAAGAAAAAGGCGTCCAACCGCTGCGCGGGGTTGGACGCCTAAAGCGCGTTCTTCGCGCGAGCCGGGAGGGAAGCCGGCTCGAGCAGATCACATCTTCGGCTAGACGGGGGGCACTACCGATGAAAAGCGATGTGATCCGCTTCTGAGACAGAGATATGCAGTCCCAGCGGGGACTTCAAGACATGCCAGCTGAAAAACTTAATAACTGGTAAACACGGTGAGGATACGGCAATAAGTCTTTGATTATCCGCCCATTCTGAACCGATTTGTCTCTTCCTTGATCGTAAAGAACGACGGCGACTTCTTGCGTCCTCGGACAAGGCTGTCCACCGTGACCCGTGTCGTCAGCCCTTGAGCATCGGTGATGGTCCACTCTTGCAACTCTAGCTGTGAGCCCGACTTGAACATAAGCCGTATATGGCCAGCCGTGCCTTTTCGATCCTCAAGGGTGATGGCCAACTTGTCGTTGTCCTGCTCCACCCCCACGATTCTCGCGTCGCGTCCCAGGTCGACCTTATTCGCCAGCAACAACCGGAACGGCGTGGACTTAATGGGGTATTTCTCGACTGTCTTCAGGCTCTTGTCCTGAATACCCAGCGAGTGACCGTCGGCAACGATGCGTATGGGGCTCGGCGGCGCGTAATCAAAGCGGATCTTGCCCGGACGCAGGACGTAGAAGCGTCCCGACGTACGCTTGTTGTTCGCGTCGGTCTGCTTGAAGTTGCCCTCCAGGCTCGTCATGTCGTTGAAGTAGGCATTGATCTTGCCGACAGCAGCTGCCTGCTGTTGACCCACCAGCGGGGTCGGCCCTTTTGCCTGTTCAACGGCGACTTGCCAGCTTCCACCTTCGTCGATCTTCGGTGGCACGACCTCCTCAACAGGCGTCGCGCTCTCAGCCGGAATCACCGACTCATCGATGCTCGGGCGCATCGTCGCAGCGGGCGCGGGCTGTGGTGCGGGCGTCTTGGTGACGGTCGTCGAAGAGCCTTGCGCATAGGCCACAGCCATGGTCAGCCAGAGTACAACCGGTAGACCTGCGGCGGCTTTTGCAGCGCAGCCTTTTGTCATGAATCCCCCATCATCGGAACCCGCTTCGCAAGGGTGTACAACCCACACCTCGGAATAGTCATTCCGCAGAATATGGTCAACTTCTTGGCGGCGGCCCGATTTGTCGCGGGTGCTAGTACGGCGCCTCGGCCTCGTCATTCCCAACAAGGATCTCACGCTTCCCGGCATGGTTTGCAGGGCCGATCAGGCCTTCCTTCTCCATGCGCTCTATCAAGGTAGCCGCGCGGTTGTAGCCGATTCCCAACCGGCGCTGGATATAGCTTGTAGAGACCTTCTTGTCCCTGAGCACCACGGCGACAGCCTGATCGTAGAGGTCGTTGCTGCCGTCGCCATACTGTGCCGCTCCGCCGTCCTCGCCGCCCTCGGCCTCGTCGTCCTCCGTAATCGCATCGAGATAAGCGGGCACACCTTGCTTCTTCAGATGGCGGACGACTTTCTCAACTTCGTCGTCCGACACAAATGGGCCGTGTACGCGGATGATGCGGCCGCCGCCGGCCATGTAGAGCATATCGCCCTGGCCAAGCAATTGTTCGGCGCCTTGCTCGCCGAGAATCGTGCGGCTGTCGATCTTCGATGTCACCATGAAGCTGATACGAGTTGGAAAGTTCGCCTTGATGGTGCCGGTGATGACATCCACGCTTGGACGTTGCGTCGCGGTGATGAGATGGATACCGGCGGCGCGGGCCATCTGCGCGAGGCGCTGAACTGCGGCTTCGATATCCTTCCCAGCCACCATCATGAGGTCGGCCATCTCGTCGACAATGACGACGATGTACGGCATCGCCTCGTAGTTCATCTCTTCCTGTTCGTAGATCGCCTGTCCTGTTTCGCGGTCGAAGCCCGTTTGCACCGTGCGGGTCAAGGCTTCACCCTTTGCTTCGGCCTGAGCAATGCGCGCGTTATAGCCCTTGATGTCGCGGACACCGAGTTTGGACATGCGCTTGTAGCGCTCCTCCATCTCGCGCACAGTCCACTTTAGGGCGACTACGGCCTTTTTGGGATCGGTGACCACAGGCGCCAAGAGGTGTGGAATTCCATCGTATACGGACAATTCCAGCATCTTCGGGTCGATCATGATGAATTTGCACTGCTCTGGCGACATCCGGTAAAGCAGCGACAGGATCATGGTGTTGATGCCGACCGACTTGCCAGAGCCCGTTGTGCCCGCGATGAGAAGGTGAGGCATGCGCGACAGGTCGGCGACCATCGGCTCGCCGCCGATCGTTTTCCCGAGCGACAGCGCCAATCGCGCGTCGGTCTGCTGGAAGTCCGGTGATTCGAACAGCTCACGGAGCATCACCATCTCGCGGCGTTCGTTCGGCAGTTCGATGCCGATTGCATTCCGCCCAGGCACGACGGCCACGCGGGCCGCGATCGCGCTCATAGAGCGGGCGATATCGTCGGCAAGACCGATCACGCGCGATGATTTCGTTCCGGGGGCGGGCTCCAGCTCGTAGAGTGTAACCACGGGACCCGGCCGCACATTAGTGATCTCGCCCTTGACGCCGAAGTCCTGAAGGACGCCCTCAAGTTCGCGGGCATTCTCCTGCAGGGTCTCGTCGCTAATCCCGGTTCCGCGTGTGATACGCGGCTTGGGCTGCAGCAACTTCAACGAAGGCGGATCGAAGGGTGCACCACTCGGGCGGGCGGCAATGCGCTTCTGCCTGCGGATGGCCTTTCGCTGCGGCTCCTCGGTGCGCGTGATGCGATAGCCCGGCTCAGCGGCATCTGCGTCGCCCATGTCGTATCCGCCATCGGCATAGCGATCATCGACGAGCGGGGCCGGTCCGAAGGACGGCTCGATACGCCCATCGTCATAGGTCAGCAGCTTCGGTTGCTCTTGGGCCTCGTCCCAAGCTTCCGCGTAAGGCTCCACATCCGGCTCCAGATCCTCATCAGCCTCAAAGTCGTCAGGGCCGCGTTCCGGTACGGCTGTCTTGCGGTGGAACAACCGGCGCATGCGGGCAAAGCTGTCGATCGCCACGTGCATGGCCGCCCCCAGCCAAGCGTTGGCCCATTCTTCGGCCGCCGCCGGACGCGGCGCCCAAAGGCTCACAAGCTTCGAGGCGCTTGTGCCGCTTGCGAAGAACAGCAGGCCGAACCCGACAATCATGAAGACAAGGCCAGCTACGAATGAGACGGCTGATTGGGGCAGGAACGGGCCAATGACATGGGCGCCCGCCATGATGAAGTCGCCGAGGATGCCGCCAAGGCCGTTCGGTAGCGGCCAGCTCTTTGGTTGGGGCAGACCGGCGAAAGCCGCTGCGAGCAGAAGGCCGGCGAAGGGCCACGCTAGTAGGCGATACTTGATCTTGGTGGGTACGGTGTTGGCCACGAGATGCCAGCCCCAGGCGGCCAACGGCAGGAACATGAAGATCGTTGCCAGGCCCAACGACTGGATGCCGAGATCGGCGACCACGGCGCCCCAACCGCCTAGCAAGTTTCGAGGCACGACAGGGGTTGCGTTGTTCAGGCTCGGGTCGTGAACGGACCAGGTCGCCAGCGCCAGCCAAACAGCGCACGCCCCTGCAATCAGAGCGAACCCGTAGGTGCCGAATACCAGCCGGCGGAGGCCTTGCGCGATGGCGCTCGGTAAGAGGCGCTGTTTTGGTTCTGATCTGCCTGTCGCTACCATGCCTGCTTCTATGATGCCTCTAGCCCAATGTGGCGACGATCCGCGCGAGGCCATCGCGCGTGGTCTCCGCGTCGTGCACGAGCGCAAGCCGGACGAAATCCTGGCCGTGATCGGCCTGTCCGGCTTTCGACTTCGTGAGATAGGTCCCTGGAAGGACTTTGACGCCACATCCTTTCCAAAGGGTTTTCGCGGCCTCCTCGCCGCCCCCAAATTCGGCCATATTCAGCCAAAGAAAAAAGCCGCCCTGGGGCCGCGAATAGCCATAGCGGCCTTGGAAAAGGGCGTCAGCGATATCGAAATTGGCGCTGTAGAAGGCCCTCGCAGCCTCCACATGGGCCTCGTCCGCCCAAGCCGCGGCCGAAACGTGTTGGATCGGCAGGGGGACTTGCGGGCATGCCACGTTCCGAAATCGCCCGAAGGCGGCCAGAAACACCGGATCGCCAGCGATGAAGCCGGAGCGGAGGCCAGGGAGCCCCGATCGTTTGGACAGAGACTGGAACGAAACCACATTCGCGAGGCTGCCCGTGGCCTCTTGCGCAACCTCTAGGGCGCCCGGAGGCGCCTGATCGGTATAGATCTCCGAGTAGCACTCGTCTGCAAACAGCACGAAGTCGTGGGTCCGTGCGAGACGGATCGCCTTCTTGAGATAGTCCCGGCTTGCCACGGCACCTTCTGGATTCGATGGCGAACACAGATAGAGCGCCACCGTCCGCTGGTAGAGGCTGTCGTCAACAGCATCGAGATCGGGCAGAAACCCCGTCTCCGGCCCTGAGCGCAGAAAGATGGGCTCAGCCCCCGCCACGGCCGCCGCGGCCGCGTAGACTTGGTAGAACGGGTTCGGGATGAGAACGGCTGGGGCGTCAACATCCGCCTTTCGGGCCAGCGCCGGAAAGATTGCCGAGAATAGGCCCTCGCGGGAGCCATTGAGCGGCAGCACGTGTGTATCGGGATCCACGACCCCGCCGAGGCCCGGGTAGCGCCGTCTGAGCCATCCGCAAATCGCTTCGCGCAGGTCCGGAATGCCTCGAATGGGTGGGTACTTTCCGAACGCGGTGAGGTGTTGCTCGAGTACAGGCCCCACGAATGCGGGCAAGGGCGTGTTGGGCTCCCCGAGCGAGAACAGAATCGGGTCGGCGCCCGGCGGCGTGCCCTCTAGCAGCGTGTTCAGACGCGCGAAGGGGGAGCGGACTAGAGCTTCAAGCGTAGTTTGGTCGAAGGGTTCATCACTGGACATAGCGCATTGCGTGTAGGCCAACTCCGGGTGCGCAGCAACGCTGGACGGATGTGGCGGCGCTCCGTTGGGTTTGTGCGAGACAAAAAAGACCCCGGCGCGAGAAGCACCGGGGTCCAAGGTCGAGCTAGCTGTCAAGGGAGGAGGAGACCTAGCTCGTATTCTGCAATCTTCTTGTCCCTCTTTGTTTTGCGCGAAGGTTTACTGGACGGTCTCACCATGGAGATTGATATCCAGGCCCTCGATCTCGACCGGCTCGCTGACCCGGACACCCACCAGAATGTTGGTGATGATCAGGATCACGAAGGTCGCGATGGCACACCACACGATCGTGGCGACGATGCCCCAGATCTGGGTCAACACCTGGCCAGGATTGCCTTCCAGCAGGCCGGCCGTGCCACCGATCGCCTCAACGGCGAACACGCCGGTGAGGATGGCGCCGACGATGCCGCCAACGCCGTGGATGCCCCAGACGTCGAGAGAGTCGTCATAGCCGAGCGCCCGCTTGATGGATGTCGAGCAGAAGAAGCAGAGCACGCCGGCGGCAATACCGATCCAGAGTGCGCCCCAACCATCGACAAAGCCGCAAGCCGGGGTGATGGCCACGAGACCGGCAATGGCACCGGAAATGATGCCAAGTACGGACGGCTTCTTGTGGACGATCCATTCGACGAACATCCAGGAGAGAGCCGCGGCCGCCGTTGCGACCTGCGTCGCAAGCATGGCCATACCGGCCGCACCGTTCGCGCCAAGTGCCGAACCGGCGTTGAAGCCGAACCAGCCAACCCAGAGCATCGAGGCACCGATCACGCTGAGCACCAGATTATGCGGCGCCATGTTCTCGGTCGGGTAGCCCACGCGCTTGCCGAGGAAGATACACGCCACGAGCGCGGCAACACCGGCATTGATGTGGACAACCGTACCGCCAGCAAAATCGAGAACGCCATCCTCGGAGAGGAAGCCGCCGCCCCAGACCCAGTGCCAGACCGGCACATAGACCACGATCAGCCACAGGCACATAAAGATGCAGACCGCGGAGAATTTCATGCGGTCGGCGAATGCGCCCACGATAAGGGCCGGCGTGATTGCCGCGAAGGTCAGCTGGAAGGTGAAGAACACCGACTCGGGGATGGTTCCGCTCAACGTGTCAGCACCGACGCCCGCAAGGAACACCTTGTCGAAGCCGCCGATATACGCGTTGAGGGCGCCGCCATCGGTAGAAGCCAGCGAGTAGCCGACCGCGTACCACAGCAGTGTCATCAAGCAGACGATCGTGAAGACCTGCATGAGAACGGCGAGCACGCCCTTTTTCCGGACGAGGCCACCGTAGAACAAGGCCAGACCAGGAATAGACATCATCAGCACGATAGCGGTGGCGACGATCATCCAGGCCGTATCGCCGGTATCGAGTGTGGCTTCAGGTTCTGCGCCCTCGCCTGCTTCGGCGAGAGGTTCTTCGGCTTTGGGCTCTTCGGCCTGAGCCACCTGAAATTCAGTCATCTGGGCACTTTGTGCCGCGGCCGCCTGCGTGGCGTCCTCAGCAAATGCCGAGCCGGTATGGAACAACGCCACTAGGAAGAGCGCCGCGACCACACCGCACATGTATTTGGCAAAGGTCGTCATCTTCAACTTTCCCCTCATCAAAGTGCTGAATCGTTGGTTTCGCCGGTGCGAATGCGCACCGTTTGTTCGACGGGAACGACGAAGATCTTGCCGTCGCCGATCTGACCGGTTTTCGCGGCTGCGACGATCGCATCCACGGCGTTTTCGACCACCGTGGCCGGCACCACGACCTCGATCTTGATTTTAGGCAGGAAGTTCACCGCGTATTCGGCGCCGCGATAGATCTCCGTGTGGCCTTTCTGCCGTCCATAACCCTTGACCTCCGTCACGGTCATGCCCTGCAGACCAAGCTCTGTGAGGGCTTGGCGCACCTCGTCGAGCTTGAATGGCTTGATGATTGCCATCACCAGCTTCATCTGTTTTAGCCCTCCATAATTGACGGCCGGCTGGGCGGACTGCCGCAGCTTCGGCCGTTCGAACCCGTTAACAGAGTCAAGCCGCGTGCCAAGTCGGCGGTGGAGGGGTCAACTCGTTGGATTCACAAAAAATTCACGACGCAGCCGCGGGGGTGCGTGCCACTTGAGGGCCGCATTTGCGCACAGAAAGCAGGCAGAACTGGCCGTTTGCACAAGAAATAAGCTAACTCTGGGGCCGACGCTCGCGAACGAGCCCCTCTTGCGCGGTGGAGGCGACCAGCTGACCCTCGCGGTTGTAGAAGCTTCCCCGGCAAAACGCGCGCGCGGCGCCCGAATTCGGGCTGTCCTGGGCGTAGAGAAGCCAATCGTCCGCCCGAAAAGGCCTGTGAAACCACAGAGCGTGATCGAGGCTCGCCAGCATCAAACTGGGATCGAAAACGAACCGGCCATGGGCAACCAACGCCGTGTCTAGCAGCGTGAAATCCGACGCGTAGGCAAGGACGCATTGATGCAAGGCTGGATCGTCTGCCAGTGCCCCGGTCGCCCGGATCCAGATGTATTGGCTCGGATCTCGCTTCTCGGGCGACAGATAGCGTGACAGATCGACAGGGCGCATCTCGATGGGCCGTTCCGCCTGCCAGTAGGCCTTCGCCGGCGGCGGGAGGCGATCCATGAGCATCTCCGCGAGTGCCGCCTCGCTCGGCACGTCCTCGGGCGGGGGAACGACCGGCATGGGCGTCTGGTGCTCGAGACCTTCTTCATCCCGCTGAAACGAGACCGCCATTGAGTAGATTGGATGGCCATGTTGAATCGCCACGACTCGCCGCGTTGTGAAGCTCTTTCCGTCGCGAATTCGGTCCACCTCGTAGATGATCGGCACCGCCGGATCGCCCGCGCGCAGAAAATAGGCATGGAGCGAATGGGCGCGCCGGCCCTCGACTGTGCGCTGTGCGGCCACGAGCGCCTGACCGATGACCTGGCCGCCGAAAACGCGTTGCCATCCGACTTGCGGGCTGAGGCCGCGAAACAGATTGTGCTCCAAAGGCTCGAGATCGAGTATCGAAAGGAGTTGATCGACAGCGGCGCTCATCGGGTAGACCTCATTCGGCAGTTCAAGTCAGGATAGTGTTCTCGGCTCCATGCCCATAGCAGCTTGATTGCGGAGGCGAAACGCCGCTCGTCCGTCGCAAGGTGTGGCGCGCTCGTCCGGCGTCGCCTATAGAAAGTCCGTGGTGCAGAGTTCGGAAGAAGAGAGCGGATGTCGCATCGTTGTCGCTGGTGGCGGCTTCGCCGGCGGAACGCTCGCCCTCGCGCTGGCGCGGCTTGCGCCCAAGACCTGCCGCGTAACGCTCGTCGATGCGGCGCCGTCAGATGCTGAACGAGATCCGGATGGGCGCGGTCTCGCTCTGTCCCCGGCAGCTAGGAACTTGCTGAACGCCATAGGGCTATGGTCTCGATTGACACCCGATGCGCAGTCCATGGACGCCATCGAGGTCACCGATAGCCCGTTGAACGCGGCTCTGCGTCCCCACCTCCTTGGCTTTGCCGATGAGCTACGCGACGAGGGCACGAAGGCTTGGCTCGTCGAGGCCGGTGCGCTTCTTGCGGCGATCGCCGACGAAGTAAAGCGCGAACCTGCAATCGACCTGATTGCTCCGGATGCAGTCGAGAGCTTTGATTGCGACCCGTTCTCAACGAACATTCGTCTGGCCGGAGGGCGCACGTTGCGCGCCTCGCTTCTCGTCGCGGCCGATGGCAAGAAGTCGCGCTTGCGCGAACGCGCGGGCATCAAATGCATCGGCTGGTCCTATGCGCAGACGGGGATCGTGGCGACGGTCGCACATGAGCGCCCGCATAACGGGCGTGCGGTCCAACACTTCCTCCCAGCAGGACCGTTCGCCATCCTGCCGCTCAAGGGCAATCGCTCCTCGATTGTTTGGACCGAAGAGGCGGAGACGGCCAAGCGGCTGATCGATGACGACCCACAAGTCTTCGTGGACGAGCTCAGCCGGCGCTTCGGCCATCGCCTCGGTACAATCACGCTCGAAGACCCGCCACGGGCCTTCCCGCTTTCCTTCCAAATGGCGCGCCGCTTTGTCGGCGACCGGCTGGCGTTGGTTGGGGATGCAGCGCATGTGGTGCATCCGCTTGCGGGACAGGGACTCAACATCGGTTTGCGCGATGTCGCAGCGCTGGTGGAAACCGTCACGGACAGCGTGCGCCTTGGCTTGGATATTGGCTCGCCGACGGCGCTGGCACGCTACGAGCGATGGCGCCGCTTCGATAGCGCCTTCTCTGCCGTCGCCATGGACGGCATGAACAGGCTCTTCTCGAATGACAGCGCTCCGTTGCGCACAATTCGAGATCTCGGGATGGCTCTTGTCGATCGCGCCCCCGGCCTCAAGCGGTTTCTCGTGCGCGAGGCGGCGGGAGCCACCGGCGACGTCCCGCGTCTCCTTAAGGGCGAGGCCCTTTAGCCGCGTGGTTGCCGACGCCAAGCCCCCCCACGGCTTTGTCACCCGCTTCGCGCCATCGCCGACAGGGCTCCTGCATCTGGGACACGCTTACTCCGCGATTGAGGCCTGGAACGCCGCCGAGGATGCTGGCGGTACCTGCCTCCTCCGCATGGAAGATACCGATACGACTCGCGTGCGCTCTGAGTACGAGGCCGCGATCTATGAGGATCTGTCCTGGCTCGGCCTCTCTTGGCCGAAGCCCATCATGCGCCAATCCGAACGCCACGAGGCCTACACTGAGGCGCTCGACCACCTGGCAATGCTCGGTGTGACTTATCCTTGCCGCTGCTCGCGCGCCGACATTCGCGCTGCGATCACCGCGCCCCAGGAGGGCGACCCACAGATGGTTGATCAGCCTATGGTTTATCCGGGAACGTGCCGATCGCGCTCGATGGCGGACGCGGGATCCGGGGATGCGATTCGGCTGAACCTCGAAAGTGCGCTCCGGCTGCTGGATGGCGAAACACTTACCTGGGTCGAAACGGGCCCTTCACATGCGGGTCAGCACAGGCTGAACCCCGACGAGATGCGTCAAGTGCACGGCGACGTCGTCCTGGCGCGAAGAGACATCGGCACTGCGGCTTACCATCTTGCCGTCGTTGTCGATGATGCGGCACAAGGCGTGACGCATGTCATTAGAGGTGAGGACCTCTTTGAGGCCACGCCAATACACCGGCTCCTTCAGGCGCTCTTAGAGCTACCCGTGCCCGTATGGCATCACCATGCGCTTGTCCGTGATGAGAACGGCAATCGGCTCGCCAAGCGGGATAACGCCCGCGCCATCCGCACTTATCGCGATGCGGGACTGACACCGTCGGAGTTGACGAATTTATGCAGCACGCTGACGAAACAGGCTGCTACTCTCAAACAGGGCAACTAGTTGTCGTCGAGTTTGCGCGCTTCCTCGGGCAGCATGATCGGAATGCCATCGCGTATGGGGTAGGCAAGTCCCGCCGCACGGCTGATCAGCTCCTGGCGCTGCGCATCGTAGTCTAGCGACGTTTTCGTCAGGGGACAGACTAAAATCTCTAGCAGCTTGGGATCTACCTTGCCGCCTTCTGGGTTCGGTACCTGATCCGGGCTGTTCATTGCAACGATGTTCCCGAGTTGTCATCGCGAGCGGCCAGCTCCATTTCCGCCAAGGCAACCAATGCCTCCGCCCGTTCCCTGAGGCTCCCCGCTTCGAGCAGTGCTTGTTTCTCCTCCGGTCCATAGGGCGACAGGATCGAGAGCGTGTTGACGAGCTGTTCGTTCGCCGCTTCGTTGATCCGATCCCAATCCGCGTGCAAGCCGTTGGCCTCGAGGTAGCGCCGGAGCGTGGCCAAAAGGCGAACGCGGTCCACGTCCTCTTCGCCGAGGTCGTTGATGAAGTCGTCGGCATACGAACGAAAATCCACGGCGAAGAGCCGGAATGCCGCGTCAGTATCGATCTCGTCGCCTGTGGCGAAGCGCGAGATACCCGTTAAGGAGATCACGAGAGGTCCATCGTCGGCTTCGCTGAAGGAGGTTATCCGACCCAAACAGCCGATGGTCCGTACAGGAAAGGATTTGCCTTGAGGCGACTCGGCCGAGCCCGTCTCTCCACTCGGCTGAACCACGCCGATAAGGCGCTCGTGCGCGAGGGCATAGTCAACCAGCGCCACGTAGCGTGGTTCGAAGACGTTGAGCGTCAGCGAAGCGCGCGGCAACAGAATCGCGCCGCGCAGCGGAAATACCGGCAGAACTGACGGGAGATCGGCAGGGCTGTCATAAGGGTTGATCATGGAACGCGCCTCGTCGGCTTCGCTAGGCGAAGAGCAGCGATGACAGTCTTTGCCGGCCGGAGGTCGTTGCAGGGTCGCCTGGCCCCCAGACCTCGAAGAACTGCACAAGCTGTTTTCGCGCCGCGTCATCGTTCCAGCTGCGGTTCGTGGCAACGATCGACAAGAGCGCGTCAAGAGCCCCCTCCCGGTCTCCGCCAGCATTGAGGGCTAACGCCAGATCGAACTGCGCTTGCGGATCATTGGGCGCCTGCGCGGCCTTGGCGCGCGCCGCGTCGATATCGCCCGCATCGTTGGACTTCCGCGCGAGGTCCAGCGCCGACTGCGCGGCGAGGATCGGGCCGCTGTCGGCCTTGTTGGGCGGGGCCAGGGCGAGCGTTTGCTCGGCGCGCTCAAGGTCGCCGGTCTTTACGTAGCACTTCGCAAGCCCGGCGAGCGCATCCATGTTTTCAGGCTCGTCCTGCAAGATCTCACCAAAAATCTGCGCGGCCGCGTTGACGTCGCCGGCCTCAAGCGCGGCCATGGCCATTTCAATGTCGGCCTCCGTGCCGACCGTCTCGCCGACGAGCTTCGCGATAAAGCTGTTGATCTGGGACTCCGGTAGAGCCCCCATGAAACCATCGACGGGACGTCCATCTTTAAAAGCGAAGACAGCCGGAATCGACTGGACACCCATTTGGCCCGGTATCTCGGGATGCTCGTCGATATTCATCTTAACGAGCGCGACCGCGCCTCTGGACGCGCGCACCGCCTTCTCAAGAAGAGGGGTAAGCTGCTTGCAGGGCCCGCACCAAGGTGCCCAGAAATCGACTAACACCGGCCGTTGCTGAGAAGCCTCGACCACATCGCGCATGAAGTCCTGCGTTGTTGTGTCCTTGACGGGTTCAGCTCCGGGCCTCTCATCGCCATCCGCGCCGATAATCGGGGTATCTATGCTCATCTTGAAATCCGTCTGCCGGACCAGTCGCGCGGCAGCTTGCGGTTGTTATGCTCTTCCAAAAGATGGGTTGTCGCGGCGCGTTTGGCAACCTTGCCACGCGGCGCCGAGGCGCCGGTTGACCCCAAGACCGCCTACGCTAGCGGCAAGATGATGGGCTCATGCCCGCAGGCCCTCATGAAAAGCAAAAGGTCCGCGATCGAGAGCCTCGTAGTGGCCCGGTTGTCCAGCGGGTGACAGTTCACCTCCCTATGCGCCATTAGCGCCTCGTCAATGACAACTGCCGACAACGCGGAGGACCCATCATGCATTAGCGCCAGGGCGGTCACCGATCCAGGCTCGACGCCCAAAACAACCAACATCTGCTCTGGCTTGCCGAAGCTAAAGCGCCCGCACCCAAGCTGCTTGGCAAGTCCCTTGAGGTCCACTTTCGTGTCCTCCTTGGCCACGACCAAGACGAACCGGCCGTCTTTGTCACGCAAGAACAGATTCTTGGTATGAGCGCCCGGAATGACGCCGCGCAGCGCCTTCGACTGCTCGACGGTAAACAACGGCTCGTGCTCGACAGTCTCCGACGCGATCCCGAGCTGGTCCAGATACGCCAAGAGCTTCTCGCGTGCTAATTCCATTGCGTTTGCTGTGCGCTTCCTTTATTGGGAGCCCCTCATCGGGCCCGAACGGGGTCTGGTCGCAGCGCGGTGGCCGTCAGTGGACTTCCCCCGCACGGTCTATTACAAGACCAATTCGCGGCAAGTGATCATCCAGAGACTTGGTTATCCGAGAAACTTGGATTTCAAGGATGCGCGGTGGTTTGGAGTGCGGGTGTAGCTCAGGGGTAGAGCACAACCTTGCCAAGGTTGGGGTCGTGGGTTCGAATCCCATCGCCCGCTCCATTTTTCTTCCAAAGCAGACAAGATAAGCGCCATTTTGGCGCGGCGTAACCCAAGCGCCCACGCGGCACTTCAAGATCGGTGGAACAGGCCCTAGCCTAAAACCCGAAGACGCCGCGACGCGGCGACCGGCGCGAATAGCGCGACCGGGACCGCTCACGCGTGTAGCTCGGCCGGCGTGTGGTGCGCTTGCGGACCTTCCGCCGCGGGGACGTACTCGCCCGATGCACCTGGGGCTTGCTCGTATCCCAAACCAGGAAGTCCGCACCCTTCGGCAAGGCAGCTGAGTTGATGGCCGTATCGGCCACAATAAGCGATGAGCCCGGCGTCAGCCGTTCGGAAATGCGCTGACGCACATCGGCGGGAATGTCGATGCGGTTCAGGACAGACTCAGCTGTTGCCTTGTCGTTCAGACTGATGGCCGTCCAATCAGCCTCCGTCGCGCCGGGTTCGAAATGCATGATCGTGAAGAGATGCGTGCCAAGCGGCTTCTCAGGATCCCTAAAGCTGACGGGAATTGAGAACACGCTTGCGAATTTCTGGCGGACAAAAAGCTGGCCCTCCGAGGGCTCTTTCTTCCCGGCAACTTCATAGACCTTCTTGAAGACATCGTCGGTGAAGGCCCCTGTCACCGGCATCTCATTGTCTTTCTGAAACTTCTTGAGAGCCCGGATCGTCGCAGAGCCGCGCGTGCCATCGAAGTTCTGCGGCGCGAGATAGCCCATGTCGGACAGGATGTACTGAAGGTCGACCGTGCGGTCGCGCGTTGTTCGCCGCGTCACCAAGATACGCAGCGGTTCCTGAGACACGGGGTCGGCGGCTTCGACGGCAGCGGACTTTGCGCCAGCCTTCAAGCGCGACAGCATCACCGAGGGGCGCTCAAGCGGCCGAGGCGGGTGATCGTTCACCCCCAACACCGAAAGTGAAAGGGCCAAGGGCTGCGTGGCTTTGGCTTCAAGCGTTGCGGCGGAGACGGCCAATGCGGGCTCGGCGGCGGGTTCGGTTCCTGGCGCCGTCTCGCGCGCAAGTTCCGCGATGGGATCTTCGTCCACAGCAGCCGGCACGGAGGGCTCGCTGGCCTGAGGCGCAGTTGCCAGAGCGATCGCTTCGGGCTCCACTGACGCGAGCCGGGTCTCCGTCGCCTCGGCACTCTCGGCCGCAGCATTCGCTTCCTCAGCCGTCTCAGACTCAGCCGTCTTAGCTTCCTCAGCCTCGACTGTCTCAGCCTCAGGCGCCGGGGTTAGTGCAGCTTCTTGGGGCTGTGCCTCCGGCTGCTCGGTCAGTTCCGCTTCAGGAGCCGCCGCATCCTCATCCAAGCGGTCTTGGGCTTTCGGCCCTTCGCTGTCGGCAAGGCGGTCCTCAAGGCGGTCCTGATGTTTCACGAAGTCGTCTGAGTTCTCGACCTCTGTCGTGCCCCCATCGACTGTCGCAGGGCTCTTCGATGCAACCGCATGGGCGCCGCTCCCGACAAAGGGTGCTGCATTCGGGTCGATCGCGTGTTGGGTTGTGTCTTCAAGACTATGGGACGGTTTGACGTCCTGGGCGCGCTGGATCGCACCCGTGGTCGCCGGAACCAAGGCCAGCCTGGTGGACGCCGTGTTCGAGATTGGCTTTTGGGCGATGCCAGAAGCCTTGGCGAAGATCACAGGGAGGCGGAATGGCCGCTTCGGTGACGTCTCGACGCTGGACTTCCGCATGGGCTGTGCAGCAGCTTTGCTCTTGCTGAGGAGCTCCGGTGGCATAGGCGGCGGCAGCGGCTGGAACAGAGCCGGATGTGAAATCCGCTTTGGTTCGACCATGCTGTGCGCGACGACAACCTGACCCCCGACTTCGGTCATCTTGAACAGCTTTGGAGCGAAGGAGTAGGGCAAGCGGATACAGCCATGGGAGGCTGGGTAACCTGGGATCTTGCCAGCGTGGAGTGCTGTGCCGGTCCAAGTGAGGCGCTGCATCCAAGGCATGGGCGCGCCAGCATAGAGGTTTGAAAAGTGCCGCCGCCGCTTCTCAAGGATGCTGTAGACGCCGGCCTTCGTGGCGTAGCCGCGCTTGCCGGTGGAGACTGCGGTCGAGGTAATCTCCGAGGTGCCACGAAAGACCTTCGCACGCTGGTTCGGCAGCGACACGATGATGGTCATGGGATCGTCGGGGTCGGCAAGCCCGCCGTCTTCGGCGGCTGCCGGCGCAACCCAAAGGGCTGCCGCGACAAGCGCAGCGGTGGATACGCTGGTCAAGATGTTCAAGGTCTGCATGTTGGCGCCCGCCCGTATGGTCCAGGTCTTACGCCTACGCAACACCGCTACTGCACTCATTAGAGCCCCCAAAACGACTCACGAATCAGCCTAGAAGAGGCCTTGGATTTTGACTAGCAAAGCCTTCGGATTGGCTAACGCTCACCAAACCGCGCCCGGCGGGTGCGCTTCCCGCATCCTTGTGGAAAAAACACTGTTCCGCCGCGCAGTTAGTTTGTGTGTGCGGTGCGGAATTGGAAAGGCAAACCGCGAAACGATACTGCTCCAAACGGCAGAAAGTTGCCCGCTGTCTCATTCGGGCAACACCAATCCAGGGCCCGAACCCGAAATCCCGAGCGCAAATCCAAATGTGGTGCGAATCGGCCGCAAATCTGCTCGTCAGACTACGGGCCTGCTACTTCACGTAGAGATCCGACAGGGCCGCGATATTGTGGCCGCCGGTATCGTCCGCATCGCTCGACAGCGCGATTGCTACAAGCCGCCCGGGAGGTCTGCCGAAGGCACGCCGGAAGTCCGCTGCAAGCGCAGCGTCCTCGACGAACCATTGCTTGGCTGGAGCTCCGGCCCGCCGCTTGACGACGGCACGTCCGCGCCCCTTGAAATACGGAACGTTGATGATTGTGCCCGGGCGCGCGTCACCGCCCCAGACATACATGAGTATGTCACCGCGCCCAGACCGCAGAAGCGCTTTGAGGTCCGCCCGGCCCTTCTTGTCTCCTGGATCGGCGAACGCGAAATACACGGCCAAGACGCGGTCGTCGCCTCCTTTTCGCGCAAGATCCGTGGGGCCAACGCCCGCCGCCTTCCGCCAGCGCCACATTGCCTTGGTCGCGCTTGCTGCGCTGGGAGGTGCTGGGCGCCACAGTAGTCCCGCACCGCCAGCGGTCTCCACGCGGATGGTGTCCGCGCCGCGCGCTGTGAACGTTGCGGCACGGCGCCCGGGAAAGCTGACCGCCTGCCACCCCGACGCCGACAGGCTCGGCCCGAAAGGAATGGCCGTTCCGCCGTCCATGCCCACGCCGCGCGCAAGCACCGTCCCCGTTAAGCCCAGCAGCATGCAGCCAATCAAGGCCGTTGCGGCGAAGGCCAACAGGCCACGGGCTCTTCTTGTTGCGAAACTTGGAAGGCGTGACTGACGTCCGTGACAAAAGCGATGCTGCATGCGGTCCCCGTCGGCGGTTTGTGGTTCGCGCCTTAGGCGCTCCATCGGACTGCCGGGCAGATTGCTGGTTCCAAATCTGGCGATAGTCGCCATAGTGTGCCGGGGTGTTCTCAAGGCGCCTCGGCGGCTAAGACCTTAAGCGATGAAGCCCTTCACCCGAGATGAACATGACGTGATTGGCGAAGCGATCACGCGCGCTGAGCAGAAGACCAGCGGAAAGATCCTGGCCGAACACTTTCCGCCCAAGAAACTGGGCGAGGACGAACTGCCGAACCACCTCATTGTGCTGGACGCGAAAGTATATGCCTGAGGCCGCCCACCCCGCCTCGAGGCGCGGCGTCGTTGGCTGGGCCCTATTCGATTGGGCAACCCAGCCCTACTACACACTGGTCGTCACGTTTCTGTTCGCGCCCTATTTTGTGAACGGCTTCATGAGCGACCCGGCCCATGCCCAATCGCTTTGGGCCTTTACGACCAGCGCCGCCCAACTTACCGCAGCGATCCTGGCGCCGGTTCTGGGCGCGATCGCCGATGCGGGGCTCCCACGCAAGCCTTGGATCGGCGTGTTCTCCGTCATGTTGATTCTTGGCCTTGGTGGTCTATGGCTGGCGGTCCCGGGGTCGACAGCGGCCGTCCCGCTAGTCCTCCTGTCCTTTGCCGTCGCATCGGTTGGCGTCGAACTTGCGACCCAGTTCAACAACGCCATGATGCCCGGCCTCATCTCCGCGCAGCGGCTTGGCAAACTATCTGGATTTGCCTGGGCGGTCGGCTATATCGGCGGGCTCGTGAGCCTCGCCCTGGTCGCGGGGTTCTTAGTGACAAGTCCCGACACGGGAAAGACTCTCTTTGGCCTCAGCCCCATCGTTTCGCTCGATGCGGAGACGCGCGAGGGGGATCGGTTGGTCGGGCCCTTCTGTGCGATCTGGTACCTCATCTTCGTCCTACCGATGTTTCTGTTTACGCCTGACAAGCCGGGCCCCATGACCTCACGGAACCCCGTTCGCGATGGCCTGGGCCGGTTAGTCCGGTCTATCAAGGATGTGCTGCGCAACCACCGGAATGTGGCCCTGTTCCTCCTTGCCCGTATGATCTACGCCGACGGTGGCGCCGCGATATTCGCATTTGGCGGCATCTACGCCGCCAGCGTGTTTGGCTGGGGCGCCACGGAGCTCGGCCTGTTCGGCATTATCTTGACCGTAGCGGCTGTGTTCGGCGCATTCATCGGCGGCCTGCTAGACGACTGGATCGGCTCCAAGGCCGTCATCATCTATGGCCATCTTGTCCTAATCACCGGTGCGATTGGTGTTCTGTCCGTCGACCCGAACGAGATCCTATTTTTCATACCGGTCGAAGAGAAGGTGTCGGGTGGCGGCCTATTCGCAGCGACAGGGGAGCGGGTGATGCTCGTCTTTGCGGTCTTGCTCGGAATTGCTGTTGGGCCGGTACAGGCATCAAGCCGCACGATGCTCGCCCGGATATGTCCGCCTGACCAACTGACAGAGTTCTACGGCTTCTTCGCATTTTCCGGCAAGGTAACGGCTTTCGCGGCACCATTGGCCATAGGCATCGTTACGACGGCCACCGACAGCCAGCGGCTCGGAATCTCGGTCAGCGTTGTCTTCCTGATTGTGGGGTTATTGCTTCTGTTACCGGTACGGTCGACGCGCTAGACTGGGTGCCATCGCATCGCGAAACGCCCAATGCCAGGGGTTACGCACCACGAGGCGGCCATTCTTTGCTTGCCAGTGAGGATTCGTGGCCAGGATTTGATGCGCAGCATGGAAATCCATGGCCTTTCGCGATACGCTCCGGGAAATGCCTGTTATGGAACTACGCGTGAAATCGTTGGATCGGGGGGCGATCATGAAGTACGTGGGTTTGGGTGGAGCTTTGCTGGCGGCGATCTTGCTTGCTGCCTGTGAATGGCCAGCGGATGACGCGGCCGAAAAGGATGCGGCACCTGCTGCCGAAGAGCCGGCTGCAGTCGAAGAGGTGACGACCGAGGAGACGATCTCGGTGCCGCCCACGCCGCCGGAGGCGCCTGATGGACCGCAGCACAAGGGCGAGCCGCCGTCGCCGAATCAGCCACAGCCTGTGGTACCCGGAGAGCCGGCCGCCGCGCCTGAGGAGGCAGCCATGGACGAAGCGCCTGCCGCGGTGATGGAGGAGGACGTCACGGAGGGCGTTATCTCCGTGCCGCCGACGGTTTCGGAAGATGCGCCTAAGCTCCCGCACAAGGGCGAGCCGCCCTCGCCCAACCAGCCGCAGCCAGTCTACCCGGACAGCGCCGCCATGGACGACGCCCCGGCCGTGGTTGTTGAGGAAGCCGAGGGCGTCATGACAACGCCTGAGGGCAAGACGGTCGTCGTCGACGAGGACGCGGCAACCATTGTCGTGCCGCCAACGGTTTCGGAGGATGCACCGAAGGCCCCCCATAAGGGTGAGCCGCCGTCACCGAACCAGCCTCAGCCGGTATACCCGGATGGCCTCTAGGCGTTGACGAACAAGAAGCAGAATCAAGAGGCCTCCCTTCGGGGAGGCCTTTTTGCGTTTGGGACGCGCTCGCGGTGGAAGGAACCTAGTGCCGGAAGTGGCGCATGCCCGTGAAGATCATGGCGAGCCCCGCCTCGTCTGCCGCCGCGATCACCTCGTCGTCACGCATGGATCCGCCAGGCTGGATCACAGCGGTCGCGCCCGCCTCGGCCACGACGTGTAGGCCATCCGCGAACGGGAAGAACGCATCCGATGCGGCCACGGACCCGATCGTGAGTGGTTCAGACAAGTTCAGCGCCTCGGCGGCGTCCTTAGCTTTGCGTGCGGCGATGCGGGCCGAGTCGATACGGCTCATCTGGCCCGCACCGATGCCGACTGTGGCGCCGTTCTTGGCATAGACGATCGTATTCGACTTCACATGCTTCGCGACGGTGAACGCGAAGATGAGATCTGCGAGTTCCTGCTCGGAAGGCTTTCGCTTGGTCACCACGCTCAGCGCGTCCTGGTCAACGAGACGGTTGTCCCGGGACTGCACGAGGAGGCCGCCTGCAAGCGAGCGAACCGTGATGCCCTCAGCGCGTGAGTCAGGCAGTTCACCTGTCAGCAGAAGCCGCAGGTTTCTCTTTGCCGCAATGATCTCCTTTGCGGCGTCCGTTGCATTGGGCGCGATGATCACCTCTGTGAAGATCTTGACGATCTCCCTGGCGGCCTCAGCATCCAGCGTTGCGTTGAGAGCCACGATGCCACCGAACGCACTCACGCTGTCGCAGGCAAGGGCTTTCGTGTAGGCCTCGGCCAAGGTCGGCCCGAGAGCGACGCCGCAGGGGTTTGCATGCTTGATGATCGCGACCGCGGCAGAGCTGTTCGGATCGAATTCGGCCACAAGTTCGAAGGCGGCGTCCGTATCGTTGAGATTGTTGAAGGAAAGTTCCTTGCCTTGCACCTGCTGGGCGGTGGCGATCCCGGGGCGCTGCTCGGCGGTCTTGTAGAATGCCGCCCATTGGTGCGGGTTCTCGCCGTAGCGCAGCTTGGCCTCGCGGGTGCCTGCGAAGACCCGCTTGTGTGGCGCGGTCACGTCAAGCTGGTCAGCGAACCAAGTCGCAATCGCCCCGTCATAGGCGCCCGTATGCGCAAAGGCCTTCGCCGCCAAGTGCCGGCGCGTACCGCCCGTCGTGCAGCCCTGATGCGTCGCAAGCTCTTCCCGCACCTGATCGTAGTCTTCTGGATCCACGACGACGGCAACGCCTCCATGGTTCTTTGCGCCTGCGCGGATCATGGCCGGACCGCCAATGTCGATATTCTCGATAGCGGTTGCGAAATCTGCCCCGCCCGCGACGGTGGCCTCGAACGGATAGAGATTGACCACCAAGAGATCGATGGGCGGGATGCCGTGGGTCTCCATGGCGGCGACGTGTTCCGCATTGTCGCGCATGGCCAAGAGGCCGCCATGAATTCTCGGATGCAGTGTTTTTACACGCCCATCCATCATCTCGGGGCTACCGGTGACGTCGGCGACGTCAATGACAGCCAACCCTGCTTCGCGTAGCGCCTTAGCCGTCCCGCCGGTGGAGACGAGCTCAATATCGTATTCAACGAGCGCCTTGGCGAAGTCCACTAGTCCTGTCTTGTCGCTGACCGAAAGCAGCGCTCTCCTGACTTTTCGTGTTGGCATGGTCTAGCTGTCGGTTGACCGGCGGTCCGGCGTGTCGTTGGGGTCGACGAGTTCGTGAGCGCCGACCTCATCGACAGTCTTTTCAAGATTCCAGACGATGCGCACTTCGCGAGCCTCGCCCATCATGCCGCTCAGCACGATTTGCGACGTCACCTGGGGACCGCGCGGATCGGCGAGGAGGACGCTTTCCTCGATGGCCATCTCTTCGGCATTTGCCGTCAGCCGCCAGGTTTCCCCATTGCGCAGGACGAGAACCGCCGACATCCCATCACCCATGGTCTGCGCCTTCACGGACGGATGGAGGTGAAACCGCACCGCATAGGATCCGGCGATGAGGCCTTCGGGACTCTTCAACCCGCGCGTCGAAAGCTTGTCTTCGCTGGAGATGAGGTTGCCGTCCGGCGCGATCAGAATCTGCCGGGCATGGCTTACCCCGTAGCGCTCCACGTAGCCGTCATGGGACCCCTTGATGCGCAAATTGCCGCCTTCGCCTTGATCCGAAAAAGCGCCTTGCGGATTGAGCGGACCAATCAGTGTCGAGTCTGCTTCGGGCTCGGCCTCCTCACTTGCCACATCGAATTCGGCCAGGGAGTCGTCCTCCAGGCAAAGCGTCGAATGGGCCGGCGTGGTCCGCGCGTAGAGTCTCCACTCTTCAAACTCGGCGGTCGGTGCGCCACAGTTGATGATCATGGGAGCGTCGCCCGAACTCATCTCGAAGGACAAGAACCCGGCGTGGGCGTCCCGAGTCAGAGAGGTCGCAGGCGGAGGTCCGAGATCGCAAAGGATGAGTGTCGATCCTGCTTCGACTCGGACATAGCCGGAATTGGCGGCCGAGCGTACTGGGGCGCCCTCAATGTCGTCGTAGGCGCGCACGGTCGCCAGCGCATCGGTAGGCGTCGGGCCCGCGCCGTTAAATCGCGCCATGGACCCGTCGCCCAAACGGAAGAAGCGCAGCATGGGCATGATGCGATCCACGGCATCGGTAAGTTCCTTGGGCGGTGTGCGATCACGGGCCACAAAGCACTGGCGCAAGGGAAGCAGATCCAGCAGCAGCTCAATCAGTGCTTCGGGATTCCGCGAAATGTGCCCACCGTCCGGGAGAATCTGCCGTTCGAGTTCCCGGCAAAAGGGCTTGGTGTAGCGGTCCACCACGGCGTTCTGGTCGGCAATGCAAAGCCCGCCATACAACAGCGCCATAAGCGATAGCAGCCGCGGCACGCCGTCGGGCGCATCCCGGTAGCCGGCGGAAAGGTACCGGAGCTGTCCCGTGAGTTCTTTCAGGAAAGATTCGTAGGCCTCGGGCTCATCGGCCGCTAGCACGAGCACCGAATTCGAGAGCCAAGAGATGACGCGCCGAGCGACGATCTCCGGTTGCCAAGCGAGCGGCGGGAGTTGGCGCCGCAGACGAATGAAATCATGAACGAGCGTTTTTGCCTGTTCGCGGGAGAGCTCGGAATCCGCAGCGCGCAAATGCCGGAGCCAGCTAAAGCCGTAGAGCTCACGCGCCCAGCTCACGGACGGTGGCTCGATCTCGAAAGGCGACCTGGCGCCGATATCGGCGAGTTTGCCAGCCAGCCCGAAGTGTCCATTGTAGATCTCGGTCGCAAAGCTCGGATCGGCGGTGCGCAGCTCTTGTGGGGCCAGCAGCAATTGCTCGGCCTGGGAGCCGGGATAGCTAACAGCGGCGAGCCCGGACAGCATGAGCCGTCTCAGCGCACTCGGCCCGCCAAGCTTCACCTCTTGAGCGCCGGACTCGCGCTCGAAGGCCTGTTCGCCCGTCATAAGGATCGTTCTCCATCCGAGCATTGGCACGCAAGACCGGCGCCATGCTCTCCCCCGCCGCTTGTTGACCAAGCGGGGCGCATTGTCGTGCAGCGTGATCTCAAGGGCAAGTGGCTCAACACTTTCTTCCCTAACTGGCCGAGACGAGGCGGGCCGCAAAAAAACCGTCCATGCCACTCCATTCGGGACTATCAAGCGGGAGCTGGAAGGGGAAGGTGCGTAAGACACCCGAAGCCTGAGCCCACACTGTGTCGCCAAACGGCTCGCCGGTCCGCAAGGGCGCGATGCGCAGCGAATCGTTCCGCGCGAGGAGCGCTGCGATCTGCACTTCGCCCTCCTCGGGCTCCAGCGAACAGGTGGAGTAGACGAGCGTACCGCCGGGCTTTAACAGACGCACCGCGTTGTCGAGGAGCCTCGTCTGAAGTGCAGCCAGTTCCGCGACGTCTGTATCCGACTTGAGATAGGGAACGTCGGGATGGCGGCGGATGGTTCCGGTGGACGAACAGGGTGCATCAAGCAGGACGGCGTCGAACCGTGTCTCGGGCTGCCACTGACTGGCATCGCCTGCAATGGTCTCGGCAGAAAGGCCAAGTCTGTCGAGATTCTCCTTAAGGCGACCCAGGCGATTCTGGGAGAGATCGACAGCGGTGACGATCGCGCCACGTGCGGCAAGCTGCGCGGTCTTCCCGCCGGGCGCCGCGCAGAGATCGGCGACCCGCTTGCCGGCGACATCGCCAAGAAGCTGGGCCGGAACGGACGCGGCGGCATCCTGAACCCACCAGGTGCCCTCGGTAAACCCCGGCAAGTCTTCGATACGGCCGCGTGGGATGATTCGGACGCTGCCCGTCGGCAGGACCCGCCCGCCTAGCTTCTCCGCCCAGAGAGCGGGGTCCGCCTTTACGGTTAGGTCGAGTGGCGGCTCAATAAGCTGCGACTCGGCGATAGCGCTCGTGCGGTCCTCGCCCCAAGCACGCACCCAGCGGTCCCAGAGCCAATCCGGCGTGTTGACCCGTGCTGCGTCAAGCGAGGCGGCGATATCGGCCCCCTTATCGGAAACGCGGCGGAGAACAGCGTTGACCAACTTGTCATAGCGCTTAGCGCGCGGGTCCCATTGAGCAAGGCTTACGGCCAAGTCGATAGCCGCGTGCGCCGGCACATTCATGAAGAGAATCTGTGCGGCACCGGACAGTAGGATCGGATAGAGCGTTCCGGCGCGTGCCGGGAAGCCTCGGGTCATGAAGGTCTCAAGGACATGGTCGATCTGGCCCTTGCGGCGAAGCGAGGTGCCAACGATGGCACGCGCCAGCGCGCGATCCCGGATCGCGAGATCGAACATCGCGCCGTCGCGGACTCGTCCGAGGACGTCATCCAGGTGCTGCTTTTTCTGCAGCACGGCATCGAGAATCGATGCGGCGGTCCGGCGGGCCGGCAGCCCAACCTGATGGTCCTTTGTCCGCGAGAGGGTCTTGTTGCGGGGTGTGGTGGTACTCATGGCGTTGTCTCCAAGGTGCTTTGGTTTCTAAGAGTCTGACGGAGAACAAAGGCCCGTTTTCGGGTTTTTGGTTTTTACGCGCTTCGCGCCTGCATCAGCTTCGCCCGTATGGCATGTCGCCACTGGCTACACTTGCCTAGACTCGCGTGCCTAGCCCCAACTGCCTACCTAGCCCCAACTGCCCACCTAGCCCCATGGGCCGCGCGTTCTGCGCCGGGGGCTCTCCGGTACGCTGCCGGACCAAGGGCCAGACTGGGCGGACGTGGATCGGTTGCTACCTCGGAACCCCGCCGCCGAAGCGCCATGGCCCCCAGTGCTCATGTTTTGCGACATGGCTCTCAGCAGCGCCACACGTTCCTCGGTCGGCGGATGCGTTGCGAACATGCGGTCGAGGCGCAAACCGTGCAGCGGATTGATAATGAACAGATGCGCGGACGCAGGGTTCCGTTCAGCCTCGTCGTTTGGAATGCGCTCCGCGCCGCCCGCGATCTTTTGCAAGGCCGAGGCGAGCCAGAGCGGATGGCCGCAAATTTCCGCACCGGCCCTATCGGCCTCGTATTCGCGGGTGCGGCTGATCGCCATTTGCACGAGCCCTGCTGCCATTGGTCCTAGGATCATAAGCGCTAACGTGCCAATGAAGCCCATGTGGTTGTCTCGGTTACCGCCAAAAAACAATGCGAAATTGGCGAGCATCGAAATCGCACCAGCAATGGTCGCAGTGATCGTCATCAACAGCGTGTCGTGATGCCGGATATGAGCCAGCTCGTGAGCGATGACGCCCGCGAGCTCTTCCCGGTTGACCGTGCGCATCAGGCCGGTGGTCACAGCCACCGCGGCGTTTTCGGGGTTCCGGCCGGTGGCGAAGGCGTTCGGCTGCGGGTTGTCCATGACATAGACTTTGGGCATGGGGAGATCCGCACTGCGGGCCAGCTCCTCGACCATTCCGTAGAGTTCGCGCGCGTCTCGCCCGCCATTTGGGTCCACCAGATGCGCGCCATACATGCGCAGCACAGCCTTGTCCGAGTTCCAATAGGCGAACAGGTTCATCCCGCCTGCAATCACGAGCGCGATGATCATGCCTGTCTGGCCGCCAAGCAGGAACCCAATTCCCATGAACAAGGCGGTAAGCGCTGCGAGCAGAATCGCCGTGCGCAAGTAACTCATGGACGGTGTGGCCTCCGCAAACTGTCAAAAAACCTTAGAAATCCGCCTCTTGTATGTTGGGAGTAGGTGGGCCCGGTGCAAGGGCCAGCGCGGAGGGTCCCGAGACGGTCGGCGGCAGAGGTTTAAGATCGCGCTTACCTTAACGCTTCATCAATCCAGTATGCGCAATCTGTCGGTAAGTTAGTTCAAGGAGTAGCCCGACATGTCTGCCGCACTGCACGTTTCCGACGTTGCGCCGAAGAAGTCCACCCAACGCGCGAAGCGCGGCGCGTCCAAAGACCTAAACCTGACCACGGAACAGAAGCGACTGATTCTTAACAGCTTCTTCCGCCTAGAGCCCGCGCTGGACTTGGTTGCGCAGCTTTTCTTCCTGAAACTCTTCCGGCTCGATCCGGGTTTGCGCAAGAAATTCGACGGACCGGTTGAAATGCAAGCGCGCAAGTTCTCGGCCGGCGCCAAGTTGGCGATGATTTCGCTAGGTCACGAAGACGGCCTCGCGCCGACGCTCAAGTTGCTGGGCACACGTCACCGCCAGATGGGCATTCGCGCCCGCCACTATCGCACCATGTCCCGAGCCTTGGTGTGGACGCTGGAACGGTCGTTGGACAAGTCCTTCGATCGCGAGACGCGGGACGCGTGGAACACCATGCTGGCTCAGTTCACGAAGGTCATGTCCGGCTAAGGCCGAAGCGTTTTGGAACCGAACGCATTTCGAGATAGGGGCCTTCTTGCGGGGCCCCTTTTTCGTGGGTGCGCCTAGTTCATGGGGTCGACTGTCACCCTGATCCCGCCGTCCTTGGACACAGTGACGGTGACATTTTCCTCAGGCTCCAAGACTTGGGCATTTCCGTCGACGGAAAGCTGGTCTGCCGTGACCATGATCTCGTGGCCCTCCACGATGATCTTCACGCCGTCGCCCACGGATTCCTGGCTGAGGGTTTTGTAGTGACCGGCAACGGTGACCGTGCGGCTGCCAACGGTCAGCGCCGTGAGTTCGGTGCTGTCCCCGCCAGAACCAATATTGCCAATCAGCAAGACGATAACGATCACGAGCCCAAGAGCGAGCGCGATCGCGACAAGCCCCCTCATGATCCAAACCATGCGCGTGTCCTTCCGCTCAGGCCGCGCGTCGCGCGGCGCTAGAGCCATGAAAGGCTCTAGTCAGGAGTTCATAGCGCGGTTCGGCCGGGCATGGGAGCCCGGCCTTCGAATGTGCGCGAAAGGCGCCGGGAGCTGCTAGTCCCCCCGGCGGTTCTGACGGTTCTCGATCAGATGAGACACGACGGTTGGGTCGGCTAGCGTCGAGGTATCGCCCAGATTGCCGAACTCGTCCTCTGCGATCTTCCGCAAGATCCGACGCATGATTTTGCCCGAACGGGTCTTGGGAAGGCCTGGCGCGAACTGGATGTGATCCGGTGCCGCGATAGGGCCAATCTCATGCCGAACCCAATTGCGCAGCTCCTTCTTGAGGTCGTCGTCTTCCTCCTGACCAACCATCAGCGTGACGTAGCAATAGATGCCCTGACCTTTGAGATCGTGCGGGAAACCGACCGCCGCGGCTTCGGAGACCTTTGGATGAGCGACGAGTGCCGACTCCACCTCGGCCGTTCCCATGCGGTGACCCGAGACGTTGATGACATCGTCAACGCGTCCGGTAATCCAGTAGTAGTCATCGCCATCACGTCGCGCGCCGTCACCGGTGAAATACATCCCCTTGTATGCGGAGAAGTAGGTATCGACGAAGCGCTTGTGGTCTCCATACACCGTTCGCATCATGCTCGGCCATGCGTCGAGAATGACGAGGTTGCCTTCGCCCGCGCCCTCTATGCGCTTACCTTCGGCATCGACCAAGGCTGGCTGAACACCAAAGAATGGCCGCGTCGCCGATCCCGGCTTGAGATCCGTGGCGCCAGGCAGCGGCGCGATGAGAATGCCGCCCGTCTCTGTTTGCCACCAAGTATCGGCAATAGGGCACCGCCCTTCGCCGACGACGTGGAAGTACCATTCCCAAGCTTCGGGATTGATTGGCTCACCGACGGAGCCGAGAACGCGCAAAGAAGCGCGGCTGGAGGACTTGACGTAATCGTCACCAGCGCCCATCAGTGAACGGATCAATGTCGGCGCCGTATAGAATATGTTGACTTTGTGCTTGTCGACGACCTGCCACATGCGCGAAGCGTCCGGATAATTCGGTACGCCTTCGAACATCAGGGTCGTGGCCCCATTGGCCAAGGGGCCGTATACGATATAGCTGTGACCGGTGACCCAGCCTACGTCAGCAGTGCACCAATAGATTTCGCCGTCGTGGTAGTCAAAAATGTACTCGTGCGTCATCGACGTGTAGACGAGATAGCCGCCGGTCGTGTGCACAACGCCTTTCGGGCTACCTGTAGACCCGGATGTGTAGAGAATGAAGAGCGGATCCTCCGCGTTCATCTCCTCTGGCGGACAGTCCGGACTTGCCGCATCCATGGCTTCGTCGAGCCACACATCACGGCCCTCTGTCCACGGAACATCGCCGCCCGTGCGGCGGACAACCAGAACTTTCTTCACATGCTCGCTTTTTTCCGCGGCTTCATCGGTATTGGCCTTCAGCGGCACTTTTTTGCCGCCGCGCAGGCCCTCGTCGGCAGTGATCACCACGGCCGACTCGCAGCCCTCGATACGGCCCGCGAGCGAGTCGGGTGAGAAGCCACCAAACACGATGGAGTGGATCGCACCAATCCGCGCACATGCGAGCATCGCGTAGGCCGCTTCGGGAATCATCGGCAGGTAGATCGTCACGCGGTCGCCGCGCTTAACGCCATGCTCCTTGAGCACATTCGCTAGGCGGCAAACCTTATCGTGAAGCTCACGGTAGGTGATATGTTGCGCGGGTGTCTCGGGTCCGTCGGCCTCCCAGATAATGGCTGTCTGATCAGCGCGTGTTGCCAGGTGCCGGTCAATACAGTTTGCTGATACGTTCAACGTTCCGTCTTCGAACCATTTGATGGAGACATCGGGATAGTCGAACGTTGTATTCTTCACCTTCGTGAAGGGCTTGACCCAGTCTATCCGTTGGGCGGCCTCGGCCCAGAATGTATCTGGCTCGTCGATGCTCTTTTGGTAGAGCTCCAAGTACCGTTCGTTCTTGATGTGGGCGTGCTCTTTCCACGCCTCTTGCACGGGGATCGTCTCACTCGGTTGCCAATCATGCGCAGACATCAGTACGCTTCCTCCATACAGAACTTTAGTATTGTCAGTGATTTTCGTGAGGCATTATGCCGCGACAAAGTGCGGTCGAGAAGTGCCTCTCTTTAGTTCTTTGGTCTAGACGCCAAATGCGCCAATTATTGCGCCCATCACGAGTAGCACAACGAGCCAATGGCCGCCGTCGATCGCCGTTAGTTTGGGACTGGCGCCACTGAAGGCATGGTTTACGCCCATCGTGGTGATGACGAATCCGACCCAGACAAACAGTCCGCTGATCAGCCCGCCGCGGAGCGAGATATCCCCGAGGTGCCCCATAAGGCCGGCGAGCATGATCGCCATCACAAGATCAGCGACGAGCGCGATGATGAACGGCAAGGCTTGCGCGCCGCCACTGCCCTTGATGTCGTCCTCAGTCTTGCCCAGCGCATCAAGCCAAGCCTTGCCGAAAAGCGTGTACCAGATCGCGCCGACGCCGAATCCGGCCAAGGCAGCAACCACCACGGCAAGATAGTTCATACCAGCGAATGTCATGCGCGCCTCCCCTAGGGCCGTTGCCGCCGTATTCACCTTGGAACCTTAGCGCAGAAGGCCGCTTGAGAGCACTACGCTGTCGGCGGCTTTTTCAGCCCCGCAAGCGCACAAACAGTCTTCCACTCGGATGCCGTCACCGGCTGCACTGACAGACGTGAATTGTTGACGAGAACCATGTCTGCGAGCTTCGGCGTCGCCTTGATCTCGTCGAGCGTGACCGGCTTCGGCAAATCCTCGACGGCGGCGACGTCGACGCACTCCCACTTGCCCGTGGTATCGGTGGAGTCCGGATGGGCCTCGACAACGACCTTGACGATGCCGACACAGGCTTTCTCGCCAATCGAGTGATAGAAGAAGGCAAGGTCTCCCTTCTTCATTGCCCGCATGTTGTTGCGGGCTTGGTAGTTGCGTACCCCGTCCCACTCGGCGCCCGTCGCGCCCTCTTTCTTCTGCTCCTCCCAAGACCACGTGCCGGGTTCGGACTTCATGAGCCAATACGCCATCGATCCTCCGCTTACTCTTCGGGCTTGCCGAGCGACCATTTCCAAGGGCGGATGTCGACGGAGGCGAAGACGCCCGCCTTTGCGAACGGGTCCGCATCGGCGATGGCCTGCGCAGCAGCTAGCGAATCCGCCTCAACCACGACCAGGCTACCAGTCATGGTCTCGCCGTCCTCGGCCGTGAACGGTCCGGCGAATTTCAGCGTGTCTCCTAGGCCCTGTAGATAGGCCAGGTGTTCGGGGCGATGGGCTTTGCGGATCGGCAATCCGTCCGGCTTGTCGGTGCAAATGAACGCGAAATACATCTGAAGCCTCCCTCTATGTGTCTTTGGATGCGGACGCCGCGAGGCCCCGGCAAGTCATTCTGTTTCAGCGCGCAAGGGGCGCGACAGGAGCGCGCCAATAGCGGTATCGACGCTCGTCTCGCCGCTGACAATGGCATGAACTGCCTCGGCGATGGGAAGCTCGATCCCGCGCGCACGCGCGATTCCGACCATAGCCTGTGCCGTTGCCACCCCTTCGGTGACCGACAGGCGCTCCGAGAGAACCTCTGACGTCGTGGCGCCACGGCCCAATGCCACGCCAAGCGACATGTTGCGTGACTGTTCGCTGCCGCAGGTGAGAACTAAGTCTCCAAGACCCGACAGGCCGATAAGAGTCTCGAGCGCGGCGCCCAGCGCCACGCCGAACCGCGCCATCTCGGCGAAACTACGTGTGATCAGTCCGGCCTGCGCGCTCTTCCCAAGTTCCTTGCCCACGACGATCCCCGCCGCGATCGCGTACACATTCTTGACGGCACCGCCGATCTCCGCGCCAAGCACGTCGTGGCTCCAATAGCAGCGGAATGCGGGTGACCGCAGCGTATGAGAGAGATCTCGTCCGAGATCCTCTTTGCCAGTGGCTAGTGTCACGGCAACGGGCAATTGGCGCGCGACTTCGGCGGCGAAGCTTGGGCCCGACAGCACGGCAATCGTCGCGTCCGGCAGAACATCGGCGGTCACCTGAGACATCAGCAGGCCAGACTGCTGTTCGATGCCCTTACAGCACAGAACAAGTGGCCGGCCGTCCCGCACATAGGGCTTCAGCGCGCCGAGAATTCCGCGCAAATGTTGCGCAGGGCTGACAACCAAGACCGCATCGCAGGCCGCCACGTCACTGAGCTGAGACGTCGCCTCAATAGCGGGATCGAGCTCGACTCCCGGCAGATAGGCGGGGTTTGCATGGGTCTCGTTGATCGCGGCGACGGTCTCGGGCTCATGGGCCCACAGAAGCACCTCCCGGCCCGCGCGCCGGGCCACGGTCGCAAGGGCCGTCCCCCACGCGCCGCCACCGACAACGCCAATCGTCTGAAGTTGCATGCCACTCACGGCGACCGGTTCTAGCGCATATTCGCGTCTTGCGTGGACGAAAAAGCGTAAGGTTTGGCGTCAGGCCTTGACGCCGGCGCCGTGCGCGGGAGGCGCGTCGGGATCAAGGGGCCAGCGGGCGCGCGCCGGCGCATCCATTTGGTCGCTGAGCCCACGTGCTAGCCGTTGGGCGCCAGCCCAAGCGATCATCGCCGCATTATCCGTGCACAGCGCGGGCGGTGGGACGACAAGGCGATAGCCGCGCGCGTCCGCGACTTCGCCGAGTGCTGCCCGCAAGGCGCGGTTGGCCGCGACGCCGCCAGCGGCGACGAGAGTCAGAGCGGTCGTGTTGGGTAGCTGGTCCTCGAATAGGTCCATGGCCCGCGTAACGCGGTCCCTGACCACATCGCACACTGCCGCCTGAAAACTCGCGCAAAGGTCGGCGACGTCGGAGTCGCTCAAGGGTGTCCGGGCCATGGCTTCGTGCCGCAACGCGGTCTTCAGGCCGGCCAGCGAAAAGTGCGGTTCAGCGCGCCCAAGCATGGGTCGCGGCAGCGGGACGCTGGGCGAGCCCTTCGCCGCCCATTGCTCGACTTCGGGACCGCCCGGGTAGCCGAGGCCCAGCAACTTGGCTGCCTTGTCAAAAGCCTCCCCGAGCGCATCGTCCAGTGTTGTGCCGAGCCGGGTGTAGTCGCCGACGTCTTTCACAACGACCAGCTGGGTATGCCCGCCCGAGACGAGCAAGAGCAGGTACGGCGGTTGGACACTGTCTGTCAGGCCTGGGCTCAGCGCGTGTGCCTCCAAGTGATTGACGGCGACGAAGGGCTTCCCACATCCGAGCGCGATGGCCTTCGCGGTTGTCAGCCCGACGATGACGCCCCCGATAAGACCTGGGCCCGCGGCGGCGGCCACCCCGTCGAGACCGCCAAAGTCCACTTGCGCCTCTGCCATGGCCTGCTTGATAGCCGGATCCAGCAAGTCCACATGGGCGCGGGCGGCGATCTCCGGCACGACGCCGCCATAGGCGGCGTGCAGATCGAGCTGGGCTCGGACCACATTCGCCAGAATTTCGCCGCTCCCGTTCGCGCACAGTCGAACGACGGCAGCGGCGGTCTCGTCGCAACTCGTCTCGATTCCAAGAAGTGTCAGCGGTGTCCGGTTCATTTCTCCGGAAATAGCACACCGATCGGCTTGAGCAGTACCGTCACGATCGGAATCAAAAGAGAGCCCAGCACGAAGCCAAAGATGGCGTGAACAGTTGCGGTCACGATCCAAGTCAGGGCCCCGCCAGCGTCGTCACCAATCAGTGCCGTCACGATCAAGGCGGTCGTATCGTGCGGCCAGGAAACACCAAGCGTGTAAAGGCTGTGATCCACGATGCTGCCGCCAACCCATAGCATTGCAATGGTACCGATGAACGAAATGACGTTCAGGACGGTCGGCATGGCCACCACGAGGCCGCGTCCGAAGGACCTCAGACTCCGCAAGGGTGCTTCCTGGCTCATATGCAGGCCGATGTCGTCGACCTTTACCAGAAGCGCCACGACGCCATAGACGACCACGGTAAACAGGATCGCCACGACGGCCAAAACGGCTGCGCGCGTCCAAAGGTCATCGACCTCAATTGTTGACAGCGCGATGGTCATGATTTCCGCCGACAGAATGAAGTCGGTCTTGATCGCGCCCTTGACCCGCTGTTCTTCGAGATGCGCCGCGTCGAGGGGCAGCGTCGTCTCATGCTCCGCGTCGTGATGCCCGACGATCCAATGCCAGACCTTCTCCGCACCCTCGAAACAGAGATAGCAGCCACCGAGAATGAGCAATGGCGCGATGACCCCTGGCGCGAAAGCTTGGAGCAGGAGCAGCGCCGGTAGCAGGATGACGAGCTTGCTAACAAAGGATGCCGCAGCGATCTTGCCGATCATGGGCAGTTCGCGGGCGGCCGCGATGCCAGTGACGTATTTTGGCGTCACGGCCGCATCGTCCACCACAACACCTGCGGACTTCCCCGCAGCCTTTGTCGCGTGCGCGGCAATGTCGTCGACCTGCGCGGCGGCCATCTTGGCGATGGCGGCGACGTCGTCCAGCAATGCGAGAAGGCCGCTCATAGGTTCTACATCGTCCTGTGTGTGATCTGCCCCGTACCGTCATTGTAGTACGCGACACGTTGTGGGTGCGACAATCCCGACCTGTTTATCGAGGCACGCCGACTCAGCACATGCAGCAAGTGTTGTTTCAGCCGGAATCGTGTTGGGAGGACATTGAAGGGAGCGGCGAAAGGGTCCAATAATGCGGCCCGTCGGCTCTTGGGTCGCCCTCGCAACACGCTGTTCTTGCGGAGATTCTTCTTAGCTTGCCCGCCTCACTTCCCATCGGCACCCGCGGTAGCCCGCTCGCGCTTTGGCAGGCCGAACACGTGCGCGACCGCCTGACGGCGCATCACGGTCCAGAGCAGGTGGCGGCGGCGTTGCATGTGATCAAGACCAGCGGCGATCAGATCCTGGACAAGCCGCTGGCCGATGTGGGCGGCAAGGGGCTCTTCACCAAGGAGATCGACGAGGCGCAGCTTCGGGGCGACATCGCGCTTGCGGTGCACTCCATGAAGGACCTGCCGACACAGCTGCCCGATGGCTTGTGCATTGCCGCGGTCCTGCCGCGCGCCGATGTGCGCGATGCATTTTTGAGCCCCGTGGCAGCGTCTTTGTCCGACCTGCCCGAGGGCGCGGTCGTCGGAACATCGTCCTTACGCCGCGCCGCCCAGGTCAAGCGCGCGCGGCCGGATCTGCGCGTTGTCGACTTTCGCGGCAATGTGCAAACGCGGCTGAGAAAACTCGCCGAAGGCGTCGCGGACGCCACGCTGCTCGCCAAAGCGGGCCTCGATCGGCTCGATCTGACCGATAAAGCTGCGTCCATCCTGGCCGTAGACGAAATGCTGCCGGCGGTTGCGCAAGGGGCCATCGGTGTTGTTGCGCGTGAACAAGACGTGCTGGCGCGTGACCTCATGCGGCCGTTGAACGATGTGGCGACAGAAACTGCAGTCACTTGCGAAAGGGCGTTCCTTGCTCAGCTGGACGGGTCCTGCAGGACACCGATTGCAGGTCTCGCCGAGGTCGCCGGCGGCGCCATCCGCTTTCGCGGCTTGATTCTGTCTCCGGACGGCGCAGAGTGGCATGATGTTGAACTTTCAGGCCCGGGCGCCGATGCGGATGCGATTGGCCGGCAGGCTGGCGAGGATGTGCGCGGCCGTGCCGGTCCCGACTTCCTCGATAGACTAGAGTGATGTGATCGAATGCGCTTGCTCGTAACGAGGCCGGAACCGGACGCAACCCGGGAGGTAGAGACTCTCAAAGCGTTGGGCCATGAGCCCATGCAGGCGCCGTTGCTCAAGATCGAGTTTATTGACGGCGTCCCGCTCAACCTGGACGGTGCCCAAGCCATCGTAATCACCAGTCGGAACGCGCTGCGCGCGCTCGGAACTCATCCAGAACGCGACAAAGCCATCGAACTGCCGCTGTTCGCCGTCGGCGAGGCGACGGCTTGGGCCGGCAGGCAGTTGGGCTTCACGGAAGTGACGATCGGCCCTGGGACCGGCGCGGGTCTTCCCCCAATCATCAGTACGGAGCTTCAGCCCGATCTCGGTCCCTTGGTGCATATCGGCGCGGAAAAGGTCGCCTTCGACTTGAAGGGCGCGCTTGCCGAAGATGGTTTCGAGTTACGCCGAGTTGTCCTCTACCGCTCGCACCCGGTCGAGGAGCTTGGCGAGGACGTCGTCGACGCACTCAAACGCGGCGAAATTGATGGGGTTCTCCTATTGTCGCCGCGTACCGCCCGCGCCTTCGCGCGTCTTATCGAACGCTATGGCCTCGTCACACAGGCTAAGGGACTCGTTTGCTATTGTTTGTCGAAGGCGATAGCAGAGGCCGTCGTGCCTCTAGGCGTCTATGCGCGGGTGCCGCAATATGCGCGTGAGGAAGACCTCATCGCGCTACTAGGGCCAGGCGGGTGAATGTCATCCTGCTTAGGGTCACGGACATTTTAGTCGCGGGCAGTAGGAACTTGGGCACGCCGATCACAGTGCAGAGGTCATGATGCGATGAGCGGTACCTTCGATGAGAGGGGCACAGAGTCAGAGTCGACCGGAAAGCGTCCGGCCCCGACGATAGAGGGCACGGCGACGGAGGTTTCCGTCGAGACCGATTCGGACAAGACAAAGTCTAAAGCGGCCGAGGAGCAAGCGGCTGCGTCCGACGAACCAGCAGCCGCGCTGGGTGCCCCCGGCAGCGCCGAAGACTCGGGAGCCGAAGACTCGGGAGCCGAAGACTCGGGAGCCGAAGACTCGGGAGCCGAAGACTCGGGAGCCGAAGACTCCGCGGCCGATGATTCACAGGCGGACGAGGCCGCTTCCAAGCCGGATGAGGGCGATGGTGACGATGCCGTCTCCGCACCGGAGCCGCAGCGCTCTCCTACAGAGGAGCCAACAGAGCGCTCGTTCGGTGGCCGCGTGCTTGCGTTCATCGCTGCGCTGTTCACCCATGCCCTCGCGGGGCTTGCGGGGGGCCTTGCAGTGCTGGCGGCACTCGTTTTGGGCTACCTGCCGATAAATGTCCCGCAAGAGCAAAGGGGTCTCGACAGCATCGAGGCTCGTATTGCCACTCTCGAAGCAGCGCCGAAGACCCCTGATAACGCTGCCGCTCTCGAAGCATTGAAGTCACGGCTGGCAACGCTCGAATCCGCTGCGGGCGATCCCGAGGCGCCGACCGTTAACCCTGCCGAGGTCAACGCACTCGCAGCCCAAGTGGCGCAGATGGAGGCGAGCCTCAAGTCACTGGCCGATGCCGCAAAGGATGGGAGCTCCGTCGCCGATGCCGCCGCGATCAGCCAGCAGGTCGCCGAGGCCGAACAGCGTCTCGACAGTCAGCTGACGAGCAAGATCCAGTCCGAGATCAAGACGGCACTGGCGAGCGGCGAAGGTGGGGCCATCGACAACCAGTCCGTCCAAGCGCTCAAGTCTGAGGTCAGCGATCTAAACGCCAGGCTCAAGGCTCTGACGGAGGCGACAATGGAGGGAGGCGATACCTCGAAGCTGGAGCCGGAAGTCTCTGCGATGCAGCGGCGCCTGAATGAGATCGAATCGACACTGCCATCGCTGGTTGACGCCATCGACGCCGAGAACGCTCAAACCAGGAAGGCCAATCTAGTCATCGCCTTTGCAGGCTTGCGGGATGCCGTCAATTCCGGTCGCCCTTACGCGACCGAACTCGCAACGATGAGTGCGCTGTCGTCCGACAGCGAGGATCTCGACGGACTGGTTGAGTATGAGGACGCAGGCATTCCAACGGTGCCGATGCTCGCCACTTCCTTCGCCGCGTTGCGCGACAAAGCTCTCGCGGCGCAGGGGGACTCCGACCCGGATCTCTTGGGCCGGCTGATTGGGAGTGCGCAGTCGCTCGTCAAGGTCAGGCGTGTTGGCGAGGAAGCCGAAGGCAATAGCGCCGGCGCGATTCTGGCGCGGGCGGGGGCAAAGCTCGAAGCCGGAAAGCTCCACGAAGCCATCCTGGAAGTCGAAAGCCTCGATGGGCCTCAGGCGGTATTGTTCGGATCTTGGATTGACGAAGCGCTCGCCCGTCTCGATGCGAAGGCGGCCTTGCAGCAGCTGCAGGAGGACCTACTTGTGTCCTTGGTGGGAACGGATGAAGGTCCTCATCCTGCGAAACCCACTGCGCCACGCGAAGAGACAGATTAGCCGATGACACGAATCCTGTTTTTCATTGTCCTTGTCATCGCGGCTGCGCTGGGCCTCGCATGGCTGGCCGACCGGCCCGGCACGATCTCCGTGGAATGGCTGGGCTACCAGATCGAGACAAGCGCGTTTGTTGGCGTTGTGACCGTCGCTCTGTTTGTGGTGGCCCTGATCGTGATCTTCGCGATCATCCGCTACGTCTGGACGCGCCCCGCCGCGATTGCCGCCCACATGAAGGAGCGCAAGCAGAAGCAGGGCTTCGACGCCTTGTCGCGCGGGCTCGTCGCAATCGGTGTCGGCGACCGGGCGCAGGCCCAGCGCTACGCGGGTATCGCTCAACGCAACCTGCCGCGCGAACCTCTAACGGCCCTGCTGAAGGCGCAAACCGCGCAGCTCAAAGGCGACGATGCGGGCGCGCGGCGTAGCTTCGAGGGGATGCTCGATAACCACGACACGGAATTGCTCGGCGTGCGTGGTCTGTTCCTGGAGGCCAAGCGGGCCGGTGACGAGGGCGCCGCGCGCCTCCTTGCCCAGAAGGCCGTCGACCGCAATCCCAAGCTCGCTTGGGGTGTCAACGCGCTGTTCGATCTTCAGGCCAGGGCCGGCGACTGGGATAATGCTCTGAACACATTGGCCATCGCGCGGCAAAACGGCCATTTGGACTCGAAGGCCGCCAACCGGCGGCGCGCCGTTTTGCTGACCGCGGAAGCCCGCGAAACAGAGTCCTTTGACCCGAGCAAAGCGCTGATTCTCGCAAACGAAGCCCTGCGGCTCGCCCCATCGCTTGTGCCCGCTTCCGAAATCGCAGGGCGGCTCCTGACCTCTAAGGGAGAGGTTCGTGCCGCCTCCCGGCAGATATTGCGCACCTGGTCGCTCTCGCCGCATCCCGACCTTGCGGTCGCGTATGCCTTTGCGAAGCCCGGTCTATCGCCTAAGGATCGCCTGAAGCGCGTCGAGTATCTGGCGAAACAGACACCAGGCGATGTGGAAGGGGCCGTAGCGATCGCGCAAGCCGCAGTCGAGGCGCAAGACTGGGACAGGGCCCGGGATGCGCTGAAGCCCTATCTTGAGGACGCTCCGTCGGCTCGGATCTGCACCTTGATGGCGCGGATCGAGGGTGGCAGCGGCGACAAGGGCCGGGAGCGCGAATGGCTCGCCCGGGCCTTGCGGGCGCCCCGCGACCGCGCTTGGATCGCTGATGGGTATGTTTCGGACCGTTGGCTGCCGGTATCGCCGGTAACCGGCGTCATCGACGCCTTCGAGTGGAAGGCCCCGGCGGATGCGATCGGCCGCCCAGACGAGACGCTGCAGATCGACGAATGGACCGGCCCCCCCCGGGACGCGAGCGCTATGATGCGTGAGAGCCTAGCGGTGCCGCCCCCCGTCACTGAGTCTGAGCCGGCACCGCGGGAGACGGAAGAGGCTGCGCCGGCGCTCGATGACACTGTGATCGAAGGAACCGCGGAAGAAGTGTCCGCATCGGAGCCGGAGCCAGCCGAGCATCCGTCAGCTGATGACTCTGTTGAGTCCCAGACCCCCGAGCCGGTCCCGTCTCCGAAGACGTCCGACGGCACAGATGGCGCAACAAAGGGCGATAAGCTGGAGACCGCGGACAAAGCCACGCTCGGTGACCAGCCGGGGAACGGCGGTGCGGACGCAAAGGCAGATGGGCCGCAGAAGACGGAGGGCGCGGCTCCCGCGTTACCGCCCCGGGCGCCGGACGATCCTGGCGTCGCGCCGGAGAGCGAAGACGAAAGCGAGGTCTCGCTGGAGCGTTTCCGGTCCGCCCATATCCGCTAGGGCCAATTCGCTGACGTCAATCCGTTAAGGACGAGCGCGGCCCGCTTGCACCGCGCCGCCAATGGCATTAAGCACGAGGCCACACCAAAGGGCCGCAATAGCTCAGTCGGTAGAGCGGCGCATTCGTAATGCGTAGGTCGGGGGTTCAAATCCCTCTTGCGGCACCACTTTTCACTGACATCGGCAACTAGGTTCGCGGCTCCCCTTTAGGGCACCTGCACTTGGCGTTGGCCTGCGGTAAGGTATGGCTTAAGACCAACGCCTCGGCTGACTGGAACCCAAGGAGAGCACCCGATGTCCAATCCGACGCTTCGCGACCTAACAGGCATGAACCCAGAGCCCGCGCCGATTTCGGAAAGTGCGCTGGTGCTGATCGACTGCCAGCAGACCTATCGCGAGGGCGTCATGCAGCTTGAGGGTGTTGAGCCGGCGCTCGAAGAGGCCGCCGATCTCTTGCAGCGATTCCGAGAAGCGGGGCGGCCGGTCATTCACATCATGCATGATGCGGGCGCTGGCACGCCGTACGATGTGGGAGCCCCGATCGGCCAAATCGCCGAGTCAGTGGCGCCGATCGAAGGCGAGACCGTCATCATCAAGAAGTTCCCGTCTGCCTTCGAGCAAACGGAGCTCGATTGGGAGCTGAAGAAACACGGCGTCGAAAACGTCGTCTATGTGGGTTTCATGACCCATATGTGCGTGAACTCGACCACCCGCGCCTCATTCAACAAAGGCTTCGCGAACACGGTCGTAGCGGGCGCCACGGCGACCCGGGCGCTTCCCAATCCCGCCACGGGAGAGGACGTCCCGGCCGCGCAGCTCCAAGACGCGAGCTTGTCCGCGCTGGCCGACATGTTCGCCGTCGTCGTGCCGAGGGCCAAGAACGTCCCGGACTAGAGCAAGGCCGGCCGGGCAGTGACGCTGTGTCGCCGGGCTTCTTGTTGCAGGTGCGACAGAAAAGCCTAGAATGAATGCCAAATAATACTAAGGCCTTATTGTAATACGAAGGCCTTGTTGGCCAGGGTAGGCGCGCTTCAAAGGGCTGTCATTCAATACGCGTAGGTTTTCGATCCGACCGTAGCGGTAACGCTCCGTCTGGTTTTATCACGACACTTGAACCTACAGTCCAAAGGCCCAACAAACCTGCAGTCCAAAGGCCCAATCTTATGACCGAGAACGTTACCGTCGCCGACGGCACGATGCCGGAGCAAGCGATCGAATCCATGTTCGATTCCGTGGCACGCGCGGTCGCGGATTCTCCGGCAGCCATGCTGAACCGGCGCGTGGAAGCCGCGACGAGAGTTGCCGATGGTCTGCAGTCGAACCAAGCCATCCTGATGCGGAGCGCCATGAGCCATGCCGAGCGCATCTCGCGAGAGCACCAGGAGCGGTTGAAAGAGTCTATCGGAAAGCTCTCGGAGATCGCCAAGGACGTTACGCAGGCGCAGGACTTAGAGGGGCTCATCGAGGCGTGGACGTCCTATCTCACGGATGCGTCCCAGCGAACGGCGCTGACACTCGATGCACTGCGCGAACGCGGCGACATTTTTCTGGAGCATGAAGCTGCGGGCTGCCCGCCCGTTCTCACATACGACTACGAGGTCGTTCTCGACGGCGCCGGTCTGCCAAGTCCGTGCAATTACATGCTCCTCAAAATCCTGCCGCCCGAGGGCGTTGTGATCGATAACGCATTGCGCCCCTATATCATTATCGATCCCCGTGCTGGCCATGGCGCCGGTATCGGCGGCTTCAAATCCGACAGCCAGGTTGGCGTTGCGTTGGCCAAGGGTCACCCCGTTTACTTCGTCGCATTCCGGCGCGAACCGATTCCCGGGCAGCGCCTTGCCGATGTCACGCGCGCCGAGGCCGAATTTGTGCGTGAAGTCGCGCGCCGGCATCCCGATGCGCCAAAGCCTGTCGTCACAGGAAACTGCCAAGGCGGTTGGGCCACGCTCCTGCTGGCGGCGACAAACCATGATCTCACAGGGCCAATCGTTTTGAACGGGTCGCCCGTCGCGACATGGGGCGGTGTCGTTGGGAAGTACCCGATGCGCTACAACGGCGGCATTCTCGGCGGCACATGGCAACCGATGTTCTGGTCGGACTTGGGCGACGGCGTGTTTGATGGCGCCCATTTGGTTCTGAACTTCGAGCTCCTGAATCCGAGCCGAAACTTTTTCGGCAAGTACTACGATCTCTACCGGACAATCGACACGGGCCGCGAACGGTTCCTTGAGTTCGAGAAGTGGTGGGGCGGTTTCTTCCTTCTCAACGAGAGGGAGATCCATTGGATCGTTTCACAGCTTTTTGTCGGCAATCGGTTGGCCAAGAACGAAGCGCAGCTTGAGCCTGGACGCCATATCGACGTCAAAAACATCCGTTCACCGATCATCGTGTTTGCAAGCCATGGTGATAACATTACGCCAGCTCCGCAGGCGCTGAATTGGATCGTGGACAGTTACGCGGATGCCTCGGAGATCCGTGTTCGTGGCCAGCGCATCATCTACATGGTGCACGACCAAGTAGGTCACCTTGGCATTTTCGTTTCGTCGAAGATCGCCAAGCGTGAGCACAACGAGATGACAGGAACAATGGAAGCGATCGAATCGCTGCCGCCCGGCCTGTACGAGATGAAGGTCGACGACTACCACGGTCATGGCGAAGGCCGCGAGTTCACGGTTAGCTTCCACGAACGCTCCTTAGACCAGCTCCGGACGCTCGATCCATCTCGCGAGGACGAGGTTCCTTTTGCTGCAGTGGCGCGCATGTCGGAGCTCCAGGCGGAGCTATACGACTTCTATCTGCGGCCGTTTGTGAAAGCGATCACCAATCCAGGAACCGCGGAGATGGCACGCATGATGCATCCGCTGCGGCTTCAGCGCGGCCTCGTCTCAAGCCGCAATCCAGTTATGCAAGGCATCACGAGTCTTGCCGCGAAGGCCCAGGACGAGCGCCAACCAGCCGCGCCGGACAATCCCTTTGTTTTGGCGGAGCAGGTTTTTGCATCGCTCTTTGAACAGTCCATCGATTTCATGACCGATCTTCGCGACGCCATGTATGAGAGCATGTTCTTCACGCTATGGGGTCATCCCTGGGCGAAGGCTTTCGGCCGGCGGAATCTGCCGGGCCGCACGCTGAAGAACGAGTCGGAACTCCGCGCGCTCCCCGAAGTTCAATCGGCGCTTTACCACATGTCGGAAGGCGGTTTCGCCGAGGCTGTGATCCGCATGTTGATTCTATTGGCGGACTCTCGCGGCGAAGTAAGGCGTGACCGGCTGGAGCGTTCAGGCGCGGTCCTCACCCAAGACGAGCCCTTCAAGTCATTGAGCACAGATCGGCGCCGTCAGATCATCGACGAACAGACGCTGGTGGTACAGTTCGAGCGCGAGGCCGCGATCGAAACTTTGCCCGACTTGCTGAAGACCTCCGAGGACCGGAAACTGGCGGTCGAGGTCGCGCAGTACGTGCCTGGCTTGATCGAGGAAATGTCGCCGAGCACGCTTGAGATGATTCAACGCTTCCGGCAGGTCCTCGGTCTGCCGCCGATGTCGGGCGATATCACAGAGGACCCATTGGCGGGCCGAGGCTTTGGCACGTTACGGGGAGGCGGCTCGCGCATGCCTTCGGCTGCCGAGTAGGTGTCGGGCATCTGCCCGGTCTCGAAGCCCGCCGCCCCGAAATCATTCGGTATGCAGACGAGTTGGAGCAATCAGAGTCAATCTGGCTAGGCGATCTTGCCGGGAGCGCTACCGGTTCCAGTAGAAGCGGTAGGCGAGACCAACGTTTCCGGACAACTGGTTTGGCGTTTGAACAATGGGGCTATCTGCAGCTTCGCCAAGGAGCCGGCCATAGCGAGCGCCCGCTTTGATAACCCAGTGTTCGGAGACGTCATAACTGCCGCCGACCGCGATGAAGACATCCTTGATGCCCCCATCCGGCGTATACACGGGCAAACCCGATTGTGACTCGCGGCTCTGTGTTGGGGTGATGCCGAAATAAGTCTGCATGAATTCAGCACTCGCAAATGTCGTTCCGGCGCGAACGGTGATCTCCGCGCGGTCCGATATCTCCCGCGTCGTTTCGATGCCGAGACGGTACTGCGCTCCCGCGGTTGTGCCGGTGAGCTGTTCAATATAGGCGGCATCAATGGTAAAGGCTCCGACTGTGTAACCCGCGTAGGCACCAAGGGTCAGCCCGCCATCGATGTCGCCAAGGCCCTTCAAGAGATCAGCGCTGTCCTGGCTGCGACCGCTGATCCAACCGGTAGTCGCACCCGCTTGGAATTTGTCGCCGCCAAACACGCGAATCCGTATATCGTCGAGCCCGCGATAAACAATGCGGCTGCGCACTTTTGAATACACCGAGTTCTCTTTTTTTGACTTCTGAGCGAGTTCCGGCAGCACGATTGGCGCCCAAAACACCGTGCTCTCTTTGGAGCCCTCGTACTTGGGTTGAATAACGACTCTCGCTCCAACGCCAACGCTGCTCTTTGCAACGGTGGTTTCGCTGCGCGCCGGACCATCGACACTCGATGCCTGCGCATAGGCTCCGGACCCAACAAAGACGCTCACAAGCGCGGCGCACACAACACCAATTGTTAAATTGACGCAGACCCGGCTAACGTGCCGCGCAAAACCAACCAGCATTCGACAACCTCTCCTATACTAATAGTAGTATCAACTACCATTACTACCATACGTACAGGTATTGTGGTTGACCGGCTTCGCAAGCGGCAGGCCTCGAAAGAGGAGTGATGGCAGGGATGCGGGCGTCCCGTCGGGGCATGCCAGGACGGAACTGTCGGGGGTGCAGGACCCGGCGCCTCAAGCGGTCGAGCAAGGCTGCGTCGCAGGCACAAGTCTGCGATCGCTACATCCAAGTTAACTCGGACAATGCGGCTTGCGGTTCTGGTAGCGGTGCCCCGCTACGCTGCCGTTTAAGGGCTCAAGTAGAATCTGTAAGCCAGGCCGACGACGCCAGAGACTTGGTCTGGTGTCTCGACAAGGGGGCTATCCGCAGCTTGGTCGAGGAGCCGGCCATATCGCACCCCACCCTTGAAGACCCAGCGTTCGGAAATGTCATAGCTGCCGCCAAGCTCGATGAAGACGTCCTTAATGCCGCCATCTGGCGTGTAAACCGGAATGCCGGCCCGAGAATTGCGGCTCTGCTTTGGGGTCACCCCGAAATAGGTATCCATAAACTCAGCGCTAGCAAATGTCGTCCCGGCCCGGACAAGTATGTTGCCGCGATCCGATATCGGACGATTCGTCTCGACGCCGAAACGGTATTGTGGGCCAGCTGAAGCCCCCGTTAGCTTCTCGATATAGGCCACATCGAACGTGAACAAGCCCATCGTATAAGCCGCGTAAGCGCCGGCCACCAGGCCCCCATCGATATCGCCGGTTCCTTCCAAGAAATCAGCGTCGTCCTCGTCGCGTGTCGTAATCCAACCAGTTACCGCGCCGACTTGAAACCTGTCTCCACCGAAGACTCGGATGCGGACATCGTCTAGCCCGCGAAAGGCAACGCGCTGACGCACCTGCTTGAAGACGCCATCTGGCGTGTCCTCTTCTTCGACGAGCTTTGGAATAATAATCGGGATGGGAATGGCTTCGTGCTCTTGGGAACCCTCGTATTTGGGCCGGACGATTACGGCGGGGCCGACAGCAACGCTTTTCTGTACAACGGTCTCGCCGCTCCTGGGGCCGTCGACCAATGCCGCTTGGGCACTTGCGTCGGACACAGAAAAACCGGTCGCAAGCGCGCCGCACACCGCGCCCGCCGTCAAAAGACCGTAGGCGCGACGGCAGTGCCGCGAGAACCCAAACCCAAGCCGCATTCTTGAAACCCCGTTGAATCGTCGTGCTTTTTTAGCACGAATACGAAAACGCAGGTAAATGAGATCAATGCGGCGCGGAATCTCTTTCGATGGGGTGCAGAAATGCAACATTGTCCCGTCACGGATGCGCACGGTGCTTGTGACGCCAGCCCACCGCCAACTCTGCCGGGTCTATCCTGCCGCCTACAAGAGAATCGCGACCCATGCGAGAGGCGCGCCGGAAACCCTATTAGGGCTTTGGCGCGCTTACGCGGCGGCGGCCGACCTGACAGCCGCCTTTGCTGTCTCCGCCGCGTGAGAAGCGATCATGAGTTCTTCGTTCGTCGGGATAATGAAGACGCGGACACGAGACCGCTCAGATGAGATGACCGTTTCCGCAGCTCGGTTTCGAGACCCTTCGAGCTCAAGGCCAAGCCAGCCAAAGTCTCGGCAGACACGCTCGCGGATCCCCCACGCGTTCTCGCCAATACCGCCACAGAACACGAGCGCGTCGAGGCCCGACAAAATCGCCACCATGGCGCCGAGCTCCCGGCGAATACGGAAGACGAAGTAGTCGATCGCGCGCTGCGCCTCGATCGTGCCAGCCTCCTCGAGTACGCGCATATCATTTGAGAGTCCCGACAGACCCTTTAGACCGGATTGTTTGTAAAGCAGGTTTTCGATCTCTGTTGCCGAGAGTCCCTTCGCCGCCATCAGGTAGAGAACAACGCCGGGATCCAGCTGGCCGCATCGTGTTCCCATAGGCAGACCGTCGAGCGCGGTAAAGCCCATGGTCGAGCCGACACTCTGGCCGCCCTGGATGGCGCACATCGATGCGCCGTTGCCGAGATGCGAGACGACTACACGACCTGCGGCGTGCATGGGCGCCAGTTCTTTCAGGGCCCGCGTGACATATTCGTAGGACAGTCCGTGAAAGCCGTAACGACGGACGCCTTCCTCGTAAAGCGCCAAGGGCAAGGCATACGTGTCGTTCACCCACGGATGCTGACGGTGAAAGCTCGTGTCGAAGCATGCGATCTGAACCGCCTCGGGGAAGGCCGCCTGCGCGGCCCGCACGCCGGATAGGTTGTGCGGCTGATGCAGAGGTGCCAGCGGAATGAATTTCTCAAGACCGGCGAAGCTTTCATCGTCAATGACAATGGGCGAAGCATAGTCAGGGCCGCCATGGACAATACGATGTCCTACGGCGGCCACCTGGGCGCCAGAGAAGCTCTCGTTGATCAACGTAAGGATTGCGGCCAACGCGGACGCGTGATTGTCGATCTCGCTCCCGTCGAGTTCCTTCTCAGTCTTGTCCGCGTCGGCGACCTTCGCGCTCAGACGCGGAGTCGTCCCGATCCCCTCGATCTGACCGCGGACGCGTTCATTGAGGCTCTCGGCCTCGAACAACGCAAACTTGATCGAAGAGGATCCGGCATTCAGCGTCAGAATATGCGTCATTACTCAGCAGCCTCAGCGAGCCGGATACCTATGGGCTGACCGTTCTCCTGCCAGTACCTGTACAGCACCGCGATGGCGCAAGACGCGAGCCGAGCCTTCTCGCCATCCGCGCGGCTCGTTAAGATTATGGGGACCGAGGCGCCAAGCGCAATTCCGGCGGCTTCGGCGCCTGACACGAAGGCGAGCTGCTTTGCCAGCATGTTGCCTGACTCCAGGTTCGGCACGATCAGAACTTCGGCATGGCCGGCGACGAGCCCGGTAACGCCCTTGGTCGTCGCCGCCTCCGCATCCATGGCGTTGTCCATGGCGAGCGGCCCATCGACAACACCGCCTTTGATCTGACCACGGTCCGACATTTTCGAAAGTGCAGCCGCGTCGAGCGTCGAAGCAATCTCGGGGTTTACGGTTTCCACTGCGGACAACACGCCGACCTTCGGCTTGTCGATGCCCAATGCAATGGCAACGTCGATGGCGCTCTGGGTTATGTCGACCTTGGTGACCAGGTCCGGGGTGATATTGATTGCCGCATCCGAGATGATGAGCGGATGCTCCAGGCCCGGTACGTCCATCACGAAGGCATGGCTCATGCGCCGGCGGCCGCGCAGGCCGCCTTTGCTCTTTAGAATTTGGCGCAGAAGATCACTCGTGTGGAGGTGGCCTTTCATGACGGCGCCGGCCAACCCCTCATGGACAAGTTCGACAGCCCGTCCGGCGGCGGCAACGTGATCGGGTACGTCGATAATCTCGTATGCCTCGAGATCCTCCCCGGCATCCTTTGCGGCTTGCTGGATGAGCGGCGCAGAGCCGACAAGGATTGGCCGGATAAGACCATGCCGTGCGGCGAGGAGAGCCCCTCCGAGGGATTCCTTTTCCTCGGGGGCGACGACCGCCGCCACCAGCGGCTCAAGGCCGTCACACGAGCGAATATAGTTGTCGAAGTGCACGTGCCGCTGGAGAACAATCTCCGGCAGCTCGTCCATGTCGACGCGGACTTTCCGTTCCGGCGCCAGCACTTCGGCGGTGCCTTCGGCGACACTGTCGCCCCCGCGGCCCTTGACGGTTGTGTCCATAGTCACGAGGCCGCCAGGGAGCTTGTCCTTGACCGTAACGATAATCGTTAACTCGTCCCCTACATGCGCGCGGTCCAGGAACCTCAAGCTCTGAGACCGATAAAGTGTACCGGGACCCGGCAGGACGTTCCCAAGCACCGAGGAGATTAGTGCGCCGACCCACATCGAGGGCGCAACCGCCTCGGTCTGGGTATTGTCATCGTCGTCCGGCAAATGAAGCGGATTTAGGTTCCCCGAAGCATGCGCGAAGACGTAGAGATCATTCGCAGTGCAAACCCGTTTGACCGATGCCGTGTCACCAATAGCCAGCTCGCCATAGAGCCTATTCTCGCGGATCATGTACGCCTCCTGCGGTTTGCCGCTTTCCGCTGCCGAAACCTTCGCCCACTTCGATCGTTCTAGGCTCCGACCCTGAGGTCGGGAGCCGCACCATTCCTCGTCGCCGCAGCAGGGTCCCTCCACCCCCGGGCCATGGTGTACAAAGTTGATTGCAGCTGCTTGAACATCGCGATCGTCCGATCGTCCATCTCCTCCATGGGACCCACTATCTCGAAGACTAGATTGACCGCGCGGACGCGATCGACATCGTCCCGGAGCAACACGGAAAGCGAGGTCACCGCGCCATCCCCAGCAAATTCGACGATCATGTTCTGCTCATTGATGAGGCGCGCCCGCCGATCCGCAGTCATCGTGTCGAATGGCGCGCGCGAGTGAAGCAAGCGGTTTGTTCGTTCCAGGCGGTCGCGCCGAACGGAGCCGCGCGCGCGTGCGAGAAGGATCAGCATGCGGACGATCGCTTCCTTGTATCCGCCAGCCTCCGCATTCTGGATCGCGTCGCGAACCTGAGGCAATTTATGAACGTTGTGCTCGGGCGGGCGGGCCTGTTGGGTCGCGCCAAGCCGCATCATCCAAGGGTTTGCGTAAAGGCTGAAGAAGGCGATCTCCATCCAGGCGTCGCGCACGTCCCGGACGAGGTTTAGACTGTGCTCAATTGCGGTCGCGGACCAGCGTTCCAGCTGCAGGTAGGGATTGGTCTCGTCCGCGGGCGCGCGTGCCTCCCGTGTCGCCTCGGCGACCGAGTAGATGTCGCCAAACAACGGGTTGCTGCTTGAGAAGAACGTATACTGAGAGCGCATGGGATGCGCTTGGCGCAACGTTTCCGCGATCTCAGGCGTAACCAGCGCGCGCATCGTGGGCTGCACCATCAGCTCATAGGTCTTGACCGCCCACTCCGACAGCCGTGCGACTGCGGCGAAGGCCGGCTCCTCTACTCGGTCACCGCCAAGAGCCAGAATGTCGTCAATGGTGCGCGCCTCGAACGACACAATCGGCGTGCCGTTGTCCTCATCGATAAGCATCTCGTAGAGGCCTGGAGCGAGTGACTCGATCGTCTTAACGACCGAAGCGATTTCCTTGTGCTGCGTGTTCGCAACTTTCGCTGAAACGAAGATACCGAGATGGCCGATACTGTCATGCAGTGTGTAGACAATGACATGACCGCGCGCCTGGAGCTCTTGCACGGATTCGTACAAGTCGGCGATCCAGAATAGCGCCTGTTGCGGCGGCGTGATGTTGTCGCCGTGAGATGCGAACACAACCACAGGCGAGTCGATGCGCGTAAGGTCGACCGCCGTCCCATCGTCCAGCATCGCCTCGCCGCGCACCAGCTTGTTCCCCACGAACAGATTCTCGACGATCCAGCGAATCTCGGCGGCATTCATGAAGTAGAAGCCGGACCACCAACGCTCGAAATCCAGGTACCTCTCCGAATCCGAATCCACATTCGAGAAGATGTCGTAGTTTTTCCGCCAAATCGTCTTGCCGGGATTGAGCTGCTCGAAATTGTGGATGAGTGTCGCGCCGTCGAACTTGCCCGCACCAAGATCGGATGTGAATAGGGCTGGCACCGCGCCGCCTTCCATTCCGGCGAGATAGCGGAAGGGGTTTTGCCCAACCTTGCCAGCCCAGTAGGAAAGCGGCGTGCCTGCGATCACGACCGGGCCCATAAGGTCAGGATGGGTTGCGGCTAGGATCATGGCGGCCCAGCCGCCTTGGCAGTTTCCAGTTACGAGCGGCTTGGAGCTCTTTGGGTGCCGCTCACGGACCGCTCTTAAGAATTCTGCCTCGGCCGCACAAACGTCCGCCAAGGTTTGATCCGGCTCGGGATCCCGGAAGAAGATGACGAAGTAGACCGGGTGACCGTCGCGGAGCGCTTCGCCGACCTCGGATTCACTCTTGAAGCCACCGATCCCGCTACCCTGGCCGGCCCTCGGATCGATGATCACCCAAGGGCGGCGGTCGTTGCGGGGCGGCGGCGTCCCCTCCGGGGGAATAATGCGGACCAGCGCATAGTTTGCCGGACGGTCGAGCAAGCGCCCATCGACGATAATCTCGTAGTCGAACGCGAGTACTGGCGCGAAGCCTTCGGCTTCGCGAGCGGCGCAGGCATCACCGCGTCGGCACAACGTCTCAAGCGTTAGGACTGCGCGCTGACCTGCGTCGTGCCAATAGGCGGCCAGACTGGCGGGGGCGTGAGGGCGCGCCAAGCCCGTGGCCAGCCCCCACCATTCGGCGGCCAGCGCCCCCCAAATCGTGCGCGCTCGCGCCGTAATGTCCGAGCCATGCTGGAGGGAAAGCTCGCTCAGGAGCCGCGACTGGACATGCGCCTGGCCGAGATCTTCTGCCGCGTGACGGGCATAAGCATCGCGGCTGTGCGTGTAGCCACCAGGATTGTTCACAGTCTCATCCGACAATGTGATACCCGCCATCGATATAGTGGACGCCGCCGGTAACGTTTCCCGCCTCGCGGCTTGCCAGGAAGGCCGCGTAAGCGCCGATGTCCTCGATCGACGCCAACTGATGGGTTGGCGCACGCTGTGCGGCCTCGTTCATCAACTCATCAAACCGGGAAATGCCCGACGCGGCGCGGGTCTTAAGTGGCCCGGGCGACAGAGCATTCACGCTAATGCCCTTCGGCCCGAGCTCGGCGGCCATGTAGCGCGTGACCGACTCAAGGGCGGCCTTTGTCGGTCCCATGATGTTGTAGTTCTCCACAACCTTTTCGGCCCCGAAGAAGGACACCGTCATGCAGCTGCCACCATGGCGCATCAGCGGCTCGGCCCGGCGCACCATGCGAATGAACGAGTAGACCGAAATGTCCATCGCGGTGATGAAGCCGTTGCGCGAACAGTCCACCACGCGACCGTGGAGGTCCTCGCGCGGGCAGAATGCGATGGAGTGCAGGCAGATATCGACATGGCCCCAGATCTGGCGAATGCGATCGAACAGCTGGGCGTACTGCCCGTCCTCACGCACGTCGAGCGGCAGTATGATGTCCGTGCCAAGCTTTTCCGCGAGCGGCCTGACGTGCTTCTCGGCTTGTTCGTTTTGATAGGTGATGGCGAGGTCCGCGCCTTGGTCGCGGAACGCCTTCGCGCAGCCGAACGCGATAGAGTCCTCGTTTGCGACCCCAAGGACGAGGGCCTTCTTTCCGGAAAGAGAAAACATGTTGCGACTCAAGTGGTCAGGGTGACTGGAAACTACCGATGCAACATGACACTTCGGATTCAATGGGGCGCCGGGGTTGCGCGTTATGGTCGCGGGGAGGCGGCCTTGTGCAAGCCGTCCCGGCCATGTCCGACGCGGACGTAAGGGCTAAGGGGCTACTCTTCGACGGCCTCGTCTTCGATCTCATCCATGCGCACATCCGAGGAGAGCTTCTGCTGCGCCTTTTCCGTCGGCTGGCTGGTGAAATCCTCAAGCGTGCCAACGCGCTCGGCGTCGCGCCAGAACGCAATCGGGCTGAGCAAGTAGGCAGTGACGAGTTCGGCCAGGGAACGCAGGGCGTGGATATGGATCCGTTCCCACCCATGCGACGCATCGACGCCAAAGCAGATCAACGCCGTGCGAACGTCGTGGCCCGCCTCGACCGCCGAGGCCACGTCAGACCTGTAGTGCCGAAACACATCCTTCTGGTAGTAGATATCGTCTTCCCGGCACAAGCGGGCCAGTTTACGCGTCAGGTGGTAGTCAAAAGGCCCGTTCTGATCGGCCATGGCGAGGGTCACGCCGAACTCAGCGCTGTTCTGACCTGGGGCAGTCGTGCCGTTGTCGATCGCGATCAGGGAGGCAATGTCGTCCGTCAGGATGTTTGACGCGCCGATTCCGACCTCTTCTTCGATTGTGAATAGAAAATAGACATCGACAGGCAGCTGTTCCTTCACGGGGATCAACGCTTTCAGCGCTGCGAACATGACCGCCACACCAGCCTTGTCGTCGAGGTGCCGCGAGCAGATAAAGCCGTTCTCCAGGAATTCCGGCTGCGGATCGATGGAGATAATGTCTCCGACATCGATACCAAGCCTGGCCGCCTCGCCGGCGCTTGAGCACCGTGCATCGACACGCACTTCCACATGCGCCCAGCCGGTTGCCTGCTCGTCCACGTCGTCGCCATAAGTGTGACCCGACGCCATCAATGGAAGGATGGTGCCGCGGTAGCTGCCGCGCTCGGTAAAGATCGTGCATCGCGCGCCCTCGGCGAACCGCGCGCTCCAATAACCGATAGGAACGACGGCAAGGCGGCCATTGTCCTTTACGGCTTTCACCTGCGCGCCGAGCGTATCTAGGTGAGCCGCGATCGCACGCGCCGGGCGCCGCTCCTTACCGCGCAAAACCGCGCGAATCGCTCCGCGGCGTGTAACCTCGAATGGAATGCCAAGCCGGTCGAGCTCCTGGCCGCACCACTGCACTGCGTTGTCGGTGTAGCTCGTAGGGCTAGGGATACTGAGAAACGTCTCAAGCGTGTCGGCGAGATAGTCGAGATCGATATGGAGAATGGTCATCACGCAGCTCTGTCGTTCAGGGCGCTTGTCGCTTCGCGCTCCTTGTGGATCGGCCTATGGGTAGTACGCGGACGCCTACATTTGAAGCGCTTTGCGCACAGTAGCAGGCACGGTCTGAGGGAAAAGCAGGTCGATGAAGCGAGCTGCCGTCGGCTGTGGCTCATGGTTGGCAAGCCCTGGACGCTCGTTGGCTTCAATGAACCAGTAGTCGGGCTCGGTCGGCGTTCTCACGATGAAATCAATCCCCGTAACGGGAATTTCGATTGCTTTCGCTGCGTTGACTGCGGCATCGATCAGGGTCCGGTGGAGGATGCCCGTTACATCGTGGATCGTCCCGCCAGTGTGTAGGTTGGCGGTCTTGCGGACGGCTATGGAAGCTTCGGTCTCTGGGACATCCTCGTAGCTGTACCCCGCGACGGCCAGGCACCGCTCGGTCTCGGTATCCATCGGAATTGCCGATTCTCCACCGGTTGCGGCCAAACGCCGCTTTGTTTGCCGTTCGATGAGCTCGCGTACCGTGGACGTGCCGTTGCCGATGATCGTAGCGGGTTTTCGGATCGCGGCCGCAACGACCCGGTAGTTGATGACGACGATCCGTAAATCAACGCCCTCGACGAACTCCTCCAAGACCACTTCGTTGCAAAGGGTCTTCGCGTAGTCGATAGCCGTCTTCGTGTCGTCCCAGTTTGTCAGTCCGACGGCGATGCCTTTGCCTTGTTCGCCGCGCGCTGGCTTCACCACGACCGATCCGTAGCGCCCCAAAAAGGCCCGCGCCTCGTCTTCTTCGTCAACGGTGACCTGCTCGGGCGCCCGCACACCCGCTGCCTTTACAATGCGCCGCGTGACCCGCTTGTCGTCGCAGATACTCATAGCGATCGCGGTAGTCAGAGCAGTGAGGCTCTCGCGGCATGCGACGGACCGTCCGCCATAGGTCAGACGGAAGAAGCCGCCTTCGGCATCGATAATCTCGACACCGATGCCGCGCCGCTGGGCTTCGTCGACAATGATCCGCGCATAGGGGTTGAGCGCGTCATAGTCATCGAAGGTCTCGGTGAAGAGCTGCTCGTTGATGACGTTCTTACGTTTGACGGTGAAGGTGGCCCAGCGGATGAAGCCCAGCTTCTCGTAGAGCGTGATGGCCATTTCGTTGTCGTGCAGGACCGACAAGTCCATGTACGAACAGCCGCGCTCCCTGAAGTGTTCCGAAAGACTGCGAACCAGCGCTTCGCCAATGCCGGGCAGTGTGGACTGCGTATCGACGGCGAGGCACCACAGTGAGGACCCGTTTTCGGGATCGCCGAACGCGTCGCGGTGATGCACACCGGTGACGGTTCCGACAATCGTATTGGTCTTGTCGTCTACGGCGACCAGATAGGTTATCGCGTCGCTATCGCGGTTCTCCCAAAAAAAGTTAGGCGCCACCGTCACCATGCGCCGCGCCGAATAGATTCGATTTATCTCTTCAGCGTCCTGAAGAGACTCAAGCTGCCGGATATGAAACCCACGCGGTGCGGTCGCGGCTGGCTCATAGGTCTTAAGGTCGAGCCTGTAAGTATGGGAGGGGTCCAAGAACAATTCCTGCGGCGCGGCGGCCAACACGACATGCGGGTCGAGAATGTAGAAGGCGATGTCGCGGCGCCCCGGACCTTCGGCCCTGAGGCAGTTGGCCAAGTCTGATGCATCGGCGAAGGTCTGGCCAAACAAGAGACGCCCCCAGCCGCAGTCGAAAGCGACGTTGCTTTGGGCCGCGCCTCTCGGTGCAAGATCCGCGCGCGGCGTCGTCCCGTGCGGCGTGCCTCTGTTCTCCGTGCCTTCTAAGCTGCTCTTATCCGTGCTCATGCTATGCCTAGAGATTGTGGGACTGAAGCCAGAGCTCCAACAACGCACATTGCCAAAGCTCCGATCCACGCAACGGCGTGATATGCGCCTTCGGATCGGCAAAAAGACTGTCGAGATAGGTCGATCGGAAAAGACCTCTGTCGTTTGCGGCTTGTGAAGAGAGCGCATCGCGCGTCATCTCCAGGACAGGGCCGTCAATGTACTTGAGGGCAGGCACGGGAAAGTACCCTTTCGGCCGGTCGATCACGGAAGAGGGAATAACATCCCGCGCCACATCTTTCAGTATGCCTTTGCCTTCGTCCTTAAGCTTCATCTCGGGCGGCACGCGCGCGGCCAGTTCTACAAGCTCGTGGTCCAGAAACGGAACACGTGCCTCCAGACCCCAAGCCATGGTCATATTGTCCACGCGCTTCACCGGGTCGTCGACGAGCATCACGGTCGTGTCGATACGCAAGGCCCGGTCCAGCGGTGTCTCCGCGCCAGCCTTCATGAGATGCGCTTCGACCATTCGAGCCGGCTCGTCTCCCTCGGCCATCCAGATGTCGTTCAGATGACTGGCGAGCTTCTCGCGCCCCCGATCGAAGAAGAGAGCCTTGTAGTCCGCCTGAATATCGTTGGTGCTCGCCAGCTTCGGGTACCAGTGATACCCGGCGAACACCTCGTCCGCACCCTGACCGCTCTGCACGACCTTGACATGCTTCGCCACTTCGCGAGAGAGCAGATAGAAGCCAACATTGTCGTAGGACACCATCGGCTCAGACATCGCTGCGATCGTCTCGGGTAGTGAGTCGAGCATGTGCTCGGTAGGGATCATGATCTTGGTGTGATCAGTTGCGAAATGCTCCGCGATGATGTCGGAGTATTTGAACTCATCGCCCGCTTCGCCGTGGGCGGCCTCGAAGCCGATCGAGAACGTCTTCAAGTGCTGCTGACCGGCCTCGGCCAGGAGACCCACGATCAAACTGGAGTCGACGCCGCCAGAGAGAAGGACGCCCACAGGCACATCGGCGATCATGCGCCTATCGACGGCCTGGCGAAGCGCGGCGCCGACGCGTTCCTTCCACACCGCATCGCTCGTCGCGAGGTCCTCGGCGCTCCGTTCGAAGCTAAGGTCCCAGTAGAGTGTGTCCTTGAAGCTGCCGTCGGGCTCGATCACACGGAGCGTCGCGGCCGGGAGCTTGCGCACCCCGCGCAGTATCGTATGCGGCGGCGGCACGACCGCATGAAACGTCATGTAGTGCGCGAGCCCCACGGGATCGAGCCCAGTGTCCACATCGCCCGCGGCAACAAGCGCAGGCAGCGTTGAGGCAAAGCGCAGGCGCTTTTCGTTTAGCGTGTAGTAGAGCGGCTTGATGCCGAGACGGTCGCGGCCCATGGCGACGCGACCGGTGTCGCGCTCGTAGACCACAAAGGCAAACATGCCTTTGAAATGTGTCGGCGCCTCCGGCCCCCAAGCGTGCCACGACTTCAAGACGACTTCGGTATCGCTCGTGGAGAAGAATCGGTAGCCTTTGGCCTCGAGCTCGGCGCGTAGCTCCTTGTGGTTGTAGATACAGCCATTGAAGACAAGCGTGATGCCGAGTTCGGAATCGACCATGGGCTGCTGGCCGCGTTCCGAAAGATCGATGATCTTCAGGCGGCGATGGCCGAAGGCGAAGGACCCGCGTGAGACGATCCCCCCAGCGTCCGGCCCGCGGGGGACCATCGTGCCCGTCATAGCCTCAATGGCGTCGACCGATGCTGGCGAGCCGTCGAATGTGATCTCGCCACACAATCCGCACATACGCTGATGCCTCTCTATCGGTGAAGGTTTCGGCGGGCCAAAAAGGACAACGCCAAGATTTAAGCAAGAATGGGGCCGCGCTGGCGAGGCTTCGCTTACGTCGGCAGCAGCGCTCTTAAGGACTTGGAATTGCGTTGAACGCAGGAAGTATTGCACCCGAGGGTGTATCGATCAAATCGAGTTCACGGCGATATCCAGGTCATTTCCGCGCAGATGCCGAATCTTTGGGCAGCGGGGCAACGAAATCATCAGGTCGACTGTCGCCACCTTGGGGGCACCGCCGTGAAACCGTCGAAAGATACAAGGCTGGCACATTTTTGATGCGTCACGTCCTATTAGCCAAGGAACTGCCCTTTTTGCCACTATGTTTAGGATCTTGCGCGATCCTCTCCAAACTCACCAAGTCGCCGCTTACATATGGGGACGACGCGCGGAGGCTCTGAGGGACAACGAATGAGCGGACGAATTGCCATTATCGGGCTGACAACGTTGGCCTTTTTGGCTGTCGGGGCCGGAACGAGCGCCGTTCCCACGACGGCGTCGGCGGAGTTCCGCGTGCCCGGCCTCTTTACCGGTAAGAAGGTCGTCAAGCGCAAGAGGTCGCGTCGGGCCCGGCCTGTTGCGCCGATTCGCAATCCCGACCGGACGTTCGCGGCCGTGTCCACCAAGGCCGTTTCTCCAGACGTTGCAAAGAACAGCCAAGCCGATTTGGCGGTTGGCACCGTAGCGGTGGCAAGCCTCGTTATGGCCTTGCCGGCGCCCACGCGTGTTGCCGAAAAGCAATCTGATTCCGATGCGCCTGCGCTAAAGGAAAGCGCCGACGAAACGGCGCCTGAGCCAAAAGAGACAGCAAAAAACGAGGCGGCCGGCAGCGACTCCGAACAAGCCGAAGCCTCCGAGACCGAGTCAGCCGAAACGGATGAGCCCGCTGGCGGTGCGGAAGACAAAGCGGTCGCGGCTTCCGATTCGGACGCAGAGTCCGAAGGCGAAACGGATACGACGGCAGACGCCAAGTCTGACGCCAAGCCGGAAGACGAGACGCCGCCAGAAACGAAGACGGCTGACGCGGAGAGCGCACCAGAGGCTGAGGGTCAGGACAAGGCCGCGTCGTCGACCACTTCCGACGACGTCAAAGACACGAAACCGGCCGACATAGAGACCGCCGCTGTTGATGAGCCGGACGCCAAGAAAGCCGAAACGGCGAAGGACGAGCAGGCGGCAGACGATGACAGCTCTGCCGCGAAGACGGCCGAACAAGATGCAGACAAGGCCGAGAAGGGCGACGCGACAGAGTCGGCGGCCGCTGAAGCTGATTCGGACAAATCAGCGGAAACCGCGACGGCCGACGATAAGAAGGCGGCCGACACCAAGAGCACGGACGGCGCCGGCGTTCAGGACGAGCCGTCGAAAGACACCGACATCAAGAGCGCTGGTGCGGGTTCGGAAGAGAAAGCCGACAGTGCATCGGCGGATGCCAAGGACAAGACAGAGAAGAACAAGACAGAAGACGCCGCAGAGACTGCAAAGGCAGACGGTACGGCCAAAGCCGAGGTGGATACGGCCGACGCCGACGGGTCGGCGAGTACGGCGAAGGATACAAAACCTGATGCGGACAGCCCCGACGTCGCGACCGCCGACGACAGCGAGGCCAAAGACGACGACGCAAAGACGGCGGACGCCAAGGAAACCCACGCCGACGACGCTGACAGCAAGACCGAGGAAGCTAACGACAAAGACGGCAAGGTCGCCAGCGCCACTGAGGCAGATTCAAAAGACGCAGACACCAAGACAGACACAAAGGCAGACGCTGACAACGCGAAGACCCCGGCCAGCGAAGACGACGCAGCGGATGGCGAAATCGTCACCGCATCGCTTCCGCCTGCACCGGAGCCGAAGCCAGAAATAGCGCGCATGATCAGCCCGGCGAATACGCCGGAACGACAGGCCGACACGGAGTCCGACGCTCAGGTCAAAGACGCTTCCTCCGACGGCGACGGTGATGTGACGGCCTCGATCGCGCCCGCCTCTAAGCCGGACGGAATCGCCGCATCAAACGAGGCAGCGGATGTCACTGACATCCAGCGCGCGACGACCGAAGCACCAAGCGAAGAGATTGTTCTGGACCCGCGGGCCTACGACGCCATCGTTGTCCTCGACGTGTCGCCGCCGCCTGGAGCGAAGGCAGACGGCGAGGATACGAAGCTTGCGGCCCTTAAGCCTGGCACGCCCCCTCTCGCAGCAGGCAAATCCGGCAACGACGGTTCAGATGATGAGTCTGTTGAGCTCGGTCCGCCGCCTCCGCCCCCCGTTGATCCGGTTATCAAGGCAGTCCGGACCAAGTTGGAGGGCGCCTCTGCGCCCAAGTTAGCGGCCGCTGACGTTGAGGCCCTCAAGGCGCTGTATGGCGAACGCGACGAAGACCCGCTGTGGGTGGCCGACGACAGCCTGGCACCCAAGGCCAAGACGGTGATCGCAACCATTCGCGATGCCAACGATTGGGGCCTCGATGCACGTGTCTACGCGACGCCCTCTACTGAGAAAACGCTGACCACGGACGAAGCGCGTGCCGAGGCGGAACTGGCCGTCTCCGCGGCAGTCTTGAAATATGCGCGGCACGCGCAGACGGGGCGGCTCAAGCCATCAAAGGCACATAAGCTCTTCGACTTCCATCCGAAGGCGCGCGATCCAAAAGCGGTCTTGACGGAGATTGCGGGCTCTGGAACGCCGGACAAGACGCTCCTGTCGCTTCACCCCCAAAACGACCAATATCAGCGCCTCCATGCGGCATTGGTTCACGCCAGGGATTCGGCGAAGGATCTTGGCCGTAATCCCGATGATGACCGCATGGTCCAGCTCATCGTCCTCAACATGGAGCGCTGGCGTTGGCTGCCTTCGGATCTCGGCAGCTTCCATGTCTGGAACAACATCCCGGAGTTCAAGTTCCGTGTCTTGAAGAACGGCCGCGAGATCTATGAAGAAAAGTCGATTGTGGGTCAGGCGAAATACGCCACGGCATTCTTCTCCTCTCCGATGCGGAACATTGTCTTCAATCCGAACTGGACGGTTCCGCCCACCATTGTGAGAGAGGACATCGCGCCCAAACTTCGCGGACCACAGCGGTCTGGAGGTTTGTTTGGGGGGCGCGAGTCACGGAACAGAATGCTGCGCCGCTACGGCCTGAAAGTTAGCAGGGGCGGCAAACCGGTCGATGCCGACCAAGTCGATTGGCAGTCGGCGAACGTGCATGCCTACACGTTCCAGCAGGATCCTGGCCCGCACAATGTGCTTGGCCGCTTCAAGTTCAATTTCCCGAACAAGCATGCCATCTACATGCACGACACGACCCAGAAAGAGTTGTTCGGGCACCGCGTGCGGACGCTGAGTCATGGGTGTATCCGTGTGAATCAGCCGACCCGCTTCGCGGCCTTCCTGCTTGCGGAGGACAAGGGGTGGTCCATGGGCAATGTCCAGGACGTGTTTGCCCGTGCCCAGGGAGAAACGAAAGTCATTGCACTTCGCCGGAAGATTCCAGTCCACATGACCTACAATACGGCGATCGCTGACGGATACGGCTCAATCCGCGAATTCGGTGATGTCTACGGCATTGACAGTCACATGGCGGCGAAGCTGTTCAAGAATCCCGCGCATTTCAACGTGCCGATCGCAAGCGCGGATTTCACCGAGACGACGTCGACGCGCCGCTATTCGGAATCGCGCCCTCGCCGTCCTCGCCGGGCTAGCGGCGTCGACGACTTCCTCTCGGGGCTCCTTGGCAACTAGTGCCGCCCCGCTACGCTAGGCTCGAGTACGCGCCGCTCCTTTGATTGCGCCGAGAATGCCGCAGGCGAAGGCGGTAAGAGAAGGGTCGCGCGCACCCATGACCAGCACCACATCGCCATCACGCGCCTCATGCGCGATCGCTTCAGCGAGCCATTCTCGTGACGGCGCGAAGGAAGCCCGTGCGCCTGTCGCCGCGATCTCTTCGACGATATCCGCGGCGGAAAAATCCCGTTTGGCGGTCCCGCCCGCGTAGAAGACCTCGAGCATAAACAGCCTGTCGTCCGCGGAGAGTTCGCTCGAGAATGTCCGGACGAAGTCCTCCCACAGGAACCGGGTCGGCCCATAGCCGTGGGGCTGGTAGATCGCGAGCACGCGGCGCCCGCGCAGCTTTGCTGTCCGGATCGCCGCGGTGATCTTTTCGGCATTATGGGCAAAGTCGTCCACCACCTCGATGCCTGATGCGCGGCCGATCGTTTGGAAGCGCCGTCCGATGCCAGCGAAGCCCGCGAGCGGCCCGCTCATGCGCTCCAGTGGCAGGCCCGCAGCAACACATGCGGCAATGGCGGCAAGCGCGTTGGTGACGTTGTGAACACCAGGAACAGGGATCGTGAAACTCACGCCGTTCACCTCGAAGCGGGCCCCTGCCGCGCTGTGCACCACGTTGACCGCGCGGATATCCGCGCGCTCGCTGAGGCCGAAGCGGATAGCGCCACCAGCGAACGGATCGAGATTCGCATCGTCCCCCACGACTAAGGTTTCGCGCGTGCGCGCCCGCAACGTGGCGAACATGGCTGCAACTTCATCCGTTTCCTTGTGGTCACGTTGCAGATTGAGGATGACCCCAATAGACGGCGCATAGCGCACCAACGAACCGTCGCTCTCGTCCGCTTCCACCACGAGCAGGTCGCTGTCGCCCGCATACGCATTGCCGATCAAACCATCGGCCTGGAGGGCCGGAAGATCTCCGCCCGTGATGACAGACGGATCGGCCCCGCACCCGCGCAGGATCTCGAACGTCATTCCCGTGACGGTGGACTTTCCGCTTGTGCCGGTTACCGCGATGGACCGGTACGCCCGAACGAAATGGGCCAGCATCTCCGAGCGATGCACGATGGGCACGCCGCGCGCCCTCGCCGTGGCGACGTCTGGTACGTTTTCTTCGACGGCAGTCGAGACCACAAGGGCCGCGCAGTCCTCACCAATCCCACTCCCGTCTTGAGGGTACACGCCGATACCCAGCGCTTCGAACTGAGCGCGCACCGCGCTCCGCTCGCCATGGTCGAAGGCCCGGTCGCTGCCGCTCACGCGGCCGCCCTTGATCGCCTGGAACTGAGCAATGCCGCTCATGCCCGAGCCGCCGAGCCCCGCATAGTGAAAGCGGCCCGATGATGTGCTGGGGACCGCCTGATCTTCGGGCGACGCGATCAGGATGAGGTCGCCTTCTTGCGCCAAGTCAAAAAGCGTCGCCACATCAGCATTGCTCATCCGGACGCAGCCACACGAAGCGGGACGCCCGATCTCCGCTTCGTGGTTGGAGCCGTGGATGTAGATGTAGCGTTCAAGAGAGTCGAAACCCGGTCCGCGATTGACGCCCTCTTCGAGACCGTCCAGCGTAAGGATGCGGGTGAGGATTAGATCGCTCTCAGCTTCCTCGCCGCGCCAAACCTCGCCTGTGGGTTCCCGGGACGAAAACACAGCGCCCGACTCCGCGCCCGCGCCGATCTTCCGGTCGATGCGATGCCAGCCGGGTGGTGTCTTGAAGGAGTTCTCCTCGCCGCCGATGCCGTTGCGGGCCGTTGAGACAGGCCAGGACTCCGCGGCCATTCCGTTCAAGATCAACGTGGCCGTCTGACGCTCCACATCGACGACGAACAACCGGTCTGGCAGCGTCTGCGGTGCGCCGGGGCGGGTGCGGTTGGCCTCGAAAAGCGCGTTGGCGCGGGTGGTTATGGCGGAAGCTGGCAGCGTCACGCGGCGCACTCTGCCACAAGGGCTGGGTGCGGTGTCACCCTTTTATTGCAATCCCGTGAAGTGGTTTAGCGCCGTCCGTAAAACAGCGGTCCGCCGTATGGATAGTAGAACTTCCAATAGCGGTACTGGAAGGGGCGGTAGTAACGCTTGCACTGCCACCCGCATTTGCGCGTGGTGCTACGCCGCACCTTTTTTCGCGAGCGTTTCGCAACATCAATCGCCTGCAGTCCTGTCGCCTCGACAAGCGTGTGGGAGGCGGTCCCGGTCAGTGGCACGGCATGTACAGGAGCTACGCCGAACCAGGCTACGCCGAGAACAACAAGAGCCGCGATCGCGATACGCATGGGTCAGAACTCCATCTGGCCGGGCGCCTCAGGGGCTGCTGGCTTTCGATTGCGCGAACAGTCTAGCACGGCAATCTTTCCGCCGTCTTACACGCCGCTTAGCGATTTCGTTACCTTGATCGCCGCTGCGGTCAAGGAGCGAGAACCGCGGCTGCAGTGATCAGGATCAGGATTTCACCGGCCTGTTCCGCGGCGCCGAGCACATCCCCAGTTTGGCCCCCGATCTTTCGGGTCGCCATGCGCGCAAGCACGGTAAGGGCCGCCGCGACCAAGATCGCGGACACGAGCGTCGTGCCGAAGCCGAGACAGACGAGCGACACCGCTACACCAATCACGGCGGCGCCTGCCACGACGCCCTCGCTGGGCCGGCCCGCCGCCGCCGACAGGCCGTCGTCGCGGGCGCGTGGCACTGCCCGCATAAACAGTGGCAGCGCGGCCCGTGCACCTGTATGCGCGGAGATCAGCGCGAAGATGGCGGGCCAGGCGCCCAACGCGGCCAAGCTCGCAACCGTCCCGATGCGCAACAGAAATGAGACGATCAGCGCGATGACGCCGTAGGTGCCAATCCGGCTATCGCGCAGGATCTCAAGCACGCGCGAAGGCTCCCGTCCGCCGCCAAAGCCGTCCGCCGTGTCTGCCAGCCCGTCCTCGTGCAGGCACCCGGTCGTGAGCGCCGTCGCGCCGATTGCGAGGGTGGCGGCTGCAAATGGAGGCACCCCAAGGGCCAGAGCTGCATACAGGATGAGCGCGCCGATCAAGCCCACAACCGCACCAGCAATGGGAAGGGTCCAAGCGGCATCGGACAGGCGGCCATCGGAAGCCGTTGTGACAGGCAGCCGCGTGCAAAAAGCTAGGCCTGTCCTGAGGTCCGTGGTAATGCCGCCCATGCAGTTTAAGTCCTTGCGTCTCTTCCCATCCGTTATTGCGACCCTACGCTGAAATGTCTCGATTTTCTTCCTTCAAGCAGTTGCGCGCTGCCTGTCTGGACCTCCCTGAGGCCGATGAAACGGCCGCCGCCGTGGCTGCTGAGCGACAGGGCCAGCTGACAAAGCCCCCGGGCTCACTTGGCCGGCTGGAGGAGCTCGCTATCTGGCTCGCCGCATGGCAGGGCCGCAATCCGCCGACCCTGGACAGGTGCGAGATCCTGGTCTTTGCCGGCAATCACGGCGTCGCCGCGCAAGGGGTCTCCGCCTATCCGCCCGAGGTCACCGAGCAGATGGTGGCGAACTTTGCGTCCGGCGGTGCGGCCATCAATCAGCTCGCACGTACGAATGGCGCAAACCTCCGTGTGACGCCGCTCGACCTCGGGAACCCCACGGTGGACTTCACGGAGGCGCCGGCCATGGACGAGGAGGTGTTTCTCGCCGCGGTCGGGACTGGCTATGACCAGGTGGCCGACGATGCGGACTTGATCATTCTCGGCGAGATGGGCATCAGCAACACGACCGCGGCGGCGGCCATTTCCGGCGCGTTGTTCGGCGGCGGCGCGCGCTTCGCCAGCACAGGGACTGGCGTTGGCAAGGAGGGGTTCGGGCGCAAGCGTGCGGTCATCCAACAGGCGCTGCTCCGCCATTCCGACGTGCTTGGCGACCCCTTGCAGGCAGCCGCCGCAGTCGGCGGACGGGAGCTGGCAGCCATGATGGGTGCGTGCCTCGCGGCCCGCCACAAACGTATCCCGGTGCTGATCGATGGCATGGTGAGTTCATCGGCGGTCGCCCCCCTCAAAGTGCTGCGCGACGATGCGCTGGACCATGCGCGCGTTGGCCACAAATCGGCGGATGCCGGTCATGAGTTCCTGTTGCAGGAACTCGGCATGACACCGCTCCTCGATCTCGGCATGCGGTTGGGCGAAGGGACGGGCGCGAGTGTCGCGCTTTTGATCGTGCGCGCGGCGCTTGCCTGCCACACGGGCATGGCCACGTTCGCAGAAGCGCAAGTATCAGGAAAATCGACGTCCTAGCGGTTACGCCGATGCGATCGCGTGGAAGAACGTACCACTGACGGTTCCACGCCGGCCGCCGGCCGCGCCCAACGGATTGCCTTCGCCGTCGGCCAGCATGGCCAAGGGCGCGTCGCTACCGGGCTCGATCACGGACGTGTAGTGAAACTCATGCCCGCGCACGGTTGAGCCCGCGTCCCCGAGCCCGCAAGGCTCGAGCAACTGCGCCTCTCGATAGCCGAGATGCAGCTTCCGGTCCGCGAAGCTCGTGACATGGCTCAGAAGCCCCGTCATGGCGTGGCGGTCGCCGCCCTTGTCGATGAGGGCTTCACCCAGCACCATGTACCCGCCGCACTCTCCATGGACGGGACGCGTCTCCGCAAACGTTGCGAGCCTAGACTTGAATCGGCTTGAAGCAGCAAGCGCGCCTGCATGAAGCTCCGGATAACCGCCAGGCAGCCAGCAGGCGTCGCAATCCTCGTCCGGCCCTTCGTCCGCCAGCGGCGAGAACGGTACGAGGGTCGCGCCGCGTGCGCGCCAGCCCTCGACGAGGTGGGGATAGAGAAAGGTAAAGGCGGCGTCCTGCGCGACCGAAATCCGCATACCTGGCGGGGGCAAACAGCCCTGCACAGCCCCGCTTTGTGGAAGATCATTCAGCAATGGCGGGCGCGCCAGAGCACGGATTGCATCGAGATCCAGATGCGCTTCGACGAGGTCAGCGAGCTTGGTAAAATGGGCGTCCAGATCGGAGTGCTCGTCTGCTTGGACGAGGCCGAGATGGCGCTCCGGCAATGTCACGGTCTCATCTCGGGGCAGCATGCCGAGAATGGGAATCCGCAAGTCCTCGATGGCGCGCGAGACCAGCCGCGCATGCCGGTCGCTCGCCACGCGATTGAGGACCACACCGGCAATCTGCACCGCCGGATCGTGTGTCGCGAAACCCCGGAGGAGAGCGGCAGCCGACTGCGCCTGAGACGTGACGTCGATGACAAGGACCACAGGCAGTCCAAATCGCGCGGCCAGGTCTGCCGTCGCGCCGGTACGGCCCGGAGACCCAGAAATCCCGTCGAACAGACCCATGACACCCTCAACGACGACGATGTCGGCCTTCGCCGTGGCACTGGCCATCAAGATATCGAGCAGGCCAGGCGGCATGGCCCAGCTATCCAGATTCACACTGCCGTGGCCGCTCGCCCGCGCATGAAAGGCCGGGTCGATATAGTCCGGCCCGGCCTTGGCTGCATGCACCGCTAAACCCTTGCGCCGCAACGCGGCCAGCAGCGCCAGCGTTAGCGTGGTTTTGCCAGCGCCGGACTTGTGCGCGGCAATGATGAGCCCTGCGCCGCTCATGGCGCGCGCCTCACGAGAGGCGGTGCGATTTGCGTCGCGTAGCCAAGGGTGCGATGAGCTTGCATATGAGAGAAGAGGACCGCCCTCTCCGAAAAGGATGGACGACCGGCACCTGTGCCACAGCGGCCGCCAAGGCGGCCTACACGGCGTTGCTCACGGGCACGTTCCCGGATCCGGTGGAGGTTACGCTGCCGGGCGGCCAGCGTCCCGCATTCGCGCTCGCGATGGCGGAATCCAACCCGCAGGCCGCCAAAGCCTGCGTGGTCAAGGACGCGGGCGACGATCCCGACGTCACCCACGGTGCGCTGATCATGGTCACTGTCCGGGGTGGTCGGCCCGGTACTGGCGTGACATTCCGCGCCGGCGAAGGCGTTGGCACGGTGACCAGAGCCGGTCTGCCGATCCCGCCGGGAGAGCCGGCGATCAATCCCGTGCCTCGTCAGATGATTCAAAAAGCGCTGGAAGAAGTCGCGGTGGCACACGATGCCGCTTGCGATGTCGATGTCGAGATCGGCGTTGCCAAGGGTGAAGCACTGGCGGCCAAGACCCTGAACGGACGTCTCGGTATTGTTGGAGGGCTGTCGATTCTCGGGACCACAGGCATCGTGATTCCTTATTCCTGCGCGGCCTGGATCCATTCGATTCACCGGGGCGTGGACGTCGCCCGCGCGGCGGGGATCGACCACATTGCCGCGTCCACGGGTTCGACGTCCGAGCAGGCTGTGCAGGAACTCTACGGACTGCCCGAACAGGCTCTCATCGATATGGGCGACTTCGTTGGCGGCACGCTCAAATACGTGAAAAAGCATCCAGTACCGCGTGTGACGATCGCGGGCGGCGTTGCCAAGATGACGAAGCTCGCGCAGGGTTTTCTCGATCTCCACTCCAAGCGCGGCGCCGTCGACCTCGATGAGCTGGCGCGGCTGTCGAAAGCCGCTGGCGGCTCGGTCGATCTGTCGACGCGTATCGAAGCCTCTAACACAGCCGCCGAGGCCTTTGGGAATGCAGTAGCGGAAGGCGTTCCACTCGGCGATGAAGTCGCCAAGACGGCGCAACAGACCGCGTTGAAGGTCGTCGCGGGTAAGCCTATCGCCGTCGAGATCCTGGTCTTCGACCGTCAGGGACAGCTTGTTGGGCGCGCACCCTTCGCTCATTCGGCGCCTCCCCGATAGCGGCGGCGATAGCCGGGATCGTAGAGCGCGCTCTCTCTGAAGTCTCGGGCGCCAAGTGCAGGCCCCACCAAGATCAAGGCCGTTCGTTCGATTGGGTTGGCATCGAGTTCAGCGCATATCGTGCCGAGCGTTCCGCGCAAGATTGTCTCGTTCGGATGTGTCGCGCGAGCCACAATCGCCGCTGGGCAGTCGGCACCATAGAATGGCAGGAGCGTATCGACGATTGTGGGTAGGGCGTGGATCGCGAGATGAATGGCAAGGGTCGACCCGGTCGCCGCGAAAGCTTCGAGGCTTTCACCGTCGGGCATCTTGGATGCCCGGCCGGAGACGCGCGTCAGAACCACGCTCTGCGCAAGCTCGGGCACGGTAAGTTCACAGTGAAGCGCTGCCGCTGCCGCGGCGAAGGCGGGAACGCCTGGCGTCAGGGTGTAGGGAATGCCGCGTGCATCAAGCCGCCGCATCTGTTCGGCAACTGCGCTGTACACGGACAAATCACCGGAATGAAGCCGCGCGACATCGTGGCCCTCATCATGGGCACGGATATACTCCGCTTCGATTTCGTCGAGAGACATGGGCGCGGTGTTTACAATACGTGCGTCCGTCGGGCAGTGCCCCAGAAGCTCTTCCGAAACGATCGACCCCGCGTAGAGGCAAACAGGGCACCGCGCGATGAGATCGCGGCCACGGACGGTGATCAAGTCCGCGGCGCCAGGCCCGGCGCCTATGAAGTGAACGGTCACGCCTTCGGCGCGATGCCGGCGATAGCGCAGGTCACCGGCCCGACAATGGTGCGGGGTGCAAGGAGGGATGCGTCGGGTCCCGCGGCAGCGAGCGCGGCTGCCTCGGCGACGGAGGGTACGCCGAACATCTCCTTCACGCGTGGAGAGAATGATCGTGTACGAGGCCCGGCGGCCTCCAAGGCCGCCGGCTTGATGAGGATCAGCTCCAGACCGGCAAGTGCGGCGGCGTCGACAAGGCCGGGCTCGCTCCCCTTGCCATCGGATGTGGCAAGCGAGGTCAGCGCCTCGCGCGCCTGACCCGTCTCTTCCAAGGCCGCCTCGATGGCGGCCTTAATCTCCTCGGCCGTGGCGCCTCTGCGGCAGCCGATACCAGCGACAATCATAGCTTCTCCCAACTCCATTGGGTCACGGGCATGGCCGGCCGCCACCCAGTCTTTGCCCCGACACCGTCCGCGCGCGAAACGGAGACGCGTATCAGCTTTCCGCCCAGCGTCGAATGCCGCATGATCAGCTCCGACTCCGTCTCGAGCGTCACCGCGTTGGCGACGAGGCGGCCCCCCGGTTTCAGTGCCTCGAGACACGTGTCGAAGACGCCATCGCCACTGCCGCCGCCCCCAATGAAGACCACGTCTGGGGTCGGTAAGCCGACAAGCGCTTGCGGCGCGCGGCCTTGTCTCACATCGAGATGTGGCACCCCGAAGGCAGCGGCATTTCGAGCGGCACGCGCTGCGCGGGCTTCGTCCGCTTCGATCGCGATCGCATGCAGCGAGCCATGGGCCAGCAGCCATTCGATCCCAACCGAGCCGGATCCGGCCCCCACGTCCCACAGAAGCTCGCCATGCTGGGGCCGGAGTGCGGCGAGCGTCAGCGCGCGGATCTCACTCTTGGATATCTGGCCGTCATGCTCAAAGAGATCGTCGTCGAGCCCGGGCGCAAAACCGAGGATGCGTGCGCCCGGAGCCGCAGCGACCTCCAGCGCAACCGTATTCAGTGCAGCGATGTCGCGGAGGCTGAATTCTTGCGCCGGCGCAGAGCGGATTCGCTCGCGACTGCCGCCGAGCGCCTCCAGCACCGTCATCTGAGAAGCGCCGAAGCCGCCTTCGGTAAGGAGGCGTGCCAAGGCGCTCGGGCCCTCCGCATCCGACGTCAAGGCCAGGATACGCGCGCCCGGATGCAGATGGGGGCGAATCCGGTCAAGTGCGCGACCATGTACCGAAACAATCGTCGTGTCCGGAAGTGGCCACCCCATGCGGGCCGCTGCGAGACTGAAGGCGGACGTTGCGGGCACAACCCACATCTCATCTGCCGCGACATGAGCCGCGAGTGTCGCGCCAACGCCATAAAAAAATGGATCACCCGAAGCGAGCACGCACACGCGCCGCCCTCGCAGCGCCACGACCTCGGCGGGGGCTAACGAAAACGGGGATGGCCAGGGCTTTGATTCGCTCCGGATGAGGGGTGCGGCAAGCGCAAGATGGCGCACGCCGCCGAATACGACCTCTGCGTTCTCGATGAGATCGCACGCGCCGCGCCCCAGTCCGTCCACGCCATCTTCGCCGATGCCGACGATGGACAGCCACCGCTCTGTTGGGGCAGGCTCCGCCGCAAGAGAACTAGGACCGGTCATGAACATCCTCATTCTTGGTGGCACGACGGAATCTCGTAGGCTCGCAAGCGCGCTCGACGCCCGTGGCGACGTTGACGTGACGCTGTCGCTGGCCGGCCGTACGGCAAGTCCGCGTGCACAAGGCGTATCCACGCGCATTGGCGGCTTCGGTGGCGCGGAAGGTCTCGCGCGCTTCATCGCGGATCAAAACATCGGCATACTGATTGATGCAACACACCCCTTCGCAAACGTAATCTCTGCCAATGCCCATCGCGCGGCCGGTGAGACGGGTGTTCCGTTCCTGGCATTGCGCCGCGCGCCGTGGCAGCGGGCGCCAGGCGATCGATGGGTCGACGCGGCGACGGTCAGCGATGCCGTGAAGGCATTGGGTCCCGAACCGCGCCACGTGTTCGTCGCGCTTGGCCGAAAGGACATCACGCCGTTCGAAAGCGCGCCGCAGCACACCTACCTTGTACGCAGTGTCGATCCCATCGACCCGCCGCTTGCTGTCCCCAATGCGGTTTACGTCACCGAACGTGGACCGTTCACCGAGGCGGGCGACGTCGCCCTTCTGAAGCAGCACGGGATCGAGATATTGGTGTCCAAGAACAGCGGGGGCGATGCCAGCTACGGTAAGATCGCGGCGGCACGAGCTCTTGGGCTTCCCGTCATCATGATCCGGCGCCCCGAGTTGCCCGGCGCGCCATCCGTCGGCACTGTCGATGAGGCTCTCGCGTGGTGCGATCATGCACTCACCGTCACCGCGGTGCGCGGTGTGTAGACGAGCGGCGCTTGCCCCTCGCGGGCGATCACCCGCGTCTCTGGCGAGCCGACAATAATGAGTGTTGCCATATCCGCCGGCGTCTCGTCCGCCTTGTCCAAAGTGGTCACGGTCACGGCCTCGTCGTTGCGCCCCACCGCGCGCCCGAACACCACAGGCGTCTCCGGTGCAAGGTGCCGGCTGAGGCGGGCGAATGCCTGGCCCAGCTGCCAAGGCCGGGCCGTTGAGATTGGATTGTAGAACGCGATGACGAAACCACCTTGAGCGGCCGCATCGAGCCGCTGCTCGATCAGCTCCCAGGGCTTGAGATTGTCGGACAGGGAGATGGCGCAGAAGTCATGTCCAAGAGGCGCGCCAGCGCGTGCGGCGACCGCAAGCATCGCGGTGACTCCCGGCAGGATCCGGATATCGAGCGCGCGCCACCCCGCGGGTCCGTCTTCGATCTCGCCGCACACCGCCGCCGCCATGGCGAACACGCCGGGGTCGCCGCCAGAAACCATCACCACCTGGGCGCCTTCGGCCGCGTGGGCCAGCGCATCGCGCGCGCGGTTGCCTTCGACCCGATTGCCGGAAGGATTGCGGGCCTGGTCTTTGCGCGCCGGGACACGATCGAGATAGGGGCCGTACCCGTAGAGCGCATCGGCACTCGCGAGCGCGTCTGTCGCTTCGGGCGTGATGAAACGGTCGTCGCCGGGCCCTAGCCCGACCACGGTCAGGCGCCCACTCATCGCCGTTCCTCCCAGCCGGGCACAAGCACGATCGCGAAATAGGGCGCCGCCAAATCGAGCTTGTCGGTGAGCTTCATCACCGCCGAGTTGGTCATGGTGCCGCGCTCCACGTAGATCGCCCTGTCGAGGCACCCTGCCCGTTCACAGGCACGCCGAATCTTGGGCAAGTGTCTTCCAATTTTCATCACGACCGCAGCATCGCTGTCGGCCAGGCGCCGCTCGAGTTCTACCTCGGGCAAGGTGCCCGGGAGGACGGTGAAGATGTCGTCGCCTTGGGTAATGGGCGCTGCCGCAGCGGACCAGCAGCCCGACATGCCGGTGACGCCGGGGATTACCTCAGTGGGGTACCGACGGCTCAGCCGCACATGGATGTGCATATACGAGCCGTAGAATAGCGGATCTCCCTCCGACAGCACCGCAACATCCCGTGCATCGTCGAGGTAGGATGAAACGGCTGCGGCCGAGACGTCATAGAAATCGGCGATGGCGTCACGGTAGGCAGCATGTGCCCTCGGGATCTCGGTCGTGACGGGATAGAGCAGCGGCAGCTCCTCGACGCCATTCAGATGATCCTTTACGACACGGCGCGCATTGCTCTCGTTACCGGACTTCGCGAAATAGGCAACCACGTCTGCCGACCGAAGCGCCTTAAGCGCCTTCAACGTGAGGAGTTCCGGATCGCCGGGCCCGACGCCAACACCCATCAAACGCCCAATCATGCGGCCCATGGCGTGATCCTCATATGCCCTTGCGCGCAAGCGCGTTCAGTGCGGCTGCCGTCATGGCGCTGCCGCCCATGCGGCCCCGGACGATGAGCCACGGGACACCACAGGAGCGCTCTGCGAGGGCGTCCTTCGATTCCGCGGCGCCGACAAAACCCACCGGGATGCCCAAGATAGCCGCAGGCTTCGGCGCACCTGCTTCGAGCATCTCCAAAAGGTGAAACAAAGCCGTCGGTGCATTCCCGATCGCTACGACCGCTCCCTTGAGCTGATCGCGCCATAGCTCAAGCGCTGCAGCGGAGCGCGTCGTCCCCAATCTCTCTGCAAGATCTGGCGTACGCTCGTCGCGCAAAGTGCAGATCACCTCATTGTTTGCGGGCAGCCGCGCACGCGTCACGCCATGGGCCACCATCTGCGCATCACAGAAGATCGGCGCGCCATTGTGCAACGCCCGGCGTGCGGCTGGCACGAAATCGTCGGAAAAGGCGAAGAACTCGGCTGCATCCACGCGGCCGCACGCATGGATCATGCGCACGGCAATATCGGCCTGGTCCGGCGTGAAACGGGATAGGTCCGTCTCCTTGCGAATGATCGCGAACGAGCGCTCGTAGATTGCAGTTCCGTCGCGAATGTAGTCGTGCCTAAGCATCTTCGCTCTCCACGGCGACTCGCCGCGCGATGTCCTCGATAAACTCATCCGTATACGCGCTGCTGATGGGCAGGTGAACCACGGAGTCTGCCTCGATGACACGGGCGCCTTGCGCCGTGCCCATGATGGTCAACGGCGCCGGTCTTGGATGTGCGCAGCCCTTGCTGCAGCCGGAAATATGCAGGGCAAAGTCTCCCTGAGGAAGACGCTCGGCAATGCGTGCAGCCAGCGCTCGCGCGGTGATATGCCCGGCAGCGCACGCCGGAGCGCCCGCGCAGGCAGCGATTCGCCGACGTGCGTCGCGCGCATCGACGATGAAGCCGAGTGTATCCGCGGCGGTCCCCAGCGCGAAGGCGGTCATTTCACCGATCGGCCCGAGCAGAAGCGTGCGTTGCGGCGCGAGCGCAACCCACGCCGCGCCATTTGCCTCCGCAATGCGAGCAAGCGCGATGAGATCGAGCGCATGTGCCTGGCCGAACGGCAGCGCAGCCCCTAGGGCACAGGCCTCGCGGTCCAAACGATGTAGGCCGATTGTCTCCGTTGCCCGTGGGCTGAAGCGCTTGTTGGTTGCTTCAAGCCGAGCTCCCGCTGCGTGCACGAACCGGTCGAGGCCCTCGAGAGCAACAATATCGCGGACCCGCGCATTGGAGCCGCTGAGGGACAAAGCCACAAGCAAGTCCGCGGCGACCTCCGCCCCGTGTTCCAGCCGGGTCACCCCGAGGGGCATTGCTGTCTCGCCGTCGCCCCCTAGACTGATCAGAAGCCTTGGTGCTGTCGCGGAGTCCAGCAATCTCAGGCGGACATCGGCCGCCAACCCATCCAATGAGATCGGACCGCAATCGTCAACGACGACTGAAACCTTCGGCGCGAGCTTCAAATCGCGTCGCGCGATTTCGGTGCGGATGTTCTTGGCAAGCTCTTGCGGTCGAAAGCCGGCCGCAGAGCGCGCCGGCAGTGGTGAGGCGACGACCGGTATGTGTTCGTCGAATGACACGGCTAGCGCCTCGACTGCCTCCGCGAAGCGCGGTGCGGAAATCTCCGTCAGCCCTCGAACCTGCAGACTACCTCGCGCGGTGATCTCCATGAGTCCGTTGCCATGGGTCCGTGCGGCGGCACACAGCGCCGCGAAGGCTTCGAGGGCTATCGCACCGGATGGCACAATACGGGCAAGAAGGCCGTCGCCCGTCTCCATGGGTTCGAACAGACGGGGGCATGCCCCTCTCCGCCGTGACGGATCGGTGCGCGGCGCCTCAGTTCGATCCCTGGTCATTCCGCTGCCTCCGAGACACCTAGGATATCTTCCGTGCCGAGATCGTTGCGCTTCGGATGCCACAATCCCTTACGGCGGGCATCGTCAAGCCGCGCCGCGATTGCTTTTGCAGCTTGTGGATTCTCGCGAACTAAGAAGTCGCGAACGTTGTCGTCGCCTAGATAGGCCTCGTGTATCGCATCGAACAGACAATCGGAAACCGCATCGGTGATCTCGGCGAAGTCGGCGAGCCGGTCCACTGTCTCCGCCAGTTCAGCCGCACCCCGTGCGCCGTGGCGCATCATGCCCGCGATGAACGCAGGGCTGATCGCGCGGGCCCGGACGATCCGTGCCAACGCCTGTGGCAACGGCCGAGCTTTTGGAACCTCGGGGTTGGTGGTGTCGAGCACCACAAGATCGGGGTTTGCGCCAAGCGTCCGTGCCGCGGCGGCAAACCCGCCCAGATGTGCCACATCCTCGGCGCCCTCCAGGACGTCGCGGGTCGGGTCGTCGCTGATATGGACGAGGAGATCGGCCTCGGCCACGCGGGCGGCGAAGGCACCGCCGCGCGCAACGCCCAGTCCCTCGGCGCCGCCATAGACATGAGACGTCGCCGCGAGATATGCGGCGCTCAAGGTTTCGTCGGAGACGCTTTCGCCGCCTTCGGAGCCGAGCAGGTCCTCGATGCCCGCGCCATAAGAGCCAGGGGCGTTGCCAAAGATGCGTTCGGGTGCGGCGTCCAGCCCAATCGCGACGGCGGCCAACGGATTCTCTGAAGGTTCCTCCTCCCGCGCGGCGACGAGCTTCACGGCTGCGTCCAGCAGTGCGATCTGTGCCGGAAAGAGATCCCGGAACAAGCCGGATATGCGGAAGGTGACGTCGACGCGCGGCCGTCCCATCGTTGCCGGCGGCAGAACCTCCACGCCGGTGACGCGCCCTGTCGCGGGGTCCCAAACCGGCCGGCAGCCCATGAGGGCAAGTCCTTGAGCAATCTCTTCGCCACCTGTGCGCAATGTGGAGCTGCCCCAAAGATCGATTATCAGCGACCGGGGCATGTCGCCATGCTCTTGCATATATCCGCGAACGATCTCGCTTGCGGCGCGTGTCCCTAGCTCCATCGCGGTCTGCGTGGGTAGCACGCGGGGGTCTGCCGTGTAGAGATTGCGTCCAGTCGGTAGTACGTCCCGCCGTCCCCGCGCCGGCGCACCGGCGGGTCCCGGCCCTACGCGCTTGCCATCAAGAGCCTCCAAGAGCGCGCTACGCTCCGCCTCGGCGCAGGCCAGCCAGTCCGGCTCGTCCGTATGCGCACCCCGCCCAAAAACATGTAGCCCGTCCTTTACGGCGAGGTCTTTCAAATCGCAGAGCCAGGTGTCGATCTTCTGCAAGGCCTCCTGCGCGCACTGGCCTTGTTCAAGCCCAGCTTCCGCGGCGAGCCCAGTCTCTCTTGCCTTGTCGAGGATGAGGCCGGCCAACCGGTCGCGCCGGCGCGTATCCAACCCGTCGGCGATCGCATATTCATCGACGAGCTGCTCCAGCTCTAGCGCTGCGCCCGACATCTCCGTGCCGGTCAGCGGCGGCGGCAGGTGTCCGATTGTTACGGCAGCTACGCGCCGCTTCGCTTGCGCCGCCTCGCCAGGGTTGGAAACGATGAAGGGGTAGAAGACGGGCAGCGCACCGAGAACGGCCTCCGGGAAGCATGCGTGCGTCAGTGCAACCGCATGCCCCGGCAGCCACTCCAGCGTGCCGTGTGCGCCAAGATGCAGGACTGCATCGGCACCGATCTCATGCTGCAGCCAAAGGCCAAAGGCGAGCAGCGCATGGCGTGGCGGCAGAACAGGATCGTGGTAGTCCGCGCGCCGCTCCGTGGTCTTGCCGCGGTCGGGTGGTAGCGCCGCCAAGAGATTGCCAAAACGGGCTGCCTGGAAGCGAAACGCCCCGTCGTGGAAGTCCGGGTCGTCTTCCGGTCTGCCCCAAGCCTCGACCATTGCCGTGCCGATTGGTCCGGGTAGTGCAGCCAGGTAGCGCTCATAGGCCTCAAGCGTAAGGAGATGATGGCTTCTCCCGTCGGCAAGCCGGACAAGCAGCTCACGGCCGTCGTCAGGAATGCTGTCGACCGAGTATCCGGCGTTGCGAAGATCCGCCATCGCCGCAAGCACGCTTGCAGGCACGTCAAGGCCTACCGCATAGGCCGCGCGGCCACCGGCGCCCGGATAATCCGGCAGTACCATCGCCACCTTGCGTTCCGCGCGTGGCAACTGCCTGAGCCGGACAAGGGCGGCGATCTTGTCAGCCACGGCGTCGACGCGATTGGGCTCGGCACGGCTGATGAAGCCTTCGAAGCCAAGACTCTCGTTCTTGTCCTGCTTGTCCTTAAAGCCGAGCGTGCCGGCCAGAATGCGTCCGTCGAGCTCGGGCAGGACAACGTGCATGGACAGATCGGAAGGACCGAGACCGCGCGGGTTAGAGGTCCAAGCCTCACGCCGTGTGTTGGCGACAATTGCTTGCAGGACAGGTGCGTCGCAGCCATCGAACACGCCATCGCCGGCCGCAAACGCCGTTGTGGTTACGATCACCGATGGCTTCAAGCGCTCGAATGCATCTCGGACAAAGGCAATGGCGTCCGGGGCCTTCAGGCTAGGGACGAAAAGTGGAACTGGACGCAATCCGCGGGCAGCCAGCGCGCCGTAGAACGCATCGACTGGTCCAGTATCTGCCGCAAGCAGCGACGCGCGATAGAAGAGGATCGGAACAATGCCGAGCGCCGTCATGTCATCAGTAGTCTGATGGAACTCAGAGACAGCAGCGTCGAAGTCAATCACCCCGTGGCCGGGTTGATACATTCCCATGCGTGGAAAGGCTTGCGGCGGTGGCGCCTCAATCGCTGCGCCGCCAAGCGACGCCAGGCGTTGCAGGAGTGCACGGAGGTTCGCAGACCCGCCCTCACGGAAATAGCCCAACAGGTTGCGCAGCTCGGCTTCATCCAGCGTGGACTGCTCGAAGAGCCGCGCATCGTCCCGGTCTTCCCCTGGCAGGATCGCAAGGGCAATACCGCGCTCGCGCGCGATTTCCGCGAGCCTCTCGACGCCGTAGCGCCACCACTCGAGCCCGCCGAGGAGCCGAACCACGATCACCTTGGCATGTTGCGCCACGGTTTCGATCCAAAGGTCCGTCGACATGGGGTGGCGCAAATCGCGCAAATGAGCGAGGCGCACGGACGGTACGCGCGTCTGCTCGTCCGCGTAAGCCGCAGCCAGCCCGGAAAGATCGCTGTCCGTGAACGACAAGACCGCGATATCCCCGGGCGTTTGGCCCAGGTCAATCGGCTCGGCGATGTCGTCGAGCGTCGCGCTGCTTGTCTGCAACAAGTGCATCGGCGGTCCTTAGCAGCTACCCGGCGAGCGATTTGGTAACCGCTTCGCGGTCCAGGCCATGCAGGCCAATCACGACAACTTTGCCTTGGCGATCCTCCGCCGGTCCCCAGGGCCGGTCGAAATAGTGATTCACGCGCGGGCCCACGGCCTGGATCAACAGCCGCATCGGTTTTCCGGTCACGGCCGCGAATCCCTTCACGCGCAAGACGTCATGGGCCTCCGCCACGTCGGCGATACGCTTGGTGATGGACGCAGGGTCGTCCACTTCATCGATCGGCACGACGAAGGTGTCGAACTCGTCGTGGTCGTGATCCTCTGACGTATCGTGATGGGTCTTGCGGTTTTCGATATCGTCTTCCGCACCGACGCCGAGACCCAACAAGGCCGTCGCGTCAACCTTCCCCTCGGACACGGTAACCACGCCGATCCCGCGCGGCAGTGAACCGGTCACGGTGCTCATGGCCCGCTGCAACCCGTCCGCGTCAACAAGGTCGCGCTTGTTCAGGACGATCAGGTCCGCACAGGCAACCTGATCCTCGAACACCTCTTCAATAGGATCGTCATGATCGAGCGCATCGTCCGCGGCGCGCTGTGCCGCGAGGCCATCCAAGTCGGCAGAGACTTGGCCGTCAGCAAGGGCGGCACCGTCCACGACCGCGACCACACCGTCCACGGTGACGCGGTTCTTGATCGCGGGCCAGTGAAAGGCTTGGACGAGCGGTTTCGGAAGAGCGAGGCCGGATGTTTCGATGACGATGTGATCGACCTTCGGCTCGTGTGCGAGGATCTCGTCAAGCGCCGGCACAAACTCGTCCGCGACCGTGCAACAAAGACACCCGTTTGCCAGCTCGACGATATTCTCTTCGGAGCAGTTCTCATCGCCGCAGCCTTTGAGAATCTCGCCGTCGACGCCGACGTCGCCGAATTCGTTGACGATCACTGCAAGGCGCCGCCCATTGGCATTGGCGAGCACATGGCGGATCAGCGTCGTCTTTCCCGAGCCGAGAAAGCCGGTAACGATCGTGCAGGGAACGCGGGCAACAGACGTCATTCAAAGTCCTCCGGAATTGGGCCAAGTACGAGTGGGGGAACACGGGCGATGAGGCCGCCCTTCAAGACATCGGGGCGCCCACGCCAGGGAAGGAGCCCATCTTCGGCGCCGGCGAGCATCTGTGCGCCATCGATGAGCGCGGCCGCGTCATCGGGCGCATTCAGTTCGCCGAAAATGTAGGTCCAGCTGTCTTTCTTGCGCATTGCCGCGCTGAGCGAACGGCGGCAATTGGCCAGGCATTCGACATGGCGGACGGCAACGTCCGTCCCGCGGGCTGCCTCGGCTGTCGCCTCGGCAAGCAGCAGGCCCGCACGGGGCCCTTCGTCGGCGTCGCCAGCCTTCCGGCAGGTCACGCAGATATAGACAATGGGTCCTTCTGGGGCCTCGGCGGTGCCGTCTTTCACGTCTGCGGGCAGCGTCACAATGATAGTCCCTCGGCCAAGTCCAACGAAAAGCCACAGCAAGACAGGGTGCGAGACGGCTTTAACGGGCCGGACGAAGAACCAACCGCCGCAGAGGCACCCCGCCCAGCGGACGACTAGATCGACGGCAGGTCTCCTGGCTTTGCGGGTTTTTCCCGAAGCCGCCTTCCCAGGGGTTGCCCCAGTGGCCATGGCTCGGGCGCCCAGAGCCGCTCTTGAGGCGGTCCCTTAGGCTCTCCGCGTACAGTTGCGGGGGCAGCCGCGGACTTGGAAATTCTCCATACCGCGTTCCCTATTCGCTCGATATGAGCAACCGTCGATCAAGCACATAAGAGCCTCCAACGCCCGTTTGTCAATGCGTCGCAGGGGCTTGGGAGGCTCTAGCCGGACGCGCCCAATCGAGGTTTCCTTGTTGCGGCGCGTCCCTTGGGGTCTATAGTCGGGCCGCCGTTGGTTCCCGCATGAGGCGGGACGCAAGAAGGGAACACGGTGAGGGAGAATCCTCGAGGACTCGCCCAATTCCGTGGCTGCCCCCGCAACTGTAAGCGGCGAGCACCCCTCGTTGAGCCACTGGAGCCTCCGCTCCGGGAAGGTTGAGGGGGATGTGTCGACCCGCGAAGTCAGGAAACCTGCCGCGGCATCAACCTTGGACCGTGCCCGCGGGTGGAGGGCGCCGAGAGGACTTGTTCATGTCCACAACGGCGCTTTGTGACCTGCTTGGAAGACCCGCAGGACCTGCATCCAAGCGCTTGAAGGGGTGCGTCTAAGTCATGCCAGCTGCTGGTCTGGAGGCCGAGGGCGTCACCTTCATTCTCGGGGGCGCGCGCTCCGGAAAGAGCCGCCTCGCCGAGAGCCTTGTCGCAAGTCTCCCGAGGCCTTGGGTCTATGTCGCCACGGCCGAGGCGCATGACGACGAGATGGCGGCGCGAATTGCCGAGCACCAGGCCCATCGTGAGGCGGGATGGCAGACGGTTGAAGCGCCGCACGATCTACACGACGCACTTCGCGCGGCGCCGAAAGGGGCTGTGGTGCTCGTGGACTGCTTAACGCTATGGCTCTCTAACATCATGCACGGCCCTTACGATGTCGACCGTGCGGTCGCCCGGCTTGAAGAGGCACTGCATGCGCGCGAGAACGCCACGGTGCTCGTCTCCAACGAGGTCGGCCTCGGACTTGTTCCCGAAACGCCGCTGGGGCGCACGTTTCGGGACGCACAAGGACGCCTCAATCAACGAATTGCCGCGATCGCCAGCCGTGTGATCTTGGTGGTCGCGGGCCAGCCACTTTTTGTAAAGGGAAGCAGATGACCAAGACGGTCGATGAGAAGGACCTCGAACGCCACCGCACCAAGATGGCGAAGCGTAAGGAGATCCAAGATGCCGAGGTTGCCGAGAAGACCGTCGAGAAGGGGCTCCTGATCGTTCACACAGGGACTGGCAAGGGCAAGACGACCGCCGCTTTTGGGCTGGCGTTGCGCATGATCGGCCGGGGCAAGCGGGTCGGTATCGTGCAGTTCGTGAAGGGCGCCTGGCACACGGCTGAGCGCGACGCTTTGGAACAATTCGGCGATCGAGTCGCGTGGTACTCCATGGGTGAGGGCTTCACTTGGGAGACCCAGGACCTGGAACGCGACATCGCCGCGGCGGAACGCGCCTGGGCCAAAGCGGTCGAGCTGATGAACGATCCGAGCTTCAGCCTTGTCATCCTCGATGAGCTGAACATTGCGCTGCGCTACGACTATCTGCCATTCGAGGAGGTCGTTGCTACGCTAAAGGCGCGGCGGCCCGACTTGCATGTCATCGTGACGGGCCGGAACGCGAAGCCCGCTTTGGTCGAGGCCGCGGACCTCGTTACCGATATGACACTTGTGAAGCATCACTTCTCGGCTGGCGTGAAGGCTCAAGAAGGTATTGAGTTCTAGCCATGCCTGCCCGCGCGCTCATGTTTCAGGGCACGGGCTCCGATGTGGGCAAATCCCTGATCGTGGCCGGCCTTGCGCGCGCTCTTGTTCTGCGTGGGCTGAAGGTTCTCCCCTTCAAGCCTCAAAACATGTCGAACAACGCGGCGGTGACGATTGATGGCGGCGAGATCGGACGGGCGCAGGCGCTCCAGGCGCGTGCGGCCAAGGTGGCGCCGAACGTTCACATGAATCCAGTGTTGCTGAAGCCCCAAAGCGAGGTTGGCGCGCAGATCGTCGTGCGCGGCCGCGTCCACGGCAAAGCGAAGGCCGCGGACTATCAAGCGCTCAAGCCCGAGTTGATGGGCGCGGTGTTGGATAGTTTTGCCCGTCTCAAAGACGAGGCCGATGTTGTCCTCGTGGAGGGGGCTGGCAGCGCATCCGAAGTCAATTTGCGCGCGAACGACATCGCGAACATGGGTTTTGCCCGCGCTGCCAATGTGCCGGTCGTCCTCATCGGCGATATCGACCGGGGCGGCGTCATCGCGAGCCTCGTAGGCACGAAGGCCGTGTTGGGCCCCGAAGATGCAAACATGATTTGTGGTTTCGTGGTCAATAAGTTCAGAGGCGACCCGACTCTTTTCGACAGCGGTATGGCGCGGATTGCCGAGGCGACTGGCTGGGAGTCTTTCGGTTTGATCCCGTTTTTTGCGGACGCCAGGGCGCTCCCTGCCGAGGATGCCTTGGCGTTGGAGCAGCAACAGGCGGCGAAGGCGGACGCGAGAGTGAAGATCGCGGTTCCCGTGCTGCCGCATATCGCCAACTTCGACGATCTCGACCCGCTTGCCGCAGAGCCGGCGGTTGAGATCGTCCGTATACGGTCTGGTCAGGCGCTGCCAGGTGATGCGCAGCTTGTGATCCTGCCTGGATCCAAGGCCACGCTGTCGGATTTGAGGGCCTTCCGCGAGGCGGGGTTCGATATCGATCTCGCCGCACATCTTCGCCGCGGCGGATCGGTGCTCGGGCTTTGCGGCGGCTATCAAATGTTGGGGCGGGTGCTGCGCGACCCGCGCGGTATCGAGGGCCCACCCGGAGAGGCGAAGGGCCTTGGCCTGCTCGACGTCGAGACGACTGTCTCAAGCGAAAAGCGTCTTGAGCCGGCGCAGGGCATCACCTTCGATGGTGCGCCTTTTCACGGCTACGAGATGCATATGGGGTACACAGAAGGAACGGATTGCGACAACGCTTTCGCCCAGCTCGACACGGGCGAGCGCGATGGCGCGATCTCAAGCACGGGGCGAGTCTTCGGGACCTATGTGCATGGCTTGTTCGCGGATGACAAGCAGCGCGCCGCTTGGCTCGCACGCATTGCGGCTGGTCCGGCAAAAGTCCGCTACAACGAACAAGTCGACGCTGTACTTGATAAGCTCGCAGCCCACCTGGAGGCCCATGTCGATATCGATCGGCTCCTTAGAGCAGCACGCTAGCGGCCGCTGCAAGGCCGAGCAGCGCGATCAACAGGCCGTCGGCTCTTGCGTAAAGCGCCAACGCCGCACGGATATCGTTCGCGTCCGCGCTGCGGCGTCCGTTTCCGAGCCACGGACCGTCCGTTTCCGATCCGGCATAGCGGCGTGGTCCGCCCAGCGCCACCCCGATCGCGCCTGCCATGGCGGCCTCTGGATACCCCGCGTTGGGCGAGGCGTGCTTGGCCGCATCACGCCACGTCGTATCCCAGGCCGCTTGAGCGGAAGCCCCTGGCGTGATGGCCGCAGCGCCCACAAGCAGCAGAGCAGAAAGGCGCGCGCCCGGCAGGTTCGCCACATCGTCGAGCCTTGCGGCAGCGCGACCGAAATCTTCGTGCCGTGCGGAGCGGTGCCCGATCATGCTGTCGGCGGTGTTGATCGCCTTGTAAACCGCTCCCCCGGTCAGTCCCGTGAGGCCAAGCCAGAGCACGGGCGAGACCACGCCATCGGAAAAGTTCTCGGCAAGGCTCTCGATCGCGGCACGCGCAACGCCGCTCTCGTCGAGTTGTCTCGTATCGCGGCCGACAATCTGCGATACGGCCACGCGTCCATCGTCCAAGGTACCCGTTTCGAGCGCCTCCGCGACCGCGGCCACGTGGCCATAGAGACTGCGCTGGGCGATAAGCGCGCTGGCCGCCAGCGCAACGAACAGCAGGCCGAAGGGCAACAGCAGAAGCGCGGTCTCCAGGGCGAAGGCACATGCGCCCACGACGAGCAGCAGGATCAGCAGCGCATTGCGGCCGGCGCGACGACGGCCGGAGCGGCCCAGGGCCGGATCGTTGAGCCTCGTGTCGAGGCGGGCAATCAAACGTCCCATCCAGGTCACGGGATGCCCGATGCGGTGCACGATATGCTGCGGATAGCCGACGGCAAGCTCGACGAGCATCGCAAGAAGCGCTAGCGGTGCTGCCATGACACCCTCTGATTCACAGTCACCGAAAACCTCCGCCCTCTCCAAACCGCGAGACGACGCCTGCTTGCCTTTAATGCATGGCGGCGATCTCGGCGCCGCGCGCAGCCTTTTCCCCAACGCTCCAGAGCCAATCGTCGACCTGTCGACCGGCGTCAACCCGCATCCCTATCCTATCGTGGCAACGTCCGCCGAGGATTTTGCGCGTCTGCCTGAGCCCGCGGCACTTTCGCAGGTCTCAGCGCTCGCGAGCGACTTCTATGGAGCGCCGTCTGCGGAGAACATCGTGGTGGCACCGGGCAGCCAAATTCTGGTGGCACTCATGGCGGATCTGATACCCAAAGGCCGGGCCGCCATTCTGGGCCCCACCTATGCCGAGCACGCGCGCGTGGTGGCGCTTGCAGGTCACGAGGTACGGACGGTGGCGACACCCGCCGAACTCAACGACGCCGCGCTCGCTGTTGTGGTCAACCCGAACAACCCCGACGGATGTCTGACGCCGCGCGATGACCTCAAGAGCATTGCGGAGCGTTCGCGGGCGCATGGTGGCCTTCTCATCGTGGATGAGGCCTTTATGGATGTGGGTCCCGAGGGCGAAACCCTCTGCGGCTGCGTCGAGGAGGCTCCGATTGCTGCGCTTCGATCCTTCGGTAAATTCTTCGGTCTTGCCGGACTACGGTTGAGCTTTGCGGTCACGAATCGGGATTTCGCGGCGCGGCTCCGCGCACGGCTTGGACCATGGCCGGTTTCCGGGCCCGCACTAGCTATCGGCACGGTAGCGCTTCAAGACAGCGATTGGATCGACAGTACACGGAGCATGCTTCGGGTCAACGCCGAGCGGCTTAAGTCTTTGCTCCAAGGTGCGGGTCTTACCCTTGTCGGCATGACCGACTTATTCTGCCTCGTTACCAGTTCGTTCGCGCAGGAAGCATTCATGAAGCTCGGCGAGGCAGGCATCGTTGTGCGGCGCTTCGATGAGAACCAGCAAATTCTACGCTTTGGTCTTCCGGGAAAAGAGACGGAGTGGCGGCGCCTGAATGACGCACTCCAAGCCCTGTCCTAGCAGCGTCCACGCAAACAAAGCCTAATGGGCCCAGCGGCGGTTGTAGTGCTCGGCCAGCTCGATGCTGCCCTGGGCTTCTTCTGGCAGCAGCCTCGCGATCACACCCATGGCCAGTTCGACGGACACTTCGCTGCCGCCGCATTCTTTGAGTTGATCCCGAAGCCAGCCATAGACTTCTTCGTCACCCGACTTCAGCCCGACGGCGATTTCCTCGAGCATCTGCACCAACGATTCGGCTGCCATGGCGTCCTCCGATCGAACGAAGCCCAAGGAAGAACAAGGGCTTGCGGCTAGATTAATGCGTCCTGGTGCGATTCTTCCCCAAGTCGATCATACCCCAATGGTGCGTCTGCGAAGTTGCTGATGAGCCACAGTTGGCTATTTTCTCTTACTCGCCGGGGCCGAGCGTATAGGCCGGCATGTGCTGTTGCGGGTCGGTCGGCCCGGTGAAGGGGATCGGTTTGACCGAAGCCGTTGAGACCGGCGTGGTGTCGTCCGCCGCCGCGAACAGACCCTGGTTGGGTCGGGGCCGGCAATAATGTTTGCCGCCCTTCGTTACGTTGGTGATCAGGAGGTCCACATGGAAGTGGTTGTAGTGGGCCCGGTCGCTGCCTGGTCCGAGCACCGTGTAGAACTCACGGCAAGCGCCTGCGAACACCTCGCGCAAGAATGCCTTCTCGGCTTTCGTGCCGCGCCACCAGCCCTTGACAACTGTGATGGTGCGTCCATCGGCGAGGGTGAAGCCTGCGATGTCCAAGGCGTTGCCGAAAGAATGCTCGGATAGCTTGCCGGTCGACCTGCCGTTGCGGCCACGGCAGCTATAGGAAGAGATCTGCTTGAGCTCCACCACGGGTTGCCGGAATTGGCGCATGGCCGCGCGCTGGACGGAGTTGTGGAGCCAACGGTCGAGCGCGGCCGTCATGGGACAGCCCATAGTGGCGGGTGGCGAAACACGGACCCGGCCGCCAAGGGCCGCGGAGACCCGAAGTGGCGCCAAAACACCGCAGGCGCTGCGCCCCCGGATCGAAGAAACCTGCGTCACATAAGACGATGCGCGGACCTTGCCCGAGGCCATGCAGCGTGCCTCGGCCTTGTCGCGCCATTCGGCGCGTGTGTCGCGCGGAACGCCGCCGCCGCCGCATGAGCTGAGAAACACCGCCGCTGCCAGAGCGGCGGCTGGATACGCAATACGGGTGCCCAACATGGGCACGACTCTGGGCCCAAGGTCGTGAACAATTCTTCAATGCGGGGGCCGTCTTTGCCCTAAGCGCGGCGCCCGTCGTCAGGGCCGTTCCGGAACTAATCCAGGCCGATCGCCCTGCGGGCCTGAGGGGTGATTGTCTGTCGCTCGGCGAAAAAACCCTCCCACGGGTCGCCTTTCAGCCGAGACAGTCGCGTGGGCAACGTCTTGACCGTGTAGGGCGCCCCGCTCTCAAGCTGAGCAAGCTCTCTCCAGCGCAGCGGTACAGCGACTGGCGCGCCTGGCTTTGCGCGTGGTGAGTAGTTGCAGATCGCCGAGTTGCCCCGGCTGTTGCGCAGATAATCGATGAATATCTTGCCCGTCCGGCTCCGCTTCAGCGGGTTGGCGGTATAGCGGTCCGGTGCTTGCCTAACGAGCGAATCGGCAACGGCACGGGAGAAGTCCTTCACCGCCGGCCAACCGGCTTTCGGGGCGAGCGGGGCGACCACGTGCACCCCCTTGCCGCCCGTGGCTCTTAGGAAACTCGTCAGACCTAGCTCAGCAAGCACGTCCTTGACGTGGCGGGCCGCCTCGCGCAGGACGCCAAATCGGAGGCCCTCATCAGGATCGAGATCGAAGACCAGCCGGTCAGGCTGATCCAACCGGTCGATGGAGACGCCCCAATCGTGGATCTCTAAAGTTCCGATCTGCGTCAGTGCAAACAGCCCATCTGCGTCTTCGATATAGAGATACGGTCGAACCGTTTCGCTCGCCGGCACCGCGACCTGCTTGATGGCGTCGGACATACCTTTTGATGCGTGCCGCTGAAAGAAGCGGGGTCCACCGAGGCCTGATGGGCAGCGCACGAGGCTTATGGGCCGCCGGGCGACGAATGGGAGCATAGCCGGGGCGACACGGGCGTCGTAGGCCGCTAGATCGGCTTTGGTCAGCCCTATGGAGGGGTAGAACACTCTGTCCGGGTTCGTGAGCGTGATGCCGCCGTACGGGGCTCGTTTGGGATCGTTTGCCGCTGTCTCATTTGCCATTGGCCGCTCTCCGGGTGGCGCGCGGCCTCCCTCAGACCCCGGGGCGCCGAACCCCGGCTAGTGCTGGGCGATCATTATACCAATAGGCGGTAGCGATCGCTTGCGCCCACGGGCGTTCGGTGCTTGCTTGCCGCCCAATTGGAGCTTGGCAGAATTTGAATAGTGGCTGAAGGCGAGAGGGTGCCGGTTAAAGAAGACACAAAGACGCTAGAGCCGGTCGCGGTCGTCACGGGCGCGACACGCGGGATTGGCCGCGCGCTCGCCGAGGAGTTCGCAAAGAACGGCCACGCCCTTGTGCTTGTCGCGCGCAATGAAGCGCGTCTTGCCAAAGAGGCCGAGGAAGTACGAGCAGCATATGGCGTGGCCACCTGGGCCGTCGCTTGCGATCTGGCCGATCACGACGCCGGCGCAACGATTGAAAAAGCGCTTGCGGAGCACGGGCTATACTGCGAATCGCTCGTGAACAACGCCGCCATGATGACCGCAGGCGATTTCCGGGATCAGGACCCCGATGCTTTGGTCAAGACGATTGACGTCAATCTTCGTGCGACAATCGATCTAACGCGGCGCTTTCTGCCCGACATGATTGCCCGAGGGGCGGGTGGCGTGCTGAACGTCTCATCGGTCGAAGGCTTCATGCCCGTGCCCTATCACGCGACCTATGCCGCTACGAAAGCAGCGCTCATCTCATGGAGCCGTGCTCTGGCCTATGAGGTGATGGGAACCGGCGTGCGGGTGTGCATGGTCGCGCCCGGCGTCATCGAGACGGATATCCATGAAACAGGCGGGGCCGAGAACTCGCACTATGCGCGCTACATTCCCAAGATGACACCGGAACGCTTGTCGGAGGCGGCCTACCGCCGCTTCAAGCACGGCAATTGGGTCATCATCGAGGGCTGGCTCAATCGCGCATTCGTTACGCTCGCCCGTTTCGTACCGGGATACTTCCTGATTCCCACATCGGGCTGGTTCTTCCACGTGCGCGACGACGACGGAAAGCCGGTCGAACCAAAACCGCTGCCGCATCCGGATGCAAGAGATTGAGTTAGAGGTCGAATTCGGCGCGACAGCCTCCGCCTCTTTGCTCCCTTCATCCCGTCAAGCCTTTGGCTTGCCGAGCCGAAGCTCGCAGAGCGTAGGCTGGTGGAGCCGAGGGGAGTCGAACCCCTGACCTCAGCAGTGCGATTGCTGCGCTCTCCCAACTGAGCTACGGCCCCTTTTTGAGCTCCGCATTTAGGGAGCGCCCCTCCCCTCTGTCAAGCAAGGGCCGAAGGGGCACCGATTTCTGTACGCGTCTTGTCTCGCCACACCGGGACAGACGCACTTCGTCACAGGGCTTGCTCTTGGCCGCGTCCGTCCGCTACATGAGGTTCGAGGCCGCGCGAGGAGGGGCCGTTACATGGTGCCTTTGATCGGATTCATTGCTCTTGTCATCGACCTCTTCATCTGGGTCGTTATCGTGAGCGCGATTTTGAGCTGGCTGATCGCTTTCAACGTGGTCAATACGAACAATCGGTTCGTCTATTCCATCTCGGAAATGCTCTACCGCGTCACCGAACCAGCCCTCGCGCCCATACGTAGCTTCATGCCCAATCTCGGCGGCATCGATATCTCTCCAGTGATCTTGATTCTCATTCTTCTGTTCATCCGCGACGTGGTCCTTTTGGGCTGGCTCCTGCCGGCCTTCGTGTAGGGGCGGCTGGGGGCGCCATGGGCGATCGCGCCCGCGGGCGGCCGGCACCGCAGCTGAAGATTCGTCAGACCGAGACGGGTATTGCGATCCCCGTGCGCCTGTCGCCGAGATCCGCGTACGACGCTCTTGAGGGCGTCGAGGATTCCCAGGGCGATCCCGTGCTGAAGGCGCGTGTGCGAGCCGTCCCCGAAAGCGGCAACGCGAATAGGGCGCTTGAAGCTCTGATCGCAAACTGGCTGGACGTGCCGCAGTCGTCCGTCGCGGTGATCCGAGGCGCCAAGGCTCGGATTAAGGTCGTGGCCATCGTCGGTAGCCCCGTCGGGCTCTCGGCGTTGGTTGCCACGCGGCTCGCGGCCTTTTGCGAAAGCCCCGACTAGGCGGCGCTGGCAATCTCTGTGGCAATGGCCTCGGCCGCCGCTTTCGGGTTATCGGCGCGGGTGATGGGGCGGCCGATCACCAAGTAGTGCGCCCCAGATGTAACTGCATCGCCTGGGGTTACGATACGGGTCTGATCGTTCGCGTCAGCGCCAGCCGGCCTAATGCCCGGCGTGACGATGGTGAAGTTGCGCAGCCGCTCGTGCAGCGCCGCCGCTTCCTTGCCAGAGGCGACGATCCCGTCAAAGCCCGCATCCTGAGCCAGTCGTGCGCGCTCCTGCACAAGGGCCAAAGGAGGCATGTCTATGCCCTGCTCGCCAAGATCCGCCCGGTCGAGATTGGTCAGAACCGTGACACCGAGAAGTTTCATGGGGCTATCACCCCGCCCGCGCACGGCCGCATTCAACGTCTTGCGGTCGGTAGCGTGCACGGTGAGGAAATGCGCGCCCGTCGCGGCGATGGCTGCCGTGGCGCGTTCAACCGTCGCCTCGATGTCGAGCAGCTTCGCGTCGAGTAAGACCTTGTGCCCTTGTTGCACGAGTTCCTCCGCGAGGCCGAGGCCGCCGCGGTAGATCAGTTCAAGGCCGATCTTGTAGACGCCCACACTGTCGCCGAGCGTCTCGACGAGGCGGCGCGCCTCATCCGGTTCGGCCACATCCAACGCCACCACGATACGATCTTTTGGCGCTAAGTCTTTTGTTGTCATGTTCCCTCCCAAGAGCGCGCACTTAAGCGGCGAACTTCCGCGCCGCCACAGCCAAAGCCTCTACCACGCCGGTAAATGTCTTCTGTCGCATTTCGTCTACAAGACTACCGTCCTCGGCAAAAGCCTTCATGGCGCCGGGCAGGGCCATCTGTTGTGGAATGACGGTCGCACCGAGACCTACCGCGAGAACCTCACGCAGCTGCAGTAGGGAGCGCATCGCGCCAAAATAGCCGGGAGATGTCCCTGCGATCGCGAAGACGCGGGACCGGAAGACGTCGGGTTCCGTCCGCACACGGCTCACCCAATCCAACGTGTTCTTGAGCAGCGCCGGAATGCCGGCATTGTATTCGGGGGTCACGATCATCACGCCGTCGTATTCGCCGAGCAGTGCCTGGAAGGCCTGTGCTCGTTCCGGCACCCCTTCACTCGCTTCCAGATCGCCGTGATAGATTGGCATGTAATAGTCAGCGAGGTCGACGTAGACCGCCTCGATCCCGTTGGCCTCCGCCACCTTTTGCCCGAGCCGGGCAAGCTTCTTGTTGTGAGATCCCTCTCGAGCGCTTCCTGCGAAAAACAACAAACGCATCAGCGTCTCCGTTCTTGTTGAGCCTGTTGGCTGTTAGATGAGCCTTTCGGCTTAGTCTCGGCGCGCGTCCACCATGACTTAACGGCGAAGCGCGCTCGTGCCGCCCTCCTGTCGTCCACGCGTCAAGGCATGTAGGGATGGTTCGGCGTAAGCGAAAGAGGCTCGTGATGAAATTGTCAGCTTACTGGTAAGACAAGGGGTACGCGGCAGGTCTACTCACCGATGCCTTCGAAAAACTCTTTCACGCGCGCAAAAAAGCCCGCCGACTCAGGACTTGTCTGCGCATTCGACTCTTCCTCGAACTCGCGCAGGAGATCACGTTGCTTGCGTGAGAGGTTCTTTGGCGTTTCGACCTCGACTTGAATATAGAGATCGCCTTGCAGCTTAGAGCGCAGAACGGGCATGCCCTTGCCTTTGAGACGAAACTGCCGGCCGCTCTCGCTGCCTTCTGGGATCTTCACCCGGCTGCGGCCACCATCGATAGTTGGCACCTCAATCTGGCCTCCAAGCGCGGCCGTCGTCATGGAAATCGGCACACGGCAGAACAGGTCGGCACCATCGCGCTGGAAGAACTCATGCGGCTTGATCGCGAGGAAGATATAGAGGTCGCCTGCGGGGCCGCCGCGGAGGCCCGCCTCGCCTTCGCCTGCCAGCCGGATACGGGTGCCGTCTTCGACGCCTTCGGGAATCGTCACGGACAGCGTCCGCTCGCGTGTTACGCGGCCTGTGCCTTGGCAAGCCGTGCACGGATCCTCGATGATCTGCCCGCGGCCATCGCAAGTGGGGCACGTCCTCTCGATCGTGAAAAAGCCCTGGCTTGCGCGAACTTTGCCCGCTCCGCCGCAGGTCGGGCAGGTGACCGGTGACGTCCCTGGCTTCGCGCCAGTGCCGGAGCACACTTCGCAGGTGACACTGGTTGGAACGCGAATTTGCGCGTTGCGCCCCTCGTAGGCCTCGGCCAGAGAAATCTGCATGTTGTAGCGGAGGTCGGCGCCTCGCTCCCGGCCCGAACGCTGCCGGGGCCGACGGGCGCCCATGAACTCGCCGAACAAATCGTCGAACATCGCCGACATAGATTCCGAGAAGTCCGCCCCAAAACCATGGGGCCCCGCACCGCCACCGAAGCCCGAACGGCCGTCGAAAGCGGCATGGCCGAATCTGTCATAGGCCGCGCGGCGCTGTGGATCCTTCAGGACTTCATACGCTTCGTTGATAATCTTGAATCGTTCCTCAGCGGCGGAGTCGCCGCCGTGCCGGTCTGGGTGAGATTCTTTCGCGAGCCGCCGGAACGCGGTCTTGATCTCGCCGTCACTGGCGCCTCGTGCAACGCCCAGGACCTCATAGTAGCACTGCTTCGCCATTACCCCTCCGGACCCTCATGCCGCGTTCGCTTCCGAACAGGCCGCATGCGGGCCTCTTATTGGGCAGTTGGCGGAGCCCTGTGAGGACCAAGGCTCCGCCGCCTTGTTGGAGATTTCCGTTATGCCGATTTCTTGTCGTCGTCGTCTTTGACTTCCTCGAAGTCGACATCGACCACGTTCTCGTCTGGGCTCTCGCCGCTGGCTGAATCGGCAGCAGGGCCCTCGGCCCCACCTTCGGCTTGGCTCGACTGATACATCGCTTCGCCAAGCTTCATCGATGCTTGGGCCAGCGCTTCGAGCTTTTGCTTAATGTCCTCGACATCCTCGCCCTCGGCGGCCGTCTTCACATCTGCCGCGGCAGCCTCAACCGCTGACTTGTCCTCGGCCGAGACCTTGTCACCGAAATCAGTCAACATCTTCTCGGTCGAATGGATCAGCGCCTCAGCCTGATTGCGGACTTCAACGAGTTCGCGACGCTTCTTGTCTTCCTCCGCATGGCTCTCCGCTTCCTTGACCATGCGGTCAATGTCGGCGTCCGAAAGGCCGCCAGAAGCCTGAATGCGGATCGACTGTTCCTTGCCCGTGGCCTTGTCCGCAGCCGAGACATTCACGATACCGTTGGCATCGATATCGAACGTTACCTCGATCTGCGGGACGCCGCGCGGCGCGGGCGGAATGCCGACGAGGTCGAATTGGCCGAGCAACTTGTTGTCCGCCGCCATTTCGCGTTCGCCCTGGAACACCCGGATCGTTACCGCGTTCTGATTGTCTTCGGCGGTGGAGAAGACCTGGCTCTTCTTGGTCGGGATCGTAGTGTTGCGATCGATGAGACGGGTGAAAACACCACCGAGCGTCTCGATACCCAGCGACAATGGCGTCACGTCGAGCAGCAGCACGTCTTTGACGTCGCCTTGCAGCACGCCCGCCTGAATCGCCGCGCCGATGGCCACGACCTCATCCGGGTTCACGCCCTTGTGGGGCTCTTTGCCAAAGAAGTTCTTCACCGTTTCGACGACTTTCGGCATGCGCGTCATGCCGCCGACGAGGATGACCTCGTTGATATCGCCAGCCTTCAGACCGGCGTCCTTCAGCGCAGCCTCGCAGGGTGCGATGGTGCGCTTGATGAGGTCCTCCACAAGGCTCTCCAGCTTGGCGCGGGTGAGCTTCATGGTCAGATGCTTCGGGCCCGACTGATCGGCCGTGATGAAGGGCAGGTTGACTTCCGTCTGCTGCGTGGACGACAGCTCGATCTTGGCCTTCTCGGCGGCCTCCTTCAGGCGCTGCAGGGCGAGCTTGTCGCTCCGAAGATCGATGCCGTTCTCCTTTTTGAATTCATCGGCGAGATAGTCGACAAGGCGCATGTCGAAGTCCTCACCGCCGAGGAACGTGTCGCCGTTGGTTGACTTCACCTCGAAGACGCCATCGCCGATCTCCAAAATAGAGACGTCAAACGTGCCACCGCCAAGGTCATAGACAGCGATGGTCTGTCCATCTTTCTTGTCGAGCCCGTAAGCCAGCGCGGCGGCCGTGGGCTCGTTGATGATGCGCAGGACTTCGAGGCCGGCAATCTTGCCCGCGTCCTTCGTCGCTTGGCGCTGGGCGTCGTTGAAGTAGGCCGGAACTGTAATGACCGCTTGTTCGACTTTCTGGCCGAGATGAGCCTCAGCGGTCTCCTTCATCTTCTGAAGGATGTAAGCGGAGATCTGTGAGGGCGAGTACTTCTTGCCGTGGGATTGGACCCAGGCGTCGCCATTGTCCGCCTTGATGATCTCGTAGGGAACGAGCTTTTGATCCTTCGCGACAGTTGGGTCGTCGAACCGGCGGCCGATCAGACGCTTGATCGCGAACATCGTATTTTCGGGATTGGTAACAGCTTGGCGCTTTGCCGGCAGCCCTACCAGCACTTCTTCGTCATCTGTGAACGCCACCATCGACGGTGTCGTGCGCATGCCCTCGGCATTCTCAATCACCTTCGGGCTTGTTCCATCCATTACTGCGACACAGGAATTCGTCGTGCCAAGGTCGATACCAATAACTTTCGCCATTTTCGGGCCTCTCTTTCTGGCAAACCGTCCGGGCCCTGGTGCGGCACCCGGCATTGACTGATGCGCCTGGCCTATCGGTTCAAGGCGGCGCGATCCGGTCCCCAATTGTTTCGTAGCGCCCCGCTGCGGAAAAACACGCGGGGTTCGGCGGTTATATAGGTGCCAACACTATGGGCCGCAAGGAGAAGACGGGTCGCATCCAACGGCTATTCTAGGTTATGTCCCGACGGTGTCGGCCTGGGACTTCCTAGGCACTCCCTTCCCAACGGGCGCTGGCCCCAGGGGCACGTCCCTTTAGACTGATCCCACAAGACGCGGAAGAAACGAGGCATCGGGCACGTGCGGCATCTTCAGGAAGAGTTAACCCCAGTAGAGCAGGCGGCGCTGCTGGCGGAAATCCGCGCCATCATCCGGCAGGCCCCCTTATTCGTTCCCACGATGCCACGCTCTGGCAGGCCCATGTCCGTCAAGATGACCAACGCGGGCGTGCTTGGCTGGGTGACGGACAAGGCGCGCGGCTATCGGTATCAGGCCACACATCCCAAGACGGGCGGCCCCTGGCCCGCCATTCCCAGCCGCCTTCTTGCTCTATGGCGCGGACTTGCGGACTATCCGCACGCGCCAGAGGCTTGCCTGATCAACTACTATACCGGGACCGCCAAAATGGGCCTGCATCAGGATCGCGACGAGGACGACTTCACGGCACCGGTGCTCTCGGTCTCGTTAGGCGACACGGCGATCTTTCGGGTGGGCGGGACCACGCGGAAAGGACCGACCCGAAAGCTCTTACTCAAATCCGGAGACGTTGTGGTCTTGGGCGGCGCCGACCGGCTCGCCTATCACGGTGTCGATCGAGTGCTGCCCGATTCCAGCGACCTCCTTGAGGAAGGCGGTCGATTCAATCTCACGCTTCGCCGCGTGACGAAGCCGGAATAGCTACCGGGTGCGCTAGCTGTTGCCGGGGGTGTCGTCGTTCGCTGCATGCCCCGGACCGAAGCCGTTGCCCTGGGCGGACTGGTCGGCCGGCTTCGGGGCCGGCGGAGCCTTGGGGCCACCTTTAGAGACGGCAACGAGCGCCGGCCGCAGGACCCGATCGCCGATCGTAAAGCCGGCTTGCATCACCTCGACCACGGTGCCCTCAGGCACGTCCGTCGTCGGGACTTCATACATTGCCTGCTGCTGATTGGGGTCGAACCGTTGCCCCAGCGGCTCAAGGCGCGTAACGCCGTGCTTCTCCATCATTTTCAAGAGCTCGCGCTCGGTCAGTTCTACGCCTTCGAGAAAACTCTTCAGGGCGGGATCCTTCTCAGCCGCCTCAGCCGGTACGTGATCGATCACGCGGCGTAGATTGTCGCCGATGGACAGTACGTCCCTGGCGAAATTCGAGATGGCGTAGCGCGACGTGTCTTCCTTCTCTCGCTCCGTGCGGCGGCGCAGGTTTTCCATGTCGGCCATGGTGCGCAACAGCTTGTCGCGCATATCCGCGTTCTCCGCGAGTAAGGCCTCGAGGTCGCCCGCAACGTCTCCGCTGGGTTTCCCGCCGGCCGCAGCCTCGTTCGCGGCCTGCTGCGCCTGAGGCGCGTCGTTGGGGCGTGTTTCGGAAGGTTCGTCCGGCATCGAAAGACTCGAAGGTTTGTATTGATAGGAGGAACCCCGGATATCGACCGCGCGGCGTCAAAAATCAAGGGACATCGCCAAGGGACATCGCCAAGGGACATCGCCAAGGGACTTCGCCAAGGGACATCGCCAAGTGACAGCACCATGGCGGGAGCGAAAGTCCGGGGTGGTTCAAGGCTCCACGCGAGGTCTAGGGAACGAGCCGCCCCAAGAGCCGCGCCGTGTAGTCCACCATCGGAATGATTCGGGCGTAGTTGAGCCGCGTGGGACCGATAACGCCCAGGACGCCCACAATCTTCTGCTCAGAGTCTTCGAAGGGCGAAACGATGAGCGCCGAACCTGAGAGTGAGAACAGATTGTTCTCCGAGCCAATAAAGATCCGCACGCCATCGGCCCTTTCGGCCAACCCCAGCAGTTGGATCAGCCCCTTCTTCGCGTCGAGATCCTCGAACAGAAGCCTAACGCGCTCCAGATCCTCCATCGCCTTGATATCCTCAAGGAGATGGGCTCGGCCGCAGACGATGAGGCTCTGGCGGTCGTCGGTCTCGCCGGACCATGTCGCCAATCCATCGGTGACCACTTTGGCGGTAAGCGCATCGAGCTGAGCGCGGCGCTCTTCGATTTCCCTCTCGACACGCCCGCGCGCCTCTTCCAGGGTCATGCCTGTGATGCGCGCATTCATGTAATTGGTTGCTTCGTTGAGCGATGAAGGCGGTAGCCCTTGCGGGAGTGTAACGATGCGGTTTTCGACATCGCCGTCTTCGCTAACGAGCACCGCCAGGGCCTGGCCCTGACCGAGATTGACAAACTCTACGTGCCGGAGCGTTTTGCTCTGCTTTTCCGCCAGCACCACGCCGGCGCAGCGGGAGAGGCCCGAGAGCATCTCCCCCGCCTCGGCGAGGTAATCGTCCACGCCACGATGGCGGCCACTTGACGCCATGCGCGCCTCGATCTCGTTGCGCTCCGCCTCCGACACATCGCCGACTTCCAGGAGACCGTCCACGAAGAGTCGCAAACCTGTCTGCGTCGGAAGGCGGCCCGCGCTGGTATGCGGCGCGTAGATGAGGCCGAGGCCTTCCAGGTCCGACATGACGTTGCGGACAGAGGCCGGCGACAGTGTCATCGGAAGCGCACGGCTCAGATTGCGCGAGCCAACCGGTTCGCCGGTCTCCAAATATGTCTCGACGATATGCCGGAAAATCTCGCGCGAGCGCTGATTGAGTTGACGCAGTCCAATCGCTGCATCCGCCGCTGCCGCGGCGCTTTTGACGTCCGTATGACCCATGCAGGAAATTTAGGAAGCGCCCAGCACCGCGTCAAACCATACGACGGGAGCCACTCCGTCCCGCGCGCCGGTTAGTTCAGCGGACCGAAATTCTGCGCGACCGGCGCCGAAACCTCATCGGGCGCACCGAAATGCGCGAAGTAGCGCGCGTTGATATGCTCAACCGGCAGGATGATCAGGACATCCGTTGTGCCAAACTGACGATCGATAACGGCGCCGTCGCCGATATAGGCGCCAAGGCGCAGATATCCCTTGATGAGGGGCGGCATCGATTTTAGCGCCGCGCGCATGTTGAGCGCTTCCTTGGGCATCATGTTCATGTCGACTCTGAGATGGTCATGGGCCGCGACGCGCCACTCTTCGGGTGCACGCGCAGTGTGGTGCAGGAAACTCAAGGCCGCTGCGTGCTGCGCAGGATCAACTCCTGGAAAACTGGCGCAACCCACCATCACATCGACGCCGTGCTGGCGCACATAGGACCAGATGCCATGCCACAGGAGCTCGACTGTTCGGCGATTGCGATAGGGCTTGAGCACGCAAGAGCGGCCGAGCTCCATAAAGCTGTGTCCGGGTTTTGACTGGATGAGCGGGGCGATATCGTATTCGCCTTGCGTGTAAAAGCCATCATGCGCGTCGGCGATATTCTGGCGCAGAACTCGGTAAGTGCCCACAACCTTAGGCCGCCGCCAGCCTTTGCGGTTCGGATCTCCATGGTCCAGAACCAGCAAATGATCGAAGATGGGATCAAACGCATCCTCGTCGCGCCGCGACAGCATGGCAAGCGCGTTCGGCGTCGCCGCCATCTCCTCGTAAAACACCTTATAGCGGAGGCGCTGGGCGCGGCGGATCTCGCTCTTCTTGCGCGCGAGACGGACCTCTAGCGATCCAATGCGGCCATAGACTTGAGGCGGCTGAAAGCGTTCGCGCAAGCCGGCCGGCAAGCCAAGCCCTTTGCCAAAAGCGCGGCTCTTGCCCATGAAGGGCAATGTGCCCGCGCCGCCAGTTCGTAGGTTTAGGCCGGGGAACATGGCCCCAACCAGAAACTTCTCTGCAAAGCGTCCCGGAGTCGTTTTTGTCGGCATGGTTGTAACCACCTGACAATTCTGGGGATCGTGCCGCGAGGCCTAATGCGCGCTCTCAACGGGCCGCAGGGCCCTTTGGCCACCCCGATTCGGCCATATTAGAAGCGGGTTAGCAAACCAATTCGAAGCCTATATGACAGGTGGTGGATATCATGGAGCGGCAAAGATGTGCCTTTGTCACTAAGCGACCCCGGCCGTCTGCGAGCGGTCATCGTCATGCCACCGCGCGACGACCTCCTCTAACTCCTTCTTATCAAACGGCTTTGCAAGATAGTCATCGAGGCCAGCCGCGAAGTAGGACGCGCGGTCCTCTGCGTAGGCATTGGCGGTGAGCGCGACGACGGGCGGCCGTCCCGCACCCGCCACGGCACTTTCGGGGTAGAGGGCCCGAATACGAGACGCTGATTCGATTCCATCGACCATGGGCATATGCATGTCCATGAGGATGAGATCGAAGCCCGGGCCGGCCTCTAGGGCATGTTTGGCCTTGGCGATGGCGTCAGCTCCATCGCGCGCGCGGGTGACGTTGGCCCCCGCTTTTTGCAAGACGGTGCAGGCCAGCAGAGCATTGATGTCGTTGTCCTCGGCCAGCAGAACGGTGAGCCCAGCTACCGCACCACGGGATGCGCTGGCTTGGTTAGCGCCGTTGAGCCTATGCACGACGTGTTCCGCCGCTTGGTGGTGGGGCGCGAAGAACTGCGTAAGCGCAGAGACGGGCCTGACAGGGCGCACCAGGTAGGACGTGATGCTCTGGTCTTCTAGTGCGGCGTACGCTTCCCGCTCTCCCGGGTCGATCGTCACGACCACACGCGGGCCCGGTTCTTCAGGTGCGCAGCCCAGATAAGGCTTGATGGCGGCAACATGCTCGGCGTTCGGCATGTCGGTCAGAAGCACCGTAAACGGAGCACCTTCGCGTGCGGCGCGCATGGCGACCGCTTCGGCTTCGTCGCTGGTGGCGCAGGTGACCAGTGCGCCGCTGCCCGCCACAAGGTCACGGGCGATTGCCGTTTCTGCCTTACCGTCCAGCAAGATGAGGACGTTGATGCCTGGCATAGGCTTTGGCCACACGTCTCCGAGCAGTGGCGTGCCGGCCGGAATGTCCAGCGGAAGCTCCACCGTAAACGTAGCGCCGGCGCCGAGCCGGCTCGTAACCTGAATGTCGCCCCCCATGGCGCTCGCAAGCCTCTTGGAGATCGCTAGTCCAAGCCCCGTGCCGCCATGGCGTCGCACCGGGCTCTGATCCGCCTGTTCGAACTCCGCAAATATGCGCTCAAGCGCTTCGGGTTGGACACCGGGTCCTGTGTCGGTGACGTCGAATCGTACAATGGTGTTTGCGGCGCTGAGTGTCTCTGCCGAGCGGCTGACCTTTAACGTGACACTGCCTTGCTCGGTGAACTTGATAGCGTTGCCAACGAGATTCATGAGGACCTGGCGGATCCGCGCTTCATCGCCCACGATCTGCCGCGGCAGGTCTGGCGCGATGATCCAGCCGATCTCCAAGTTCTTGTCGCGGGCGCGCGGCGCGAGAAGCTCGACGACGCCCTGCACCGCCTCTGACAGCTCGAAGGGTGTCGGCCGCAGTTCCATCTTGCCCGCCTCAATTTTCGAGAAGTCGAGCACCTCATCAATGAGGCCGAGCAGTGTCGACGCGGAGGAGGAAATGGCGCGCGCGTAGGTCCGCTGTTCCGGCGAAAGCTTGGTATCAAGCAGGAGTCCCGTCATGCCGAGAATGCCGTTCATCGGTGTACGGATTTCATGGCTCATTGATGCCAGAAACTGAGACTTAGCCTGGCTGGCCGTCAGGGCCTGATCTCGGGCTTGCGCGAGCGCCAACTCCGACGCCCGCTGCTCGGTTACGTCCCGGGCCACGCTTTGCACTTCGCAAGCTTGCCCGTCCGGACGCGGCAGGACGAAGTCCTCCCAAACAAACCAGCGCGGCCCCTGCGTCGTGGTGAGTTCAATCACGCGCGTGCTGCGGCCCGTAGCGGTTTCCCCGGTCGCCTGTCCAGAATCACTGCTGAGAATCGGGAGATCGAGGGGCTCGCCAAGCGCGTCATAGCGTTTGACACCGAACGTCTTGCAGAAGGCGTCGTTGATAAAGGACAAGTTGCCGTCGGCATCGCGGCGCGCGATGACTTCGTCTTGGTGGTCAAGTAGGTCCCGATAGCGCATTTCGCGCTCTCGGATTTCCCATTGTAGATCTTTGATCGACTCGACGTCCGTGTTGAGCCGTGCGGCGAGGGCCTCAAGCTGTTCCTGGCCGGGCTGAGCGTGATGGCGAAGGGCCACAACGAGGAGTGCGACCCCGAGCAGGAGTGCCGCGAGGGCAAGCGTTCCGATGCTCTCCGAGCCGAGTAGGGACAGCCCGATGAGCACCAATGCGAGCGCCGCAATCGCAAAGGGTTTCCGCACTCCACCGGCGCCGTCAGCGCCGAAGCTCTGCCAGTTCGTGTATCGCACTGTTTTGACGCCTGTTTATGCGCCGGGCTTTTGCCCCGGCTTTTCATTGGCGCCGAGCATGGCAGAGAATGTTTGAGAAACTCTTGAGAGGCCTAAGGCCGCCCGAAAAACCGCACTATGCCGCCATTTTTCCGCGTCTTAGCGTCTCCCCGCGATAGCTGAGCGCCTCGGCGATATGGACACGGGAGACGGTCTCAGCCCCGTCGAGGTCCGCCAAGGTGCGCGCGACCCGCAAAGTCCGGTGATATCCCCGGGCGCTTAAGTAGAGCGTTCGCGCCGCATCGCGGAGGAGACCAAGCCCCTCCGCGTCGGGTGTTGCAACGTCTTCGAGCACCGCGCCGTCTGCGTCCGCATTTGTCCGGACAAGGGGGAGGCCGAGGCTCTCATAGCGCGCGGTTTGGATCGCCCGGGCCGCAGCCACCCGCTCCCGCACCTCGGCGCTGCCTTCGGTAGGGCGCGGCAAAACGAGGTCGGCGGCGGAGACAGCCGGCACTTCGATCTGCAAATCGATTCGATCCAGCAGCGGCCCCGAGATGCGGGCTTGATAGCGCGCGGCGCAAGACTGCCCCTGGCGGCAGCTGTAGCCGGGCTCGCCCGCGTGGCCGCAGCGGCAGGGATTCATAGCCGCCACCAGCTGCACCCGGGATGGATAGGCGATGCGGTGGTTCGCCCGTGCGATCACGGTCTCGCCGCTCTCCAGCGGCTGCCTCAAGGCGTCCAGTACTTGCGGGTGGAACTCCGGCAACTCATCGAGAAACAGCACGCCGAGATGGGCAAGCGCGACTTCGCCTGGGCGCGGCCGTGAGCCGCCACCTACCAGCGCAGCCATGCTGGCGGAGTGGTGGGGCGCGCGGAAGGGCCGATTGCGCCCAATACGCCCTCCCGCAAGGTCGCCGGCGAGACTGCGGATCATGCTGACTTCGAGCATTTCCGCCGGCCCTAGCGGCGGCAGGATCGAGGGCAGGCGCTTTGCCAGCATGGATTTGCCCGATCCTGGCGGGCCAACCATCAAGAAGTGATGTCCGCCCGCCGCCGCGACTTCCAGAGCGCGTTTCGCCGTCTCCTGGCCCTTGATGTCGGCGAGATCCGGCATCGCCTCGCCTTCGGGCTCCAGATTGGGCTCCGGCCGCCGCAAGGTTTGGAGGCCCTTGAAGTGATTCATAAGCTGTAAGAGATCGCCCGGCGCCAGGATCGGCATGTCGGACGCCGCCCAGGCGGCTTCCGCGCCACAAGGCCGGGGGCAGATCAGCCCCTTCTCCATGGCATTGGCGCCAATGGCAGCAGGCAATGCGCCCGCAATGGCGGCGATGGAGCCGTCGAGCGCCAACTCGCCCAGCACGCAAAAACCCTCGATCGCATCGGGGGCGATGGCCCCAGCGGAGGCCATGACGCCAAGCGCGATGGGCAGATCGTAATGGCTGCCCTCCTTGGGGAGGTCCGCAGGCGCGAGGTTTACTGTGATGCGCTTGGGCGGCAGCGCCAGGCCGATGGCATCGAGCGCCCCGCGCACGCGCTCCCGGCTCTCGGCGACCGCTTTGTCGGGCAGTCCTACGATGGTGAAGGCGGGCATGCCCGAGCTAATCTGTACCTGCACATCGACCGCGCGAGCCTCTATGCCCTCGAACGCTACCGTCGTAACCCGCGCAAACATGCCTAACCCCCCTTTGATCCACGAGATTAATACTATCTCAGCGTGTATCTTAGCGCAAGAACATAGAGCGAACAAAACAGAGTTCCTGCCAAGTGAGGGCCGATCGTGCTTCTCTTGGGCCATGGACGCCGATTCTGCAAAGAAGGCCCTTCTGATCCACGCCGTTGCGTATGGGGCGGTGGTGGCGCTGTGCGCGGCGCTGGCGCTGTCTCATGACCCGCCCCGCCATTGGTTCGTGTGGGTGGCGGCGGGATGGGGTGTGGGCCTTGGCGCGCATGCCTTGGCCGTCTGGCTCAATGAGGGGCACCACCAGACCCGCCTACTCGCCGGCCCCCATGTCCGAGGCTTTGCAATCCATGCCTTCGTCTATGTCGGTGTCGTTGTCGTGCTCTTTGGCATCAATATTGCTGCCGGAAGACACCACTGGTGGGCGATCTGGGTGGCGCTGGGCTGGGGCCTCGGCGTCGCGGCCCATGGTTGGGCTGTTTTCCGAGAGCGTCGAACCCGCGAACATCCGTCCGCCGAACGTGACGCGTCCTAACGCGCGCTCACCTTTGTCTCCGCCACGTCCCAGATCATGGCGGCGATGTCATTGCCGCCGAACTCTTTCACCTGACGAATGCCGGTCGGCGAGGTGACATTGATCTCGGTGAGATAGTCGCCGATCACGTCGATGCCGGTGAAGATGAGCCCGCGCCGTTTCAGCTCCGGCCCTAGGCGGGCGCAGATCTCTTCCTCGCGCGGCGTCAAGGTCGTGGCCTTCGCGGTGCCGCCAACATGCAGATTCGAGCGGGTCTCATCCGCCGCCGGCACGCGGTTGATAGCACCGGCGACCTCGCCATCCACCAGGATGATGCGCTTGTCGCCCGCGCGCACTTCCTGAAGATAGCGCTGGACCATAATCGGCTCGCGGAAGGTCTGACCCAAGAGTTCGATGAGCGAGTTGAGATTGGTGTCGCCTTCAGCGATCCGGAAGATTGCCGCGCCGCCATTGCCGTAAAGCGGTTTCACCACGATGTCCTTGTGCTCCTCACGAAAGGCGCGAATCTCCTCCGGTGACCGGGTCACTAGTGTCGGCGGCATGAACTCCAGAAAGTCGAGAACAAAAACCTTCTCGGGTGCATTGCGAACCGAAGCGGGGTCGTTGACCACGAGCGTGCTGGGATGCAAGCGCTCAAGCAGATGGGTCGTGGTGATGTAGGCCATGTCGAAGGGTGGGTCCTGGCGGAGCTGCACCACATCGAAGTCGGCCAAGTCCACGCTGCGCGGGTGTGCGAGCCGGTAGTGGCCACCGGGTTTGTCTTCAACCGTGATGCTGTGGCCATACGCAATAAGGCGGCCGTCCTTCAGCGAGAGGTTGGGCGGCGTGTAGTAGAACACGTCATGGCCGCGCCGCTGTGCCTCCAAGAGAAGCGCGAACGTCGAGTCCCCGTTTATATCAATCAGGTCGATAGGGTCCATTTGGAAGGCGACTTTAAGAGCCATGATGTCCTGTCAAATCCGAAGGCGGTTGCGGCGGAACTTGCGCGCAAGGGGGGCGCATTTCAAGAGCGGCGCGAGTCAACGCCTTGTGAGGCCTGGCCCAGCGCTCACAAAGCGAACGCGTTCTTGATATGGCGCGGAAGAGACCACGGCGCGCACAGCACCACGTCGAATGCGATATCTCGACCGGCAGCGTTTTGATGGCTCGCGAGCCAGTATTGGGCTGCGCGCACGATGCGGCGCTTCTGTTTCGCGGTCACGGCGAATGCCGCCTCGCCATAGGTCTTGCGGCGCTTCACCTCCACGAACGCCAGCCGCGCGCCCTTAGTGGCGATCAAATCGATCTCACCCACGGGAGAACGGTACCGCGTCGCTAAGATGCGATATCCCTTGAGGCGGAACAGGACTGTGGCCAGCGTCTCGGCCATGACGCCGTCCCGATAGGCGCGGGTGCGTGCCCTACTCATGTGTCGTCCGATTTTGAAAGAGCCAGACCGAGTTCGTAGACATGCGCGCGGCGAACACCATGCGCCTCGGTGACGGCGCGCACAGCGTCGCGCAGGCTCATGGACTCAAGGGCGGCTTTCAGGTCGGCAGTCAGGCGGGCATCGTCGACTTGAGCGTTTTCGGCGTCCGGTGGCGCGACAATCACAACAACCTCGCCTTTGACCGGTTGCTCTTCGATCTCGGTCACCAGCGCATCGAGCGTGCCGCGATGAAGCGTTTCGTGCAGTTTGGTCAGTTCGCGTGCGATCACGGCTTCGCGCGGCCCCAACACCGCACTCATATCCGCAAGACTCTTGGCGAGACGCGGCGCCGTTTCGAAGAAGACGAGCGTCGTGGGCGTATCTGTCAGTGCCGAAAGGCGAGTTCGGCGCGGGCCGGATTTTGGTGGCAGGAAGCCGCCGAACTGAAACGAGTCGGTCGGAAGGCCGGCGCTCGTCAGCGCAGCGAGCACGGCCGAGGGGCCCGGTATACTCGTCACCATTAGCCCGGCATCCAGTGCCTCGCGCACGAGCTTATAGCCGGGGTCGGAGATGAGGGGTGTCCCGGCATCGGAGATGAGTGCGACGGCATAGCCTGCTTCGATCCGCGCCAGCAGCTTTGGGCGTTCGCGCGCGGCGTTGTGCTCGTGATAGGGCGTCAGCTCCGCAGAGATGTTGTAGTGCGAGAGCAGCTTGCGGGAATGCCGCGTGTCCTCCGCCGCGATAAGCGGCGCCCGGGCGAGAACGGCGAGCGCCCGCAAAGATATGTCGGCGAGATTGCCGATGGGCGTCGCCACAAGATACAGCCCCGCGGCGAGCGGGCGGTCCAGAAGCTCGGCTAAGGCCTCGCTGGCCCGGGCGACCGTTCTCGCATTGGCATTTGTTGGGCTGTCGTTCTGCACAAGGTGCTTCTTTCTGTGCGCCGCGTTACAAGTCAGAGACGTTAGGTGAATTCGCACGCAATCGCATCTAGCTCAGGCAGCAAGCTCGAGGATCAGACGTTCCAGCACGAGCCGTCCCGACGGCGTCGCCCTCAGGTGTGTACCGTCGCGCACGAGTAGGCCTTCGGCGATGAGGGCATTGATGCGTTCGGATTCGAGCGGTGAACCACCGAGCATCTCGAAACGAGAAACGTCCATGCCTTCGGCGAGGCGCAGCGCCATCAGCAGATACTCTTCCGCCGTCTCTCGCGCTGTCAGCGCCTCATCGCCGGTAAGCCCATGGCCGCGCTCTTCAACCTGGGCAAGCCAGTCCTCGGGAAGCCGCAGCGTGGAGAGTGCGCGTTTGGTGCCGTCTGTTGTGATGCGCGAATGGGCGCCCGCGCCAACGCCTGCATAGTCATGTCCGTGCCAGTAGACGAGGTTGTGGCGGGACTCCGCGCCCGGAACAGCGTGGTTGGAAATCTCATAGGCGGGCAGGCCTGCCGCCTCGCAGAGCTCTTGCGTCGCGAGATACATGTCACGGGCCGCTTCACCGTCCGGCACGTGAAGACGCCCCGCTCGATGCAGCGCGGCAAAGGGCGTCCCGTCCTCGATAGTGAGCTGATAAAGCGAGAGGTGGTCGGCGGCGAAAGACAGCGCGCGGCCGAGTTCGTCTGTCCAGGCATCGAGCGACTGCCCTTCGCGGGCGTAGATCAGATCAAAGGAGATCCGATCAAAGCTCTCCCGCGCTAAGGCGAACGCGGCGAGCGCCTCCTCCGCCGTATGCAGACGTCCCAATGCCCTCAGGCTTGCATCGTCCATGGCCTGAACGCCGAGCGAGAGGCGATTGACACCGGCGGCCGCATAGCCGCGAAAGCTCAAAGCCTCCACGCTAGTGGGGTTGGCCTCGAGCGTGATTTCCGCGTCCTCCGCCAGGGTCCAGTGCTGGGCAATGGCTTCGATGATCGCACCGGGCACGCGCGGTGGCATCAGCGAGGGCGTACCGCCGCCGAAAAAGACACTCGTTACAGTGCGCCCCGGGGTGCGTTCGGCGAAATAGCGCAGCTCCGCGAGATAGGCCGCGAGGAACCGGTCCTCATCGATGCCGCCATGGCGCACATGGGAATTGAAGTCGCAATAGGGGCATTTAGCCGCGCAGAACGGCCAATGGATATAGACGCCAAACGGCTCCGCGACAGCCGTCGCGTCAGGCTGGATCTGCGTCTTCGGCATAGGTTGCCGCCATTAGCTGTTCGAAGGCGCGCATGCGATGGGACAGCTCGTTCTTGAGCGCAGGGTCCATCTCGCCGAACGTCTCCTGATGATCTTCCGGCACAAAGATGGGATCGTAGCCGAACCCACGGGTTCCCCTCGGCGGCCATTGGATGTGCCCGAAGACCCGACCCGAAAACACGATATCGTCACCGTTGGGCGCCGCTAGCGCCAGGGCACAAGTGAAGTTGGCGCGGCTGAACGCACCGCCAGTGGCTTCCAGTGCCTCATGGACCTTCCGCATAGCCAGGTCGAAATCCTTAGCAGGTCCGCCCCAGCGTGCCGAATGGATGCCGGGGTCGCCGCTCAACGCTTCCACCTCAAGCCCAGAATCGTCGGCCAATGCCAGCATGCCGGACCCTTTCGCCGATGCATGGGCTTTGAGCAGCGCATTGGCTTCGAACGTGTCGCCCGTCTCTTCGGGCTCCGGTAGGCCGAGGCTTCCCGCCGAGACGCACGTGATGCCATAAGGCTCGAACAGCTCGCCGAGTTCGCGCACTTTGCCTTCGTTATGGCTGGCGATGACGATTCTGGAGCCGCGATACAGAACGCCGGAACCGAGCACGTTCGTCTCCTTAGGCAATGGTCATCTTCTGAAGCTCGACAAGCTCGGCGATGCCAGCGCGCGCGAGCCCCATCAGTTGATCGAACTGCTCCTGGCTGAACGGCTCGGTTTCGGCGGTGCCTTGGACCTCCACGATCCCGCCCTTGCCCGTTATGACGAAATTGGCGTCCGCGTCAGCTTCCGAGTCTTCGGCATAGTCGAGATCCAAAACCGCCTCGCCGCCATAAAGGCCGCATGAAACTGCAGCCACGTGGTCCCGCAGGACATCGCCCTTGACCATGTGGCGCGCCTGCATCCAGGCGAGGGCGTCGTGGAGAGCCACCCAGGCTCCGGTGATAGAGGCGGTCCGCGTGCCGCCATCCGCTTGGAGCACATCACAGTCGACCACGATTTGCTTCTCCGCGAGCCCTGCGAGATTGGTGACGGCGCGCAACGACCGGCCGATGAGCCGTTGAATTTCTTGGGTCCGCCCGGACTGTTTGCCCGCCGCTGCTTCGCGGCGCGTCCTATCGTGGGTTGAACGCGGCAGCATGCCATATTCGGCGGTGACCCAGCCGCGTCCCGATCCCTTAAGCCAAGGTGGGACGGACTCGGCGACAGAAGCCGTACAAAGAACATGGGTCTCGCCAAAGCGGACGAGGCAAGAGCCTTCGGCATGCCGCGAGGCTGCGCGTTCGAGACTCACAGGGCGCAGCGCGTCGGCTGCGCGTTTTGACGGGCGAGTAATGGCGGCTCTCCTCGAAGAATAGCGTAGAGGCCGCGCACCCTAGAGGACACCGTGAGGCGCGGGAACCCCTTTCCCCAACTGTCCCCTGTCGCGCCCTTGTATGCCTGACAGTGAGAAGCTAGGACCGATGCGATGACGTGGTGCGATGAAGTTCTGGGGTTTTGCGATGACGCGGGCTGCGCGCCCGATCCCGCGCCCACCTACGAACAGGTCGGGAATCGGATCGACGGGTTGCCCATGACCGATTGGGTCCGTGCCTGGCGCGACGTCTGCACCACGAAGTTTCGGGATCGAACGCCGGGGGTCTATGCCTTCGTCACCCATTTCGACCGTCTCTCTCATGACGAACCGGAACGCGGCGTCGCCTTCATCGAGCAAGCGCTAGGTGATGAGCCAGATGACGAGGTGATCAACCTGATCGCAAAGGGCAAGCTGCTCGGCCAGCTCTTGGTGTTCCATGCCGCGCGAGCGACGCCGCTCCTCCAAGAGCTCGCCTTGCGGCAGCCCCGCACCCGCTGGCTCATGGGGCGCGAGGCCCGTGCGATCAAGAACGGCATGGTTGAGGATGAGACTCTGACCCACCGGCTCCTGGCGATCTGCGACGCGCCGCACTATCGCGCTTGGAAGGAGAAGGCGCATCCGAAAGTGGAGCCCATTGATTTTAAGTCCCTGACGCTCCCGGAGCTGGCCTCGAAATGGGTAGAGATCATGTCCCGCTCCGAGATTGAAATCGAACGCGACGATCACTGGTACGATCTCTACGATTACCAGCACACACTGACCGGAAGCGAGCCGATGAAGGCGTTGGCCTTGGTGAAAGCCGTTCTTGAGATCGAAGACAATCCCAACCTGCTCGGCTCTTTGTCCGCTGGGTTGCTGGAGGATCTCATCCCGCGCGACGATGGGCCCGTCGTGGATGCGGTGGTGGCCGAGGCGGCAAAGGATCCGCAGTTTCAGGATCTGCTCTGCGGCGTGTGGTTCGACGGTCTCAGCCCCGAAGTTGTCGCGCGCCTCACCTGGGCCTGTAATCAGAGACAGCCATGAAGAGCGACGCGCAAACGAACGATGCGGTTGCCAAGACGAAAACGCCGGCGCGTGGGCCCGACGGCGTGACGCCGATGATGGCGCAGTATCTGGAGATCAAGGCGGCAAACGCCGACAGCCTGCTGTTCTATCGCATGGGTGACTTCTACGAGATGTTCTTCGAGGACGCATCCGTTGCCTCGCGCGCGCTTGGCATCGCGCTGAC